>DGGW01000058.1:0-16072 GCA_002393065.1 Alphaproteobacteria bacterium UBA3864 | reverse complement strand
GCACCAGCCACTCCTCTTCCGGCTTGTCCAGCCATTTCCGCCCGTCGCGTTCCGCCAAAGCCTTGCCGACCGGTATCAGATAAAGACCGGGGTAGTATCCTTCCGGAATCTCGCCGATATCGAAGCCGAGCGCCTCCTTGTAGCGTAAATAAACGGAACGCGCCAGAACGTCGACCTGCGCGCCGGCGTCGTTGACGTAGTATTCGCGGGTCACATCGTATCCGGCTTTCTGCAGCAAAGCCGCCAGAGCGTCCCCGAAAACGGCGCCGCGACTGTGGCCGACGTGCATCGGTCCCGTCGGGTTCGCAGAAACAAATTCGACGTTTTTCTTTTTTCCCTTGCCCATGTCGGAATCGCCGAAACGGTCGCCCTGCTTCAAAATATCGGACAGGCTGTTTTTCCAAAAACGGTCGGACAGGCGCATATTCACAAATCCGGGTCCGGCGACTTCGACGCTGTCCACGATTTCCAAAGAATTCAGCTTTTCCGCCAGAATTGCGGCAAAATCGCGCGGTTTCATTCCCGCCTGCCCCGCCAGAACCATCGCGGCGTTCGTCGCCGCGTCGCCGTGCGCCGCATCGCGCGGCGGTTCCGCCACGACGCGCGACGTGTCTTTCAGCCCGGACAGTTTGCCTTCCGCGACCAGGTCGCTCAAAGATTTCAGAATTTCGGAACGGATAGCGGTAAAAATGTTCATGTCAAATTCTCACTTGCGGATCAAACAAACGGGTATGCAGCTCGATGGCGGACGCGTCGGTCAGGCCGGCGACGAAATCCGCGATGAGCCGCGCTTTCTTTTTCCGGCCGTCGTGCGTGTCGGCGCAAGCCTTCGCTTTCGCCTGCCAGTCGGGCGGCAGGATGTTGATTTCCGCGAACAACAGGGAAAACAGATCGCGCACGATTCTTTTTCCTTTGCTGGTCATGCGGTTGATTTTGTAGTGACGATACATATTCGGAAACAGAAAATCTTTCAAGCTCTGAATTTCCGTTTTCATTTCCTCCGAAAATAGAATCAGCGGTCGACCGCAGGCGCGCACGTCCGCGGCGCTTTGAGCCCCCGATTCAGTCAGCGCCTTTTTCGACGTTTCGGCGACGTCAAGGATCATGTCGTTGATCATGCGGCGCACCGTTTCGGCTTCCGCCCGTTTCGATTCGACGTCGGGATACTCGCTCCTGACGCGGGTGTAGTGGCGTTCGAAAAACGGAACGGTCAGCAACTGTTCGACGGTAACGAGCCCCGTTTTCAGCCCGTCGTCCGTATCGTGATTCGAATAGGCGATATCGTCGGCTAAAGACGCTACCTGCGCCTCTGCCCCCGGGAAAGTATCAAGTTCCAAGTCCTGCTTTTCGCTATACTCGATAATATCGAAAGGCAAAGGCGGTTTACCCTCCCCCGTCAGCGGACCGTTATGCTTGACCAAACCTTCCAGAGTTTCCCATGAAAGGTTGATTCCGTCGAAGCGCGGATAGCGTTGCTCCAGCTTCGTTACGATCTTTAACGAGTGGGCGTTGTGGTCGAAACCGCCGTAATCCTTCATACATTCGTTCAGCGCCATTTCGCCGGCGTGCCCGAACGGCGTGTGCCCCAAATCGTGCGCCAGAGCCAGCGCTTCGCCCAAATCGGGATTGAGGTTCAGCATACGGCACAATGACCGCGTAATTTGAGACACTTCGAGCGAATGGGTCAGACGGGTGCGCAAGCTGGACCCTTCGTGATAGATGAAGACCTGCGTTTTGGATTCCAGACGGCGGAACGCTTCGGAATGAAGTATCCTGTCGCGGTCGCGCTGGAAACAGGTGCGGTACGGCGCTTCCCGTTCGGGGTACAGACGACCTCTGCTTTCTTCGGATTTCGTGGCAAAAGGAGCCAGGGACATGGGCGTTCTCCGTCAATCAAATGCTTTTCGCCATATTAGGCGATGAAACGTCCGCTTTTCAAGGCTTTTCCGCGCACGGATCGCCTTTGGCGCTTTCTTTTTCGTCGTATTCCCGCTTCAACCGCTCGTTTTCGGCGGTCTGATAGCGTTCGACGGCGCTCTGGACCGAAGAGAGCCGTTGTCCGAGGATCTTGCACGTCGTCCCCGTTTCAACGGTTTCCCTGAACAATTCGTCGACCTTTTTTTCAGCGAAATCCAGCGCGGCCTTGCGGGCTTTTTCGGCGATTTTGCGGTCGGCGAGTTGTTTTTTCAACGTCTGATCGTACCGGCATTCCCCCTGCCGGAGCGCGGAAGACAGAACGATCGCGTCGCCCCCTTCAGCCCGCAAAGACACGTCAACGGTCCCTTTCTGGCAGGAATAGAGAATCTTTACGGAGGTTTGCGCCGGCACGAAACAACCGTCCGAAGACGAACACGGCAGCGTTTCGGCGACGCTGAAAGCGACGGGAACATCCGCGTTCCTCACGGAAACGATCGGGCGCGTTATGCGCGTCGCCGACGACAGCGCGGAAAACTGCCGGCTTCCCTGCGATGCGGCATCCTGCCCCTGATCAGCCTCCTGTTTCTTTTTCAGATTGCTGTTCCTCACCGTGTTTTTAGGCTGATAGTTCTTCACGCGCTTCTGATAGACCTTGTTGCGGTTCTGATACGTTTTTTTCGGCACGGATTCAGCGGCGCCGAAAGCGGAAGAGCGAATCGGCAACGCAACGAAAGCAAACAGGAAAACTATGATTCTCGCTATTTTCACAGACAGCCTTTCATCAATTGTTCGCGCGCTTCCTCTTTATCGAGCAAAGCGTCCTGACGATTGCGCTCGTCGTTCATTTTTTTCTGATAAACCGAAATGACTTTCGATAAGTCGTTATAAGAGAACGGTCTTCTTTGATAACGGGCCAAAATCTCTTTCGGCACTTCTTTGGCATAGCGGCGCACGACGGCGCGCGCCAGCGCCACATGGGTCAATTCGTGCTTTAAAACGGCGTCGAACATACACGATCCTTTCGGATGGGCCGTCGATATCTCGACTTCGATCTTCGCCAACGAAAACGTCAGCTTCAGCCCCATCAACCGCCCGTCCGAAGTCATCCTGACCTCATGCGCGATCGCCAAAGTCGTTCGGGTGCACCCTTCGGCGGGGCTCGATCCGCAAACGACGGTCGGCGATTCATAAACATACTTTATATTGCCCAAATTGACCAGAACGGACGCGGACGGCGCAGCGAAAGCCTTTCCGCCGCACAGTGCGAAACCGACAAAAAGAACGAAAAAAAGAAACCGTCCGGACATAGCCATCCTCTCTTTCGCCGATTTTATTAAAAAAAACGATAAAAAACAAGTTTCCTGTGGATTTTCGCTTTCATCTCGGCTATAAGTGAGGAAGAAGGTATCACATGAACGACGGCTCAAGTAACACAGCAAAACCTCCCCCTGCCGATTGCGGCGGCCATAACGGTTCTTTTTCGATTGTTTCCTGGAATGTCAATTCCGTCAAATCGCGGCTGGCGCATTTGTCGGATTATTTGACGCGTTTTTCGCCGGACGTCGTTTTTTTGCAGGAAATCAAGACGGAAACGGAATCTTTTCCGTATCCGGAAATCGAATCCCTGGGATGGACGGCGACCGTCAAAGGACAGAAAAGCTATAACGGCGTCGCCGTTCTGACAAAGAAAAAGCCCGTTTTGGTCGCCGACGCCCTCGACATCGACGACGGCGGACAGGCGCGTTATCTGGAAACGGAGCTTGACGGCCGCCGTTTCATCTGCGTTTACGTTCCGAACGGCGAACCGCCGGCGTCCGATCCGTCAAGCAAAGAACGCTTGATTTACAAAGAAAAATGGCTTGACGCGCTGAACGGGCGTATCAGGAAGCTTGTCGCGGACGGCGTTGATTTCGTTTTGGGCGGCGATTTCAACGTCATCGAATTTGACAGCGACGTGTACGATCCCGCCGCGTTCAAGGGTTCCGCCTTCACGGTTCAGGAAATCAGGAGCCGGTTCAAAGCGCTGTATTTCAACGGACTGACCGATGCTTTGCGCGAAAAATCGCCCCGTTCGCCGTTGTACACGTATTGGGATTACCGTTTTTCGGCATGGGAAAAAAATCACGGCATTTTTTTGGACCGTTTGTTTTTATCGCCGTATTTTGCCGACCGCTTGACCGCCGCCGACGTCGACGCCGGTTTTCGCGCATTGGAAAAGGCGTCGGATCACGCGCCCGTCCGATGCGTTTTTGATTTAAGCTCTGCTCCAGAGGATGTTAATGAGTAGTACGATTTGTTTTCTTACCGTCGCTTTCTTTATGTTTCTGACCGCGTTTTTCGTCGCGGCGGAACGCTCTTTCATAAAAATGCCGCGTTCGCGACTTGAAGAGCTGGAGGCGCAAGGCGATAAAACGGCCAAAACCGTTTTGTCCGCCATGGAAAAACCGGATTTCGTCTTTGCGACGACGACGTTCGGGATTACGGCGTGCGTCCTGATCATCGGCGGCGTCGGCGCCTGCGGGCTGAAGCCGTACGTTTGCGCCCTGTTCGGCGGACTGTCGGTCAAAGACCCTCTTTTGGTGCATGGCGCCGGATTCGCCGCGTCGTTCCTGATCGCGGAATTGCTCTGCCTGATTTTCGCCGAAGCCCTGCCCCGCGCGATCGCCGATGAAAAAACGGAAGGCGTCGTTCTGCTGACGATCAGACCGTTGTTGCTGATCGGTCACCTGTTGCGTCCGATAACGTATCCCGTCGGGAAAGCCGTTCTGGTCATTTTACGGATTTTCGGATTGAAACCCGCCCGCAACGACGACTCCTCCCGAACGGAAGAGGAGATCAAGCTGATCGCCAGCGCGTCCCAACGCGGCGGCATCATCGACAAGACCGAAAGCGAAATCATCAAAAACGCCGTCGATTTTTCCGACAAGATCGCCCGCGAAATCATGGTGCCGCGCCAAGATATGGACTGTTTGTATCTGGAAAGCTCTTTCGACGAGAATTTTGACGAGGTCAAAAACACCAATCACACCCGTTATCCCGTTTGCGACGAAGACAAGGACAACGTCGTCGGCATGGTCCATCTGCGCGACATGCTGATGAACAACGGCGAACGCGACATCACGAAAATGTTGCGCGAAGTCCTGTTCGTTCCGGAAAGCATGTCCGTTTCCGAAATCCTGCATCTGATGAAAAAACGGCGCATCCACATGGCGATCGTCGTGGACGAATACGGCGGAACATCCGGCCTGATTTCGATGGAGGACGTTTTGGAGGAGCTGGTCGGCGACATTCAGGACGAACACGACACGACCGACGAAGCCTATGAAACAAAGCTGCCCGACGGGACCTACGAATTTCTCGGCATGGCGCTGCTGGACGAAGCGATGGAGTTCATGGACCTGTTGCCGATCAAGGATCACGACGAAGATACGATCGGCGGATACGTTTTCGCCATGCTTGCCCGGAAACCGAAAACGGGCGACGTCGTCGATTGCCCGCAATGCACGCTTGAAATTCTGGAAACCGACGGGTTCCGCGTCAAAAAAGTCAAGGCCGTCGTCAAACCGAAGCCTCTGGACGACGACGATTCCGAAAACGATGATGACGATTCCGATGAAAACGACGGGTAAATTTTGTCTATGGACAAAAAAAAGTGTGGATTTTTCAAAAAACCGTGCTATCATCAAATCAGATCAATTAAGAAAAAGAGGGATTTTTCGCTATGACCGATAAAAAACCGATAGGTTTGGTTGTTACCGACATCGACAACACGATCGCCGACAAATTCGGCGCGTGGGGCAACGCTTTGGATGCCGCGATGGACAAGCTGGCGAAGCTGTACGGTCGCGACCGCGCCGATTTGGAAAAGGATATGCTGGACAATGTTCCGGAAAGCATGAAGCACATATCCGGCCCGTATATCGGCAAGGATCTGCGCATGGACATCGCGCTGACGCCGTCGATGAAGCCGACCTCCCCCGAACAGGAAAAAGGTCTGGAAAAGATTCTGCACGAATGGGACAAGGACAAGAGCAAAGCCGAACTGTATTCCGGCGTGCGCGAAACGATCAACAAAATCAAATCGTCGGGCGCGAAACTCGTCCTTTACACCGATTCACGCGAATCGGTCTGCGTTCCCCGTCTGGCGAAAATGGGGATCACCGCCGACATGATCGACGGTCTGTACGTTCTGCCCGACCTGAAGGACGGACAAGTGATCCACAAGCCCGTCAAAGGCGCGGCGGAGGAATTCCGCAAGGCTCTGGGCGACAAGCTCGTCACCCTTCCCCCGAAATCGAACAAGCCGAATCCGAAAAACATGCAGCGGATTTTGGATGATATGGGCGTCAAAGATCCGAAAACGGCCGTCATGGTCGGCGACAACATCCGTTCCGACGGCACGGGCGCGATCGCGTGCGGCATGAACTACGCGTGGCAGATGGGCGGCACGAAAATCGACGACGCGACGATGCGTTGCTACAAAGTTTTCTGTCAGGATCCGAACTACAAATTGACGACCGAAGAACACCTGACGCAGCTGAACGATACGAACCGTCCGACCGAACGTCTTTCCTCGTTCAAGGATGTGACCAAGTTCTATCAGTTCACGACTCCGGAAAAGGCTCTGACAGCCGTTCAGGCGAAAGCGCAGGCGAAACAGCCGAACGTGGCGCTGATGAAGAAAATGCGCGAAGGACGCTGAAACCGAACCGATTAAAAAGGCCGCTCTCCGGAGCGGCCTTTTTCGTTGCGGATCGTTTCAGACGATCTTTAACAGTTTAAGGAAATTAAACGCGTTCTGCTTGGTGATATAGACCTTTTTGCAGTACGGGCATTGCGTATAAACGGACGAAAGGATCTTGGCGATCTTGTTCGCGATGAACGGCGGGATCATGCCGATAATGACGACCAAAGCCAACAGACCGTAAAGGACGTAGCGCCAGTACGCGTTGATTTTTTTGATCATCGGCAGAAACAGCGGACTTTTCGACAAGGCGCCGTAAAGTTCCGTCGTCGATTGCGAACCGAAGGCGAAACGCCCGTTTGTCAATTTGTCGTATGCACCGTCGTTCAAACCGATCTGTTTGCGCAATTCGCTTTTGGCCAGAGAATCGACCTCTTTTTTCAAGCCGTCGCGAATATTCTTATTCAGCGCCGTTTTGGTCTTATCCATCGCGGACTTCACCTGCCCGTTCACTTTTTCGGCGACGGCGTCCAGCTGACCGTTCAATTTGTCGACCTGCTTCTGCAAAGACGCGGCGGCATCATCGATCTTGCCCGTATCTTTGACCCCCAATTTTCCCAAAGCGGACGTCAGTTTTTTCGATTTTTCGGCGGCTTTTTGAACTTTTTGGCTCTGTTCCGGCAAAGAAAGCTTTTCGATTTTAATGTCGGGGATCTTGATGTCGGCGGCATATTTTTCAACATTGACGGAATTGAGCAGTTTGGCGGAAAACGTGTCGTATTGGCTCAACAACAGCGCGTTCCCTTCGGCGGCGGCTTTGACGACGGCATATTCTTTGACGGCGGCGGAATGCGACCACACATACCGCACGGCGGGCAGAACGACCGCCAAAATCCAGACGATTGAAAAGATTTTAGCGATTTTTTTCGGAACGGAAGTCTGCTTCAATATCTTTTCCGCCTGCCCGTTTTCTTGTTTTTCTTCAACTTCTTTTTCTTCTGTCATAGGTTGTCCCTTTCAAAGTTTCCCTTGTAAAAAAAATAAATCAAAGCCTGAAAATAACAAGCTTTTTCTAAAACCGTTATACGGAAACAAAAAGACCGCCTCTTTTTTATTGATTGCGTTCTTTCTTGATTTTAGAATGATAGGATACAGTGTATTAAAAGGATTTCATCCATGAAAAAACTTTTTCCCCTGCTCTGTCTGACCGTCGCGAACACGGCGGTCGCCGCCGACGAAACTTACAACTTCAGCGACGAATTGATTACCGCCGTTGAAAACTGCTCCTCTTATCATGAGGATTTCACAAAAAGCAATCCGCTTGTTGTTGAAACGATTCAAGCGTTCACAAAGGTTAAACCGTCCATCAATATCGATATTGAAGGCTATAAAAACGGCAAATGCGCTTTCTCCGTAACGGGAAAGTTGGGGCAGCTCGGCAAAACCGTGTACGACTGTGCCATTGATCAAAAGATGCGGGAAAAACTGCTTACCGCCATGCGAGACAAGTCCAATGAAAAAATCACAAAAACCATTGAAATAACAAACTCGACGGACGACGCCGACGAAACAACGGTAAACACAAGTTCCGTAACAATGACGGCCACCCGGTTTGATATCATTCAGGAAAAGATGCTTTATTCCTCCGCCTGCACACAAAAAAACATTCCGCTGACGGAAGAGGAAGAACGGGAAATTGAAAAAGAAATAGAAAAAATCAACGAGGAAGAAAACCGTCTGCCCTCCGGTTTTACGGAAGCGTTGAAAAATTGTTCGTCCGGAACGTATAAAGATGCGGAAATCAAAGGCTTTAAAGATGGAAAATGCATCGTTTTCTACGAAGATTATATCCTTTCTCTGACGCCCGAATCGATAAAGACCGTCGCTTCGTGGGAAGACTTTGACAATCTTTCCGAAAACTCTGCCGTATCAAAATACAATTATATGAAAAATTATACAGGCTCCGGATTGCTGCAAAAAATATATTCCTGTTATAATGGGAAATGCACTACCGGCGGACAGGGACTTTCAACATCATGGAGCGATAAAATAAAAAAACAATCCGGGCTCGGCAAAGCGCAATGTTTTGATACATCGTGCAGTTTTGATTTCGTCAATATCATTACAATCAATGATAAAACAACGGATTACAGCCTTGTCTGCGCCGTTCCAAAAACGGAAATGAAAAGCATCATCGACGAATACGCCGAAGCGATTGACAAGTATGTGAAAAACGACGTTTTGACCAAGAACGCAAGCCCGGAAGAAATGATGAAAAGATTGAATTTCATGGTCATGTCATCAGACGCAACGAAAGAAATCGACAACACCCTTCTGGAAAGATTGCAGAAGAAAAATCTGTGTCGTTTAAAAAACGGCCTTTAACACCCTTTCTTCGACGCATTCTCTACCGATTTCGACCGTTGCCGTTTTGGAACGACGGCGAAAGGATATTCCATGAAAAAACTTCTTCCTCTGCTCTGTTTGACCGTCGTGAACACGGCGGTCGCCGCGTCGTTCGAAATCGGCGCGAACCTGTCCGATCTGGTCGCCGCCGGAAAGTCCGCGACCGAAAACTATCAATTCAGCGACGCTTTGATTTCCGCCGTCGAAAACTGCTCCCCTTATCACGAGGATTTCGGGAAATACAATCCCGCCCTCGCGTTCGTCGGCGCGTTTTTGGGCATAAAACCGGATGTTGACATCGACATCGAAGGCTATCAAAACGGCAAATGCGCTTTCTCCGTAACGGGAAAGTTGGGGCAGCTCGGCAAAACCGTGTACGACTGCGCCGTCGATGAAAAGATGCGGAACGAAATCGTTGCCGCCATGCGGGACAAGTCCGGCGAAGAGATCACCGATACGTTCGAAACAACATTTACGGTTCAGGAACAGGACGGCCAAAAGACCGAACATAAAAGCCAAACGACGATGACGGCAACGCGTTTCAATATCGTTTACAACAAACTGATGCATTCCGTTTGCAAGCAAACGACCATCCCGCCGACGGAGGAGGAAAAAGAAAAATTCAAACAGGAAATGAACAGCCTGCCCCCCGATTTTCTGGACGCGTTGCAGACCTGTTCGCCCAAAAAGACGCACAGGAAAATCATGTTTTTCGCCCAAAACGCGGAAATCAAAGGCTCGAAAGACGGAAAATGCGTTTTATCCTATGAGGATTTCACGCTTTCACTGCCCTTCGAAACGGCAAAGACCGTCGCTTCGTGGGAAGATTTTGAAAAATTATCCGCCGATACCGCCGTATCCGAATACGACTATAAGAAAAACTACACTTTTTCCGGTCTGTTGCTGACAATCAACGGTTGCCATAACGGTCATTGTTCGGGCGTCGGAATGAAAAGCAAGGAAACGATCGGCGCGATAACAAAAGAAACGGGCGTCGGCGAAGCGAAGTGTTCCGAAACGTCCTGCTCTTTCAATTTCATCAACGTCGTTACGATCGGCGAAGAAAAAACGGATTACAGCGTCGTTTGCACCGTTCCGAAAACGGAAATGAAGAGCATTGTCGACGAATACGCCTCCGTGATCGCAAAACAGTCCGACGGCACGTTCACGTCCTTCGTCCCGACGGACGAAACGAAAGAAGCCGACGAAAAGATCATGTACCGGTTGCAAAAAGCTCGTTTCTGCCGCTTTTCCGGAAGACGTTGAAAATTAAAGTTTTTTCAATCCGACCTTTTGTTCGACGATTTCGCTCAAAGCCTGAACGTCCGCGTTTGAAACGATACCGTAAAGCGGGATCGAAAACGGCGTGAACGCTCCGTTGTGCTTTTGCAGGAAATTATAGCGGTAATCCGTTCCGTCCTTTGGAACGAGAACGATGATCTTCCGTTTTTTCAGACAACAAAAGACTTCCCGTTCTTCGGCAGTTTCGACGTCTTTCCAATACAAGGGGGCGCAGCTGTCGATTTTGATATAATCATCGGTCACGACGGCCAAGCGGTGTTTGGCGAAAGTCCGCCAAAACCATCCCGTCAGGGAAACAACGAACAACACCAGCAATATTTGCGTCGGGGGGCAAAAAATCATGCACGGAAAGCGGAACAGGACACAGGCCAGCATTGCGCACAAAACAATGTTCAAAACCGTCCACGTTCCGAATTTTTTAAACGTATAATAAAAAACCTTTTCTTCCATCACGCGCCTCCGTTTTTCCGTTCGTTGAGAACAGAGTACCTCTTTGAGTCAACTTTAAGTCAAGTTTTTATTATAAAAAAAAAGCGGGATCCGAAGACCCCGCCCTTTCAAATGAAAGCATCAGTAATTTTCCGCCGCGATTTCAAAATAGGCCCGCGGATGCTGACACGCCGGACATTCTTCGGGCGCGCTCGTTCCTTCGTAAACGAAACCGCAGTTGCGGCAACGCCACTTGGTCGGGCCGACGCGGTCGAAAACTTCGCCGTTTTCGATATTGGCGGCCAGTTTGCGATACCGTTCGCAGTGGAATTTTTCGGCGACGGCGATTTTGCGGTACATATCGGCGATTTCGGGGAAACCTTCGGCGTCGGCAACGTCGGCGAAACGGGGATAAGCGTCCGCGTATTCTTCCTCTTCGCCGGCGGCGGCGGCTTTCAGATTCTCCAGCGTTTTACCGATAACGCCGGCCGGATAAGACGCCGTGATTTCGACGCTTCCGCCCTCTAAAAACTTAAACATTTTTTTGCCGTGTTCTTTTTCCTGTTCGGCGGTTTCCGTAAAAACGGCGGCGATTTGCTCATAGCCTTCCTTTTTTGCGACGGAAGCAAAAAAAGTATACCGTTGACGAGCCTGGGCTTCGCCGGCAAACGTCGTGAGCAGATTTTTTTCCGTTTGCGTACCTTTTACAGATTTCATCATACATCTCCTTAACTATAAAAAAGTGCGCTTATTATACTTTATTTCGGCACGACCAGTCAAAAAGATTAGGAATAAAAAAAAGCGGCGCCTGCGCCGGACGCCGCTTTCATGGCTTTTGTACGCGTCAGAAGACTTTTTCCAAAACGACACGCTTCGTTTCGCCTTCGCCGATGGTCACTTTAACGCCGTAACGACTGTATTTGTATTCGGCTTGTTTCGTTTTGAATTTGATGTTTCCGGGACAGAAAGCTCCGCCGATATAATACTCGCCGGCGGGAAGCTCTTTAAACGAAAATTCGCCCCTTTTACCGGTATAAACGATTTTGTTGTGCTTTTTGGCGATTTCGTGCGCTTCTTCCAACGATTCATTGTTCGTCCAGTAGCGGACGTACCATTCCGTCGAATAATCCGTTACGGGATTCAGAACGACCATTTGCTTTCTCAAACAAATTTTGTTTTTTCCGTTGACGTCCGTCCCGCACAAGCGGCCGGAAATCTCGCTTGTTCCTTTTTGCGCATACGCTTCGTATTGCGCCGGCTCGGGTTTGACGTTGCGTTTTACGCGTTTAGCGCATCCGCACGCGGGCTTTTGTTGTTTTTCGGAATCCTTGTTTTCCGTTTGAACGGTCGCACAAGCGGTAACGGCAATCAATGCAACACACGAAAGAAACAATTTTTTCATCAGCGCCATCCTTGTGTTAAAAAGAGAGTGAATACTTTATTAGAAACTTTTTCAGACTTTATGTCAATTCCGCATTTACCTTGTCGTTCCTTTTAAGGTATATTCCGTAACGGAGTGCCCGATGAAAACAATCGCTTTACTGTTGTCGGCGGCATTGTTTCTGCCCGTTCCTTCAATGGCGAAACAAACGACCGCTTTTTCCGAAGCCGAAGCCCTGCTTTATTCGCGCGAAACGAATAAAGCCGTCGAACGGTTGTCGGACTTATGCGAAAACGGAACGCTTCGCGCTTGTTCGTTGCTGGGATTCGCGTACACCGCGGGACGTTACGGTGTAAAAAAAGACGATCTTAAAGGTTTTTATTGGTACGAACGCTGCGCCGAACGCGAAAAGAATTTCTTTTGCGCCAACGAACTCGGCCGATTGTATTACCGCCGTTCGGAATACGAAAAGGCCTACGCTCTGTTCAAAAAAGGCGCGCAGGCCGATCATTCGGAATCGCAATACCGGTTCGCCCGCATGATCCTTGAAGGCAAAGGCACCCATCCCGATTCCGAAAAAGCCGTCCGCTGGTTCAGAAAAGCAGCCCACGCAAAGAAAAAACCGTCCAAACAGGCGCGTTGTCAAATGGTCAAAATGTCCTATTACGGCATCGGTATGCGCCCGTCCGTCAAAGATACGCTTTACTGGTTGAAGATGTGCGACAATCCCCTTGTCCGCGCCCTGATGTCCTTTTACGGCCACGGCGTTCCGAAAGACCGCGAAAAAGCGCGGCAAATCATGACGGAATATAAATTGAACGAAGCGCTTGACGATTGGAAGGATCTGACCGGCGAAGGACAGCCGACCGTAGGTAAAAAAAGCGTCCGCGATCAAACCGTTCCGGAAGATTGCTTTAAAAAAGACCTGTTATTCGGAACGGGCCGGAAAGATCCGAAAATCGAAACGTACGCCGTCAAAATTTTTGCGTCCGATTTTTACCGCTCCTTTGACGTGCGCGACGGATACGCCGAAAACATCGGCGGCGGCGATCAGACTTTCGAAGCCTGCGGAACGACGTTTTACACAACAAAAGAAAACAAACGCCTGTTGCAAAAAGCCGTTAAAAACCGCGCCATCGTCAAAATCAGCCGATACAAAAACGCATGTCTGAACGCTGAAACGACAGGATTTTGCAATCTGAACCTGCCCTGGTCCGAACCGGAGGTAAAACAGGAGGACGACGCGTTATGAAACGTCCGGCCGTTTTCTTTATCGCCTTGTTGGCGTTCGCGAGCGACGCGGAAGCTTCGTATCGTTACACCTATGTGCCGAAAACGGTATCGCCGACCGTTTACAGTCTGCTCTATTCCCGCAAAGAGAAATGTTCTTCCGGCGAAAAAGTCCCTTATCCCGGTCAAAAACACGGGGCTTGCGTTTCCTGCCCCCGCGGTTCGTATATGATTGACGAAACGGCAAAAAAGGCCGGCTGCTTTGTGTGTCCGGAAGGAACGCTCACGGCGTTGAGTCACGACCTTCCCGTTTGCTTAAGCCTTTTTCCCGTTACCGACGGAAAAGCCAAAGGCCCCAAAGGCCGCGCCGTTAAACGGGAAGAAATCGCCCGCATGGTGTCCGGTCTCGGCGCCGACTATAAAACGGGCGGTCCCGTAAAGCAAAAACCGGTGGAAGAAGAAAAAACTTTCCGTAAAAAAGCCCCTCTTCGGAACGTTTGTCCGTCCTTATACCCCGATGATCCGCGGGCGGAACGTCAAACGGAAATCTGCAAACGTCTGGCCGAGCAAAACGATTTCCTGTGCCCGTATGTCGAACAAGGCCCCGACGGACAATGGCTTTGTCGCGCCTGTCCGAAAAACGCCCCTTACAAAGGCGAAAACGGCGGCTGTTTCACTTGTCCTTACGGCGAAGAAATGGTTTCCCTGCCCGACGGACGTTCCGTTTGCGCTTCCGACGCGCCTAAACCGGAAAAGAAAATCCTGCCGCCGAAAAAAGGGAAAAAAGTTTCCCCGAAGGCCAAAAAATCAACTAAACGGCCCGCGAAAAAGAGGCGTTCATGAATCTTGAAATCGAACGGAAATGGCTGGTTTCGATCGACCGCATCCCTTACGACCTGACGCAAACGAACAAAGCTGCGCTGGAACAAGCCTATATTTCTTTTGACCCGACGATAAGGATCCGGCGCGTCAACGGCGGTGAAAAACAATTTCTGACCGTCAAAGCCCGTTTATCGGAAAACGATCCCCTCTCCCGCCGCGAGGAGGAGTTTGAAATTTCCGCCGCTTCATACGATTTTCTGTTGCAAAAACATGAAGGAACCGTTGTAACGAAAGACCGCTACAAAATCAAAAATACCGACGGCCTGATCGAAGAAATAGATATTTTCGGCGGCGCGCTGACCGGATTGGCTTATTTGGAAATAGAGTTTCCGAACGCCGACGTAGCGAAAAAATATCCGTCGCCCGCTTGGGTCGACAAGGAAGTTACGGACGATCCGGCTTATACGAATGCCGCTTTGGCGAAATACGGACGTCCTCCGCTCACCGCCGCGTCAAATCCGTTATAACGCCGTGTAAAGTCCGGATTTCCTGCGACGTCAGACGTGCGCGCGTAAAGATGTTCCTTAAATTCCTGATCATGCGCGGGCGCTTTTCCGGCGACCGGAAATAGCCGGCTTTGGACAATTCGTCCTCCAAATGCGCAAAAAAGTGTTCCGTTTCGGTTTTATCCGCGAAATCAGTCGCCGGAACGGGCAAAGTTTCCGCCGGCGTCGAATCGTTCAAACGAAAGATCTCGTATCCCGTCAGCAAAACGGCCTGCGCCAGATTGAGCGAACAATGCTTCGGATTCAGCGGGATGTTCACGATGATATCGGCGTAGTTCAAATCGTCGTTTTCCAGTCCCGTCCGTTCGGGGCCGAACAAAACGCCGCATTTTATCCCGCTTTTTTGACGTTTGACCAAATCGGCGGCCATCCCTTCGCCCGTAAAGACAGGTTTGACCATATCGCGCGGACGGCCGGTCGTCGCATACACCGTTTGCAGATCGGCGACGGCTTCGCCGACGGAATCGAAACAACGCGCGTTGTAAAGAATCTCGTCCGCGCCCGAAGACGCCGCCAACGCGCGGGAAGAAAGGGGATCTTCGTCGGGCGAAACGATCCGCATTTCCTCTATGGTGCAATTCATCATCGCGCGCGCCGCCGTTCCGATATTTTCGGCCAATTGGGGCCGGACCAAAACAAAAACGGGAGTCATTTATTGTTTGCCGTCATTTTCTTTTTCTGACGTTCCAGCAACGATTGGAATTTGATGCCGAGGAAATGTTCCGCGCGGCGCATGGCCCTGTGGCGTGCCGCCTTGTTTTCTTTTTCGGAAAACTCCGTTTTGCCCTTCATGGCGGAAAAAGTTTCGTTCATCAGTTCAGACATACGCTCCGGATCTTTTTCGATTTTATCTTCCAGATCCTTATCAAATTCCAGTCCGTTGTCGCGCATCATCCGGATGGCGAGCAAAGCCTGTTTTTTTGACATTTTCTTATAATTCTGTTCCGCGTGATACAAAGAATCGGCATTCAGAACGTCAACGCCTTCGGGAACGGCGTCCATCAACAGAAAATCGTCAATGCTCAAATTTTCGACGGAAACGGCGGGCTGTCCGACTTTGGGGTCGCTTTTTTGCAATTCGGCTATTTTCGTACGGGCTTTGGATATTCTTGCCGCGGCCTGAGCCATATTCTCTTTTGCCTGGACCGTTCCGGCGTTCATCAGCAAAACAAGCAACGTCACTCCCGATATCAAACGCATAATTAAAATCCTTTCTCTGCCCGTCAGATTTTAAGTATAGAATCGAAAATCCGTTTTTAAAACAAAAAAAAGCCTTGTATCGACGAAATACAAGGCTTTGAATTGGTGGAGATGAGGAGATTCGAACTCCTGACC
>DGGW01000009.1:52173-59652 GCA_002393065.1 Alphaproteobacteria bacterium UBA3864 | reverse complement strand
CAGCGATTTTTCGCGCAGATCCTGCGGCGCGTCGTCGCGGCAGCGCAGCACTTTCATCACGTCGCGGGCTTCCAGAACGGGACCGATACCGTTGCCGACCGGTTCGGAACCGTCTGTAACGATGACGTCGATTTTCATCGACAGCATATCGCCGACGTATTCAAACAGTTTGCGCAGGCTCATCGCTTCGCTCATCGTTCTGATTTTCGCGGTCTTGCCGACGGGGATGTCGATCAACAGGTGCGTGATGCCCATCGCGATCTTGCCGGACAGAATGGACGCGACGATTTGTTGCGGCGTTGAAATGCCGAGCGATTTTTCCAGCCCCATCAGCAGGTCTTCCGTCGCCGACGCCGCCAGATTGTCGCCGTTCAGCACCAGACAGCCGCCGACGGCGTTCACCAGCGCCGAAGTCTGTTCTTCGGTCAGTTCGACGTTCGTCAGCACTTCCATGGCGTCCGCTGTGCTGGAGCAGGACGTGACGCTGCGCGTGATTGTGCAGGGCATGCACAGCCCGTAAGCGATCGCGATCGGCGCGACGATCATGCTGATTCTGTTTCCCGGCAAGCCGCCGATGCAATGTTCGTCCACGACCAGATTGATGCCCCAATCCATCGGCTTGCGGCGTTCGGACAGCGCTTCCGTCATGGAAAGGACTTCCTGCGGGGACATGAAGCTGGCGTTCGACACCAGCAGCGCCGCCAGTTCCGTCGGCGAATAGCGGTAGGATTCCAGATCGTCGACGATGGCGCGGTATTCGTTGGAGCTCAAAATGCCGCCGTTGATCTTTCGCCGGATCGATTCGATGCTGGCGGGCGGCGGCGCAGGCGACACGGCCAGCTCCGATCCTTCGGGCAGGTTAATCAGACGGAACGCCTGATCCGACAATCCGATTTCGTCCGGTTTGATCACGCTGTCGTCGCCGCAGGCGTAAACGGTGGCAAACAGCGGCTGAAGACCGCCGTGAATTTCGATGCGTTTCGAATTGAGCTCCGAAGGCTGAAGCTCCGGACAGCGTTTATGAATGAACGCGATGTTTTCCGAACCCGTGTCAACGGCAATATGGCGCAGTCGCAACATAACGAAATCCCGTAAGAATTTTTTTTCAATTTAACAGGACGGGGGGCGAATTTCCATCTTTTAATGACGGAGCGCAAAAAAAACGCCGTCGGTTAAACGGCGTTTCTTTTATTCAAATCCCGTCAGCGGGAAAAAGCTTTCTTTTTCAGCGCGGCCAGACGGTTCGTTTTCATCGCGGAAAAGGTTTGCGCCTTTTTTTTCTGGATTTCCATTTTCTTGGCGACCTTTTCGCTTTCGACGACGCGGCGTTCGAGCCGTTCCTTCAGAACGGGGTTTTTGGCGTCGGCGGCCAGCTGCGCCATCTCTTTGCGGTCTTCGGCGCTCATCTTTTGATAGATGGTTTCCTTGACCTGTTTGCGGGTCTTGACGTCCGCGAAGGACTTTTCGACCGCGCAAAGCGTGATGTCGTACATTTCGGCCTTTTTGAAAAAGAATTCCTTCTGGCTGATCCGGTGTTCCTTGCCCGTGTTCGTGCCGAAGATGCCGGCGTCGTCGGGGTTGAGGGAGATCGCGATGCCCGCGTCGTAAAGCTTGCGGGCCGGATGGTTCGCCAGATCGCCCTTAAGTTCGTTGACCAGAATGCGGTTCGACGTCGGGCAGACTTCAACCATGACGCCTTTTTCCGCCAGATCTTTCATGACTTGCGGGTCCTGAACGGCGGAAACGCCGTGGCCGATGCGGGACGCGCCCAGACGGACGGCGTCCTTGATGCTGTCGGGGCCGCAGATCTCGCCGGCGTGCAAAGCGAGCTTCAGACCGGATTTTTTAGCGATGTCGAGCGCTTCGGCGAAATCGTCGAACTTGCCGGCGCGTTCGTTGCCGGCGATGCCGAAGCCCGTGACCATCGGGTGCGGGTTGTCGCGGACGAATTCGGCGACTTCCTTGACGTTTTCGGCGCCGAGGTTGCGGACGGCCGTCGCGATGAAGCGCGTTTCAAGGCCTGTTTCCTTCTTGACGTCGGCGGCGGCCTGCGTGATCGAGTTCAGCATGGCGGCGTAGCGTTTCGGCGACAGTTCGCTTTTGCCCGTTTCGGGGTTGATTTCGACGGCCATGTGCATCGGGGAAAGGATCATTTCCGCGTAAACGCCGCCCTGCGCCGCCGTTTTGGACAAATAATCCTTCGCGACGTCGTAATAATCCTGCGGCGTGCGGACCAGATCCGCGACGCTGTCGTAAGTGTTGATGAACGCCCAGAAATCGCTTTCGTCATAAGCGTAGCGGCCGTTCGGGAAATCTTTTTTATCGTAAGTCCCTTCCTTCATAATAAAGTTGTCGGGGAGGGATACCCCGTGGCGCGCGGCCAGTTTGACGGCCAGTTCCGGCGTGACCGTCCCTTCGATATGTTCGTGCAGTGTCGCTTTCGGCAGCGGCGCCGTATCAAATTGCTGTGTCATAATAAACCTGCCTTCCGTGCGGAGCATCCGCCCCGCAAAATCATATAATGTGTTCATCCTTAATTTAACAGAATAGCGTCGATTTTTAAGGTTGTCAATAAATTTGTCCACTTTGTCCAAAAAATATTTTTTAACGGGTTGGATTCTATCGCAAATTTTAAGAATTCGATAAGGATTTTTCTGAAAAGATAAAATATAAAGAACGCTTGCGAAACGAAACCGAGTCGTCTAATATCGGAATACCTATTTTTTTTAAGGGAGCTTCAAGGCATGTCTGTTGTTCGCGTTATATCTTTTGCCGCAGCGGCGCTGTTGACCGCGTGCGCGACGGACGGATCCGAAAAAACCTATTACGGGTACGAGGATGAATACGTCCTGCCCGAACCGGATATGGTTCCTGATGCTCCCGACGACAAGCCCGGCCGCACGGTCGACGAAATGGTCCGCGACGGTGTGACCGTCAACCGCGTGCGCGCCACGGCGGACGACGGCGTCGTTTACGAACGCGCCGGACGTTTCGGCAGTAAGGAAAAGATCGCGCTGCGCCGCGGGCTGAACGCCCCTTCGGCCGACGACAATCGCAACGACCGGACGCGTGCGCCGGAAACGAACGTCCGTCCTCTTGACGTCAAGGAAAACATCCGCAGGGACGATCTGGTCTTCAAGTCCGAACAGGAAATGCTTGAAGCCGTGATCAAACCGCGCAAGTCCGAAACCGTTCCCATCGAAGTCGTCGGTCTGGATATTGATAAAAAGCCCGAAACGGCCGAACCGGCCAAAGAAAAAACAGTCACCGCGACGGAAAAGGACGCGCCGTCCGCTCCCGTCGCCGATAACGGTCCCAGCGCCGCCGAATTGCTGAAAAAAGCGGCCGATGAAGCGGAAGCCGCCCGTGTGAAGGCTGCTGAAAATGACGAGCTCCTTATTGACGAACCCGCCCCTGCGGCCGAAACGCAGGTCGCCATATTGCGCGGAAAAGCCGAAGAGCTGGATGATTCGCCCGTCGTGCTGACCCCGCCGGCGGAGGAAACTTCTTTCGATGGCGAGGAAGAGGAGATCGTCCTCAAGGAACCCGTCGAAATCGAAGAGGAAGAAGAGATCGTTTTGAAAGAACCTCTCGACATTGAAGAGGAAGAAGAGGAAATCCGTCTGATCATGCCCCCCGAAGCGCGGGCGGACGATTTCGCCGAAGAGGCCGAAGCGCCGATCGTTCTGAAAATGCCTTCCGAAATTCGCGAAGAAACGGCCGCGCTGGCGTCGGATAACCAAAAACCCGCCGTTGCCGGCAGACAAAGACTCGGCCTGATCCGTTTTTCCAAAAACAGCGCTCTGTTGCCGTTGTCGGCCGGTGAAACGATCAAGGAAGCGGCGCAGACATACGACTTTAATCCGGAAGGACATCTTTTGGTCGTCGGCTACGACGCGCCGAACGGCAAGTCTTCCTTAGCGATCAAACGGGCGGCGACGACTTCGTCGGCTCTGGTTGCGGCGGGCGTGCCCGCGAACAAAATTTCCAGACGGGCGAAAACCGGAACGCCCGACGGTGAAATCATCGGATCGCATGCCGAGATCTTCTATGTTTCCGGCGGAGTTATCAAATAATGGCGGACGTGTTTAAAGTCGGTGTCGCCGGACTGGGAACGGTCGGCGGCGGTGTGGTCAAATTGCTTTTGACAAACAAAGATTTGCTGTTCAAACGAACGGGACGGCCGATCGAATTGGCGGCCGTGTCCGACGTTCGCGAAAGCCGCGTCGCCGAACTCGGCATTCCGTCGTCGGTCCGGTATTATCCGGACGCCGTCAAAATGGCGCGCGAAGCCGATGTCGATCTGATTGTCGAACTGATCGGCGGGGCCGGCGGCGTCGCTCTGGACGTCTGTATGGCGGCACTGAACGCCGGAAAAGGATTCGTTACCGCCAATAAAGCCATGCTGGCCCATCACGGGAACGATATCGGCCGCATCGCCGAGGAAAAAGGGCTTTTTCTGGGGTACGAAGCCGCCGTCGCCGGCGGTATCCCGATCATCAAAGCTTTGCGCGAAGGCTTGGTCGGCAATAACGTGTCCGAGATCTACGGTATTCTGAACGGAACCTGCAACTATATTTTGACCGTGATGCGCGAAACGGGAAAATCTTTTGACGTCGTGCTGGCGGACGCGCAGCGTCTCGGCTATGCGGAAGCGGATCCGAGTTTCGACGTCGACGGTATCGACACGGCGCATAAGATCTGTATTCTCGGCGCGTTGGCGTTCGGCGTGCCGATCGGACTGGACGCTTTGAGCATCGAAGGCATCCGCCGCATTTCCGATATCGATATCGCGTATGCGGAGGAATTCGGTTTCCGGATCAAGCTTTTGGGTGTCGGACGCCGTACGGAAAAGGGCGTTTCACTGAACGTTTATCCGTGTCTGATTCCTCAAACGGCGGAAATAGCGCATGTTGACGGCGTGTTCAACGCTGTTATCACGGAAGGCGATTTTGTCGGCCATTCGATGTTCGTCGGTCGGGGCGCGGGCGAAAAGCCGACCGCTTCAGCCGTTGTCGCCGATATCGCGGACGCCGTGAAACATCGCGGGCTGCCGTTCCTGACGGTGGCGGAGACGGATGTCAAGTCTTTGCCCGTCGTGTCGCTTTCCGAACGAGAAGGCGAATACTATCTGCGATTCGAAGTCAAGGATCAGGCCGGCGTCGTCGCGGACATCGCTCGGATACTCGGCGATGAGGGGCTGTCGATCGCGTCGATGATTCAACGCGAACAGACGGGCGATACCGTGCCGTTGATCATGACGCTCCATCACGCGAAGGAGGCGAACGTCCGCCGCGCTTTGGAAAAAATCGAAAAAACGGACAGCGTCGTGCGGACGCCGTGCATGATCCGTATCGAAAGGATGTGATTGTGACGGCCGTTCTGGGTGTCGAACAGTCTTTGACGGCGCAACGCTGGGTCGCGCGCGAAACGTCCGACGATATCGTGGCGGCGATCGTCAGGACCGGATCGGTGTCCGAAACGGTTGCGCGGCTGTTGGCGGGACGGGGCGTCGCGCCGGAAAACGTCGATTTTTATTTAACGCCGACCTTTCGCAACCATTTGCCCGATCCGTTGATTCTGAAACAGGCGGGAACGGCGGCCGAACGCATCGCCGCCGCCGTGATGAACGGCGAAAAGACGGCGATCTTCGGCGATTACGACGTGGACGGCGCTACGTCGTCTTCTTTGATGTACAGATTTTTGCGCGCTGTCGGTGTCAGGGACGTTCTTGTCAGGATTCCGGAACGGGACGAAGGTTACGGCCCGACGCCCGAAGCGTTCGCGGATTTTGCGGCGCAAGGCGTCGGACTGATCATAACGGTCGATTGCGGCACGACGGCTTTCGACGCGATGGCGGCGGCCGGAAAAACGGATGTCGTCGTCATCGACCATCACGAACCGGACGCTTCTTTGCCGGCCGTCGCGGCTTTGGTCAATCCGAAAAGGCTGGACGAACCGCTTGATCATCCGTGCCGGAATATGGCGGCCGTCGGCGTCGTTTTTATGGTGCTGATCGCGGTCAACCGCGTTTTACGGGAAAAGAAATGGTATTCGGCGAACAGGCCCGAACCCGATTTGCGTCAATGGCTGGATCTGGTCGCTTTGGGAACGGTGTGCGATGTCGTCGCGTTGCGCGGGCTGAACCGATTGTTCGTCAAGGCCGGTCTGAACCGTATGGCGCAGGGCGGGAACGCCGGAATCGCCGCCATGGGGCGCGTGTCAAAAATCAAGTATCCGCCGACGACGTATCATTTGGGATTTGTGTTCGGGCCGCGTCTGAACGCGTGCGGACGAATCGGTCAATCGTCGCTGGGAGCGCGCCTTTTGTGCGAAGACGATGCGGTCAAGGCCGAAGAGATCGCGCTGTCGCTGGAAAAGCTGAACGACGCTCGCCGCGAGCTGTGCGAAGATGTCTATAAGCAGGCGATCGGGCAGATCGAATCCAAAACGCAACCGCAAACGATTGTGTTCGCTTCGGGCGAAGGGTGGCATCCCGGCATTGTCGGAATCATCGCCGGCCGGCTGAAAGAACGGTACAATCTGCCGGCTCTGGTCGCGGCCGTCGAAAACGGCGAAGCGCGCGGTTCCGGACGTTCGGTGGCGGGCTTCGATTTGGGCGCGGCCGTTCTGACGGCGAAGGAGCAAGGCATCCTGACGACGGGCGGCGGCCATACCTTGGCGGCGGGTTTTTCGTGCAAAGCCGACAAACTGGACGAATTCAAGGCCTTTTTGGAAAAGCGTTTCGCGGCGCAGGCGTCGGCGGAAACCGTCAACGCCGATTATGTCGTCGATTCCGTTATTGATATCGGCGCGGCGACATGGGATCTGGTGCAAACGCTGACGGCGATGGAACCGTTCGGCGAAGGCAATCCGGAACCGCGTCTGGCGATGGCGGACGTTGCGGTCGCTTCGGCGCGCACCGTCGGACAAGGCCATGTTTCCTGCCGTTTTGTCGGACGCAACGGCCGGACGAGCGTAAGGGCCATCGCGTATCGGGCGGTCGATTCCGCCATCGGCGCCGCGCTGTTGAACGCGAAGGGGCGGATGTTCCATGTCGTCGGGCATTTGCAGGCGGACACTTTCCGCGGCGAAGGCAACGTTCAGTTCATTATCGAAGATCTGGCGGTGGCGGCTTAATTGATCGTGATGATCCGTTCGTAGATTTTATGAGCGTCAAGCCCTTGCAGAATGACGCCGTCGAAGCCTTGATCCATGATGCTGCGGAACCAGACGCCGAGGATTCTTTTCCATTCGGAATTCCAATAATCCGTCGTAACGCCGGCGGGATTTTCTTTTGATTGGAAGCGCAACCAGCGCGGCGATCCGATTTTCCATCCTTTCTGCCAGTATTTGCGGGTGTCTTCGGCCGTCGATACGTTCAAAACGGCAAAGACCAGCCTTTTCGCGCCGACCTTTTTCGTTTGAAGCTCTTTGACGTCCTGCGCGGTCAGCGGCTCGTCCTTGCGGAAAAAGGGG
>DGGW01000009.1:48811-52121 GCA_002393065.1 Alphaproteobacteria bacterium UBA3864 | reverse complement strand
GTCGATGACGACCAGATCGTAATTCGTTTTGGCGATTTCGGACAGCATGGTGTCTTTGTCTTTGAAACCGCGGGTGTTCGTCAGGACGAGGACGTTGCGCACGGCGTCAAGCGTTTCGACGTTGCCGTGATGTTCGGCGAAAGGGCGCTTTTCCGTGTCGATTTTATCGAACGACGGGAACTTTTCCGTGTCGGCGAAAACGGGAATCTTTTTTCGCGCCAGGGCAACCAGAGCGTCCTGTCGTTCTTTTTCGTCGGCGCAATGTTCGACGGAAATGACGCTCAATCCGTATTCGGAAACGATTTTACGCGTGATGTCGTTCGGTTTGCCGCGTCCGCCGCCGCAGTACAGGTTCGTCATGAAAAGCCCTTTGACGGCGTTGATGAAACGCCGGTTCGGCGCGTTGACGGGAATCGGGTGTTCCGGCGAAAACAGTTTCAAAAGATAACGTTCGTCTTCGTTGACGACGCCGGCGGCTTCGGCCGCGTGCAAGTCGTCCAGATCGTTTTCCCATGTGCCGCGGCGCAACAGGGATTCACCGCCTTGTATCAGGATTTTGAAAGAGGGATCTCGGGCTTTGGCGAAATCGCCGAACGCGAAAACGATGTCGCGCATCATTTCGCGAAAATTCGGCACATAGGCGCCTGCGACCTTCGCTTTTTCCTCCAGCGGATCGTAAGTGTCCGGCAACCCTTGCGCCCGAACCGGCGCGGCGGTCGCGAAAAGCAGAAAAAATAAAAAACTTTTGACCATCAAAGGCGACTTCCTTTATTGTACAAAGTACTTTATATTAAAATAGTTTGTTTTTCATTAACGGTTTGAGGATGGAACGTGATTGAAAAAACGATATGGGTGCTGACGGACGACAGAGCCGGCAACAACAGCCAGTCCGTCGGTTTGGCGGATGCGATCGGCGGCAGGGTCGAACAGAAGGAAATCCGCTACAATAAGCTTATTTTTTTGCCGAACTTCTTGCGCGGGGCGTCGGGAATTGGCGTTCGGAAAAGCTGTTTGGACGCTTTGAAGCCGCCGTTCCCCGATTACGCGATCGCTGCGGGACGCCGCGCCGCGCCGGTGTTGAGGCTGATCAAGAAAATGTCGGGCGGCAAAACGAAAATCATCCAAATCATGTTCCCCGGTCGAATCGGGTTGGACGATTATGACGCCGTGGTCCTGCCCGAACATGACGGTTTCAGGGAAAAACGGCCGAACGTCTTTCGCGTTGTCGGCGCGCCGGGCAGGATTTCGCCCGAACGGTTGGAACGGGAAAAGATCGTTTGGGAAGAACGTTTCGCCGATTTGCCGAAGCCTCGCGTCGCGCTAATCGTCGGCGGGGCGACGAAGGACAAACCGTTTACCGTCGATATGGCGAAAGATCTGGCAAAGAAAACGGTGGCTTTCGCGTCCCGCGTCAAGGCCGGTTCGTTGTTGGTCACAACGTCGAGGCGCACCGGCGCGGAACAGGAAAAAACGCTGAAAGAGGCTTTGCCCGATCCGAAATACTTTTACGGTTGGGGGGCGAGCGGTGAAAATCCGTACGTCGGTTTTTTGGCGACGGCGGATTATATCGTCGTTACCGGCGATTCCGTTTCGATGTGTTCCGAATCGTGCGCGGCGGCGGCTCCCGTTCTGATTTACGCGCCCGAAGGGACCGTCGGCAAAAAGCACGCGTTGCTTCACCGCGAACTGTATGAAGGCGGCTATGCCCGTCCGCTGACGGACGACGCCGAACCGTCGCCGCACAAGCGTTTGTACGCGGCCGCCGACGCGGCGAAAATGATTGCTGAAAGGATTTGAAAGATGGCGACGTTCAGTGCCGATTTGGATCGTCTGTTTAACGAACTGCCTTTTCCGGACCGCTTTAAGGCGGCCCGCGACGCCGGTTTCGCCGCGACCGAATTCACTTTTCCCGAAGACGTTCCGTTAGGCGTATTGGGCGACGCCGCCGCGTACGACGGACTGAAAACGGCATTGCTGACCATGCCGGCGGACAAAGCCGCTTGGGCTTTCGATTCGAAAAGGAAAAAGGATTTTATCGCGGCGTTCGAACGGATGCTCGACGTCGCGGATTTTTTGCAGTGCCCGTTCATTCACGTTCCGGGAAAGCCCGTTGCGGAATCGTCCGCCGATGCCGAATGCGAAGCTTTCGCGGCGGCTTTGCACGCCGTCGGACGGAGCGCCCGTCAGGCGGGGATAAAAATCCTGATCGGATTTAAAAACGCCGTCGAAAATCCGGACTTTTATCCGGCGTCGACGCTTGAAGTCCTGCAGCTGCTTGACGAACTGGACGATGACAAGTCTTTCGGATATCTGTACGACGTTTACGAAGCTCAGACGGTTGAAGGGGGTATTTCGAACACGCTGGAATCGCTGGCGTCGCTGATTTGCCACGTCCGTATCGCGGGCGTTCCGTTGCGCGATGAACCCGATAACGGGGAAATCAATTACGGATACGTCCTTTCCGTTTTGGAAAACCACGCTTTCGCCGACAAGATCGGCTGTTCGTACACGCCGCGTCTGACAACGGCGCAAGGACTGAAATGGATGAAGAAATTTGTTTGACGGGCGGAGCATGAAATTCTTTTTACGGACGATGGCGCTTTTGTTCTTTTTTGCGGTCGATGCGGCGGCGGATTACACGGCGCCGGCCGCGCGCGGCATAGCGATGCACGGTTTGCCCCGCTACGGATGGAATTTTAAGAATTTCGACTACGTCAATCCGAACGCGCCGAAAGGCGGGATGTTGAAAATGGCGGCGTTCGGAACGTTCGACACGTTCAATCCGTATGTGATCCGCGGGGCGGCCGCGGCCGGCGCGTCGATGATCTACGATACGCTGACGGTCGAATCCGCCGACGAGCCTTTTTCCGAATACGGGCTGATCGCCGAAACGATAGAAATGCCCAAAGACCGTTCCTGGGTCGCGTTCAATCTGAATAAAAAAGCCCGCTTTTCGGACGGACGTCCCGTTACGGCGGAAGACATCGTTTTTTCGTTCAATATCTTGCGGGAAAAGGGCTTGCCGATGTTCCGCTACTATTACGGCGGCGTCAGGGAAGTCATCGCCGAACGGACGAACCGCGTCGTTTTCGTGTTCAATCCGGGCGATAACCGCGAATTGCCGCTGATCTTGGGACAAATGCCCGTTTTGCCGAAGCATTATTGGGAGGATCGGGATTTCGAAGAAACCGTCCTTGAACCGCCGGTCGGCAGCGGCGCTTACGTTATCGGCGATTTCGAACCGGGGCGGTTTGTCGAGTACGAGCGCAATCCCGACTGGTGGGCCAAAGATTTGCCTGTAGCGGCGGGG
>DGGW01000009.1:46564-48763 GCA_002393065.1 Alphaproteobacteria bacterium UBA3864 | reverse complement strand
GGGGCAATATAATTTTGACAAGATCCGCTACGACTATTATCGGGACGCGACGGTTGCCGTCGAGGCGCTCAAAGCGGGCGCTTACGACCTGCGCGTCGAAAACGAGGCGAAGAAATGGCAGTCGGCTTACCGCGACGCGGATTTGGACAGGGGGCTTGTGAAAGGGACTTTTCCGCACGGTCTTCCGTCCGGAATGCAGGGGTTCGTTTTTAACACGCGCCGTCCCGTTTTCGCCGATCCCCGCGTGCGGGAAGCCGTTGCTTTGCTCTTTGATTTCGAATGGTCGAACAAGAATCTTTTTTCGGGGCAGTACACGCGTACGAAAAGCTATTTCGACAATTCGGAACTGGCGGCGAAAGGCGTCCCTTCTTCCGCCGAGCTCGAGTTGCTGGAACCGTATCGGGACAAGTTGCCCGAAGCCGTGTTTACGACGCCTTTCTCCGTTCCCGAAACGGACGGGACGGGGCGCATCCGCCCGCAGCTGCGGCAGGCGTTCGCTTTGTTCAAACAAGCGGGATGGACGGTGAAAAACGGAACGCTCGTCAATGAAAAAGGCGAACCGTTCCGTTTCGAGATCCTGTTGGATTCCGCGTCTTCGGGCGCATGGGAACGCATCACGCTCCCCTTCGTTCAAAATCTGAAAAAAGCGGGCGTCGTCGCGACCGTTCGCGCCGTGGATTCGACTCAATACCGCAACCGCGAAACGGCATTTGACTATGATATGATCGTCGCGATCTGGGGACAATCCACTTCGCCGGGGAACGAACAGCGCTATTTCTGGGGATCGGAGGCGGCGGACGCGGCCGGATCGCAGAATTATGCCGGCATCAAAGATCCCGTCGTCGACGCGTTGATCGAAAAAATCGTCGAAGCGTCCGACCGCAAGAAGCTTATCGCCGCGACAAGGGCGCTTGATCGCGTGTTGCTGTACGGGCATTATGTCGTGCCGCATTGGTATTTGCCCGTCAACAGGCTTGTTTACCGCGACAAGTTCGGAATCCCCGACGCGCAACCGATGAAAGGCGTCCAACTGATGACGTGGTGGGTGGACGCGGACAAGGAAAAAGTCCTGAACGATATCCGCGTCCGGATCCAAAAAGAGCAAAATCGTCCGACCGTTTTGGAAAGGTTGAAGGAGGCGTTCCGATGATGCGCTATGTTCTTCGCCGTTTGGCGCTGATCCCCGTGACCCTGTTCGGGATCATGCTGGTGAATTTCCTTTTCGTTCAGCTGGCGCCGGGAGGACCTGTCGAATATATGGCGACCAAGCTCCGTTCCGCAGACGCGCAAACGACGGCGCGGATTTCCGGAACGGCGGGCGGCGATGCCGGAAAAACCGTCGCTTCCGTGTCGTCCAAATATCGCGGCGCGCAAGGTCTCGACCCGAAGCTGATCAAAGAACTCGAACAGCGTTTCGGCTTTGATAAGCCGCTCGGCGAACGGTTCGTTTCGATGATGAAGAACTATCTGAAGTTCGATTTCGGCAAGAGTTTTTACCGCGATAAGTCCGTTATCGGTCTGATCGCTGAAAAAATGCCCGTTTCGGTTTCGCTGGGCGTATGGACGACGCTGATCATTTATCTGGTGTCCGTTCCTTTGGGGATCGCCAAAGCCGTTCGCGACGGTTCGCGTTTCGACGCGTTGACGGGGTGGGGCATCTTTATCGGGTACGCCGTTCCGGCTTTCGTTTTCGCGATGGCGTTGATCGTTTTGTTCTGCGGCGGGCGTTATTTCGCCTGGTTCCCTTTGCGCGGGCTGACGAGCGACGATTGGGCGGATTTGAGTTTCCCCGCCAAAGTGAAAGACTATTTCATGCATTTGGTCATGCCCGTTTCGGCGATGGTCGCGGGGGGATTCGCCGGATTGACGATGCTGACGAAGAACTCTTTTTTAGAGGAGATTTCGAAACAGTACGTTTTGACCGCGCGGGCGAAAGGCGCCGATAAAAACGGGATTTTGTACGGTCATGTCTTCCGCAACGCCATGCTGATCGTGATTGCCGGTTTCCCCGCCGTTCTGATCGGCATGCTGTTCACGGGATCCGTGCTGATCGAAGTCGTCTTTTCGTTGGACGGCATCGGGCTTTTGGGGTTCGAAGCGGTGATGACCCGCGATTATCCGGTCATTTTCGGCACGTTGTATATTTTCGCTTTGCTCGGATTGGTTCTGAACCTGATTTGCGATCTGACGTACCGGCTT
>DGGW01000009.1:0-46497 GCA_002393065.1 Alphaproteobacteria bacterium UBA3864 | reverse complement strand
CCGCGCATCGATTTCGGAGGGCGGTATGAAAATTAATCCCGGAACGCTTGAAAAATGGCGGAAATTTAAAGCGAACAAGCGCGGTTACAGGGCTTTTTGGGTGTTCCTGTCCGTTTTTATCCTTTCCCTCGGCGCGGAGTTCATCGCCAACGACAAACCGATTATCGTCAGATTTGACGGACACTGGTATTTCCCCGTCGTCAGGACTTATCCCGAAACTTTTTTCGGCGGCGAATTCGACACGCCGGCCGATTACACCGATCCCGCCGTACGGGATTTGATACGGGCTAAAGGCTTTATCATCATGCCGCCGATTCCGTATTCGTACGACACGATCGTTTATGATCTGCCCGTTCCGGCCCCCGCGCCGCCGAGCGCCAAAAACAGGCTGGGAACGGATGATCTTGGACGCGATGTCGCCGCGCGTTTGATCTACGGCGTCCGTTTTTCCCTGTTGTTCGGTTTGATGCTGACCGTGTTGTCGAGCGTCGTCGGAATCGTCGTCGGTGCCGTTCAGGGCTATTTCGGCGGCAAGACGGACCTGATCGGACAGCGGTTTATGGAAATCTGGGGATCTCTGCCGCAGTTGTTCGTCCTGATCGTCGTGTCGAGCGTCATTACGCCGGGGTTCTGGCCGTTGTTGTTCGTGATGCTGCTGTTTTCATGGACGGCGCTGGTGCCGGTCGTCCGCGCCGAGTTCCTGCGCGCCCGCAATTTCGATTATGTCAAGGCTGCCCACGCGTTGGGGGCGTCGCCCGTGCGCATCATGTTCCGCCACGTTTTTCCGAACGCGATGGTCGCGACGCTGACGTATTTGCCTTTCATTCTGTCGGGGGCCGTCGTGTCGCTGACGGCGCTGGATTTCCTCGGCTTCGGATTGCCGCCCGGATCGCCGTCTCTGGGCGAACTCGTCCGGCAGGGAAAGGAAAATCTGCAGGCGCCGTGGTTGGCGGGAACGGCTTTCTTGTCGCTGGCGTTTTTGCTGACGATTCTGGTCTTTATCGGCGAAGCCGTTCGCGACGCTTTTGACCCGAGGAAAAATCCATGATGCTTCAAATCGAAAATCTTTCCGTTTCCTTCGGGAACAAAAAGGTCGTTGACGACGTTTCCTTCGGAATCGAAAAAGGGGAATGCGTCGCTTTGGTCGGCGAAAGCGGGTCGGGAAAAACGATGACCGCCTTGTCCGTTTTACGTCTGGTGCAAGGGGCGGAAACGAGCGGGCGCGTCCTTTGGAACGGTGAAGACCTGAATGCGGTCGACGACAACCGGTTGCGCGAAATCCGCGGGGCGGAGATATCAATGGTTTTTCAGGAACCGATGACGTCGCTGAACCCGTTGCATTCCATCGGGGATCAGGTCGCCGAAGCCATAACGCTCCACCATCGGGTATCGTCCGCGGAGCTTTATGAAAAAACGGTTTCGTTGCTGGAATCGGTCGGTTTTCGCGACGCCGCGGCGCGGCTTGACGATTTGCCGCACCGCTTGTCGGGCGGGGAGAGGCAGCGCGTCATGATCGCGCAAGCGCTGGCGAACAATCCCGGATTGCTGATCGCCGACGAACCGACGACCGCGCTGGATGTAACGATACAGGCCCAAATCATCGAGCTTTTACGGTTTTTGAAACATACGCTGAAGTTGTCCGTTTTGTTCATTTCCCACGATTTGAACCTTGTCAGGAAAATCGCCGACCGCGTTTGCGTGATGAAAGGCGGTCAAATCGTCGAAACGGGAACCGTCACCGATATTTTCATCCGTCCGGAACATCCGTACACGAAAACGCTGGTCAACGCCGTCCCTCCGCCGTTCCCCGCCCGTACGGACGATGCGGCGCCGGTGCTTTTATCGGCGGAAAACGTTGTCGTGCCGTTCGTCGTCAGGGAAAGCTTTTTCGGCAAACCGGAAGCGTACTTTTACGCGGTGGCCGGTGTTGATTTAGCCGTTCGCAAGGGGCAGACCGTCGCTTTGGTCGGCGAAAGCGGGTCGGGAAAATCCACGTTGAGCCAGGCTCTTCTTAAGCTGGTCGATTACAGCGGGAAAATCACGTTTGACGGACGCGATCTGTCAACCGTCAAAGGGGCGGAAATGCGCGCTCTTCGCCGACGGATCCAAATCGTTTTTCAGGATCCGTTCGCTTCTCTTTCCCCGCGCATGACGGTCGAACAGATCATCGGCGAAGGATTGGAAATTCACGCACCGCATCTGAAAGCCGCCGAACGGCACGTTTATATCGTTCAGGCTTTGCGCGACGTCGGATTGGACGAAAGCGTCCTGGAACGTTATCCGCACGCTTTTTCGGGCGGTCAGCGGCAAAGAATCGCGATCGCCCGCACGTTGGTGTTGCGTCCCGATTTGATCATCCTGGATGAACCGACCAGCGCTTTGGACGTTTCCGTTCAGGGACAGATTCTCTTTTTGCTTCAGGATCTGCAGCGCCGCTACGGCATGGCGTACCTGTTTATCAGTCACGATATGCGCGCCGTCCGGTCGATCGCCGACGTCGTTTACGTGATGAGAAACGGGAAAATCGTTGAATCGGGAAAAAATAAGGTTATATTTAAAAAGCCCAAGCAAGCTTATACTGCGGATTTGATGGCGGCGGCCTTTGATTTCACAACGCACGGAGGATTATGATGGCGGATACCGTCGAAGATTTGAAGAAAACGGTGCTTCATCGCGTGTTCGGCAACGAAGCGCTGATGGAAGTCGATGTCGATATCGACGTTATTCTCGGCCGGTCGCTGTTGCGAGTTTTTCAGCTGTTGAAGCTCGGGCGCGGCGCCGTCATCGAATTGAGCCAGCATATCAACGATCCCGTGACGGTTCTGGCGAACAACATTCCGATCGCGCGCGGCGAAATCGTTGTCGGCGAAGATCAGATAATCAATGTGAAAATCACGGAACTGATCATTTCCCAGTCTTCCGGAAGTCATGTTCAGAAAAAAGAGGAAGATTAATCTTCCTCTTTTTTTAACAGGGCGGCGAATTGCGCGGCCCGCATTTCCCGAATGCGGCGGGAAAGCGACGAAACGATACTGCGCTCCAGCGATTTGTGTTCGTTCATCAACGCGTACAGCGCCGTTCCGGACAATTTGAACATCGTCGTGTCTTCCAGCGCCGTGACCGTAACTTCCGCCGGCGCGGGGTCAAGCGCGGACAGTTCGCCGAATTCGTCGAAGGAGGCGCGTTCGCCGAAGGTTTTTCCCTGTTTGTGCAGACGGACCTGACCGTGCAGAATGATGTACATATCGCTCCACATTTCGCCTTCGCGCACGATATCCGATCCCATCAGCGCCGCCGTTTCTTCGCAGGCGGCGACGATTTCCGACAACACCGTTTCGGGAATGCCCGAAAACAGGGGGACTTTTTTTAACACAAGCACTTTTTCAAGGGTCAATTGCATTTTTAATCTCCTTAAACAGAGGAAAGAGAAGCGGAATCCGAAACGAACATCGCCATGCGGGCCACGGCGGGCGACGGGTCGAAAACGCATCCCGTCAGCAAACGGGACGCTTCGTCCGGCGGCAACAGGCGTCCCAGCAGCCAAACGGCCGTTTCGCGCACGATGGCGTTTTGATGCGTCAGCAACGGAACGGCGACATCGACGTCGGCTTTTTCACCGACAAAACCGAGAACATACAAAGCGGCGGCGCGCGTCCAATCCCAAACGCCGTCTCCGTCCAATCCGGCAACGGCTCGGGCGTATCCGGAAACGGTCATCATCGGCGGATAGAAATGCGGACGCAGATTCGTCAGCTTTTCCGAAACGCCGGTTTGCTCAAACAGCGGCAGACACAATTTGCGCAATTCTCCGGACAGGATTTTCCCGACGATATCGGAACTTTCGGCCCGTTCTTTTTCGGACAAAGCCGCGTACCGGCCGACCAGTCCGGACAGCGCCGCGGACGGCTGAAGCAACGCCAGCAACAGCAAAATGCGTTCTTTGGCATAGGCTATTTCGTTATAAAGGGCCGCCGTCAGAACGCCAAGCGGTTCCCGCACGGATTCGTCGGGATGTTTTTCAAGTTTTTCTATGGCGGCCAATCGCATCGTCGCCGTTTCGATTTCGTCGTACAGCATCAACCGGATTTGGTTGATTTGTTTTCCGTGCGCTTTGAAACCGAGCGAAACAAGCGTTTTGGTCAGGGCGAAGCGGACGCGCCGGTCGGGAACGGCAAGACAGTCGAACGCGAACGCGCGGCAGGCGTCCGTCGGAATGTGGCGGAGAAGGTTGGCCAGCAAAAACCGGAACTGGACGGGATAATCCGTCGAAAACAAAACCCTTTCGATTTCGGGGAACGCCGTTTCGCCGTAAGCCAGCAGAGCGGTAACGCCGTCTTCGCGCAAATCGGGAAAGCGGAACGCGTCCATCAAAGCGGGCAGGAGGCGCGGTTCTTTGATCTTTCCGGCGGCAATGACGGCTTCGCGGCACACGTCGCCGTCCTCATCGTTCAAAAGTGTCAGTAACGGATTGTAAAACGCCGCGTTGCCGGCTTCGCCCAAAGCTTTCGCGGCAAACATCCGGTCGGACGGATAATTCGACGCGATCAGTTGCGCCGTTTTGTCAATGGCGGAAAAAACGCCTTCCCGACCGACGGAAAGCAATCCGATCAGCGCGCCGACGCCCGCAACGGGATCGTTCAGCTTTTCGGTCGCTTCCTCGCGCGTTTTCGACGTTCCGATCAGGCACGCCGTTTTCCAGCCTTCCTGTGTGACTTCGGGCGAAAAACCGCTTTCGGCGCAATCAATGACGTCGGGCAGAGCGCCGCGCAGGTCCAAAGCCGCTATCCGGCGTAAGGCGAATATCCGCACCGCGTCGGACGGATTTTTCAACGCATCGATCAAAGCGGGCGCGAGGGCGGGACTCAACGCTTCCTCCATCACGCGCAGGGCGTAAATCGCTTCGTCCGGATCCGAAGAGGCCAGTTTGCTTTTCAAATAAAGCCCCAACCGGTGTCCCGTCATCAACAGCAATCCTCCGCGCCACAGGAAGGAGCGGAGATTGTGCAGGACCGTCGTGACATAGACTTGCCGCAACGTGTGGAACAAAACGAACGCGATGATGCCGCTCGACGCCAGCAGGATATTCAGCGACCGCGTCGTCGCGTCGCCTTCCATCATCCGGTACAGAATAATTCCCGCCGCAACGGTCCCGACCGGTTCGGCAAGGACTTTGCGCCAAAAAACGGCTTTGTATCCGACGGGAACGGTCAGCGCTTTCGGAATGACGAGGAAGATCGCTTCCTTGCTGACGCGGGCGACGACCATGAAAGCCGCGCGGGCGAACAGGATTGCGGCAAACAGGCCTTCGGCTTCCCCCGCGGCGGCGGCAATCATGGCGGCCGGCGCGATGAACAACAGCGGGAAAGCCGTCGTTTTGCGCGATACGGCGGCGCAGACCGTCAAAAACGACACAATGCCGACGGCGGCGAACAAATCGGCGAAAACGATCGTCAAACGGGTTGCATCGCCGCCCGTTTTTTCAATGGCGGAAAACAAAAAGGAAAAATCGAAAACGCTTGCCGAAAAAGCCAGAACGCCGGCGGCGGCGAAAAACAGCGCCGCTTTTTTATGTTGGTTCGCCGCCCGTCCGCCATGCGTTTCCGGCGTGTTCAGCAGAGTTTCGTCGGTTTGCGAAAGCGATCCGTTCTTCATCAGGACGGTGATAACGAAAGGAACTCCCGCCATCAAAACGCCGGCTGTCAGCGTCATTCCGAGCGGCGACAAAGTGCCGGCGAAAGCCCGTACGGCGCCGGCCGACAGAAACGCGGCAAAAATATCCGTCGCCAGAACGGCGATCAGGGGCTTGGAATATCCGTTGAACAATCCGAACCGGTAAGCGGTCATGATAAAGACGGCTTCCGTCGCCGGACGAAGCAGGGCGGCGATCGTCATTGCCGCAAAAGCCGTTTCCGAGGCCGAATAAAACGGCGAAGACAGAATCGCCGGAACAATAAACGCCGAAGCCGCGATCAAAAGCGGGGGCAGAAAGGCGCTTTTTTTCCGCGAACGGAGCAAAAGGGGAAATAAGCCCGCGCTTAAAACGCCGACGATCATGATCAGGGCCGGCAAAGCTCCGATGCCCGCCGCCGACAAAAAAGCGACGGTCGCTCCCGTTTCCAAAAAAATCAGTCCGCTCGTTTTCAAAAACGACAGGAGCATCATCAATAAAACGGGCACGACTTTTTCGGCGGAAATATAAAGTCCGGAACCTAATTTGCGTGAAGGTGTCATTTGTCCCCCCTGTCGGAAATCCCCATCAGCGAAAGGGCGTAGTCTTTCGCGTCGAAGGCCTGTAAATCCTCGATTTTTTCGCCGACGCCGATCAGAACGACGGGCTTTTTGAATTCGTCGGCCAAAGCCAGCAGGACGCCGCCCTTCGCCGAACCGTCAAGCTTTGTTACGACCAGCCCCGTAACATCCGCCGCTTCGGAAAACAGACGGACCTGCGAATGGGCGTTTTGCCCGACCGTCGCGTCAAGGACCTGCAGACAGGCGTGCGGCGCGTCGGGAATCTTCTTTTTGACGATGCGGATGATCTTTTTCAGTTCGTCCATCAGCTCCGTCTTGTTCTGCAGGCGTCCGGCCGTGTCGACGAACAAAACGTCATCACCCGCTTTTTGCGATTCGGTGATGGCGTCGAACACCAATCCCGCGGCGTCCGCCCCCGTTTCGCGGGAAACGACGGGACAGCCGGCGCGCTCCCCCCAGACCTTGAGCTGTTCGACCGCCGCCGCACGGAACGTATCCGCCGCCGCCAGCCGGACTTTCAGCCCTTTGTCGCGGAAGCTTTTCGCCATTTTGCCGATCGTCGTCGTTTTGCCCGCGCCGTTGACGCCGACCATCAGAATCACGAACGGCTTTTTTGTTTCGTCAAGAACGAGCGGGCGCGCGTACGGTTCGAGCCTTTCGGCGATTTTGTCGGCGAAAAAGGCGCGAACTTCGCCATCGGTGACGTCTTTGCCGAATTTTTCGCGGCCGAGTTCGCCGACCAGCTCCGCCGCCGTTTTCGCGCCGACGTCGGCCATGATCAGCACATCCTCCAGCCCCGTCAGCGTGTCCTTGTCCAAACGGCGCTTCGTCAGCATGGCGCCGATTCCTTCGACCAGAGGCGCAGCCGTGCGCGCCAGACCGTTTTTGATCTTTTCAAACCAGGACATTATAAAACGCTCCCCGTGTAAACACCCGTTTCACAAATCCCCGTCAGCCGGACGGGCACGTAAGCCCCGACGAGCGAAGGCCGGTTGATTTTGACACTCAAGTAATGTTCGCACAAGCCCTTTTCCGCCGTTTCCGTCAGAACGACCGCCGTTTGTCCGATCCGCGATTCCATGTACGCCGACAAAACCGAATCGCCCGTTTCGCGCAGGATTTTCGCCCGTTCGCGGCGGACTCGGACGGGGACCTGCGGCATCTTGGCGGCGGGCGTGCCGCTGCGTTCCGAATACGGAAAGACGTGCAGGTGCGTCAGACGGGCTTCGCGGACCAGCGCGGCGGTGTTGCCGAACATCGCGTCCGTTTCCGTCGGGAAACCCGTGATGAAATCAGCGCCGAACACGGCGTCAGGGCGAACGGCGCGGACTTTTTCGCACAAGGTCAGGACGGTTTCGCGCGAATGACGGCGTCCCATGCGCTTTAAAACGGTATCGTCGCCCGACTGGACGGACAGGTGCAGGTGCGGCATCAGCACGTCCGATTCGCCGAACAGCCGGATCAGGCCGTCCGAAACGCTGGCGGGGTCGATGGAACCGAGTCGCAGGCGTTTCAATCCCTCCGTTTCGCACAAGGCCCCGACCAATCCGGCGAAGTCCGGATAATCCGTGATGTCAACGCCGGTCAGCCCGATTTCCGTAAATCCTTTTGCGACAAGGGCGCGCGCCTGTTCCAGAACGGCGGCTTTGTCCGTGTAAACGCTTTTGCCGCGCGCCTGCGGCACGATGCAATAAGTGCAGCGGTTGTCGCACCCCTGCTGGATGCGGATGAAGGCGCGGCACCGGCCGTCAAAGCAAACGGGGGCGGAGAAGTCCTCCTCGAAAGACGCCTGCATATCGCCGACCTGAACGGACGGGGCGGCGGGGGCGAACGATTCCGCTTTCAGTTTTTCGCGGTTGCCGAGGACGCGGTCGACTTCGGGCATTTGCGCATACAGTTCCGGATGGACCTGCGCCGCGCATCCGGCGACGACCAGAAAAGCATCGGGGTTTTCGCGGCGGAGCTTGCGGATCGCCTGCCGGCATTGGCGTTCGGCCTCGCCGGTCACGGCGCAGGTGTTGACGACGATCAGATCGTCCGGCAAATCGGGCAGAGCTTCGATCGCGGCCGATTCGTAAGTGTTCAGACGGCATCCGAAAGTAACAAGGCGGACGGACATGGTTGTACCCTATAGTTATAAGACGCGTCACTTTATCAAAAAGAAGACCGAAAGCAAAGCGCAAAGACGGAGCGGACGAAAAAGCCGTCGTGCGGAACGCTTTTAAACGGTTGACTCCCGCGTTAAACGGGCGTATAACGGTCGCAACATAATGAAAGGCTTGTCAGCCTTATGCCTCCAAGGAGGTCCGTCTGCCGGTGAAGATACGCTCACAGACGCCTTTTTTGTTGTATAAGGTTTTGAAAGGAAAACGATGTTTGACACGTTGACGGAAAAACTGGGCGCGGTGTTTGACCGCTTGTCGGGTCGGGGGACTCTGTCCGAATCCGACGTCGATACGGCGATGCGCGAGATCCGCATCGCTCTGCTCGAAGCCGACGTCGCTCTTCCCGTCGTCCGCGACTTCATCGAAAAGGTCCGCGGCCGGGCGGTCGGTCAGGCCGTCGTCAAATCCGTGTCGCCCGCGCAGATGGTCGTCAAGATCGTTCACGACGCGCTGGTCGAAACGCTTGGCGGAGAGGAAGGCGAGGGACTCGATCTGGCCGCCCAGCCGCCCGTTCCCGTTCTGATGGTCGGTCTGCAGGGGTCGGGCAAAACGACGACGTCCGCCAAACTCGCCCTGACGCTGAAAAAACAGAAGAAGCGTGTGCTGATGGCGTCGCTGGACGTTTACCGTCCCGCCGCGCAGGAGCAGTTGGCGCTGTTGGGAAAGCAGATCGGTGTCGACGTTCTGCCAATCATCGTCGGCGAAAAGCCCGCGGCGATCGCGAACCGCGCGATGGCCGAAGCCCGCAGGGGCGGCTACGACGTCGTTATCCTCGACACGGCCGGACGCTTGTCCGTCGATCTGGACATGATGGCGGAGGCCGCCGAGATCCGCAATATCGTCAACCCGAAGGAAACGCTTCTGGTCGTTGACGCGCTGACGGGTCAGGATGCCGTCGGCGTCGCGCGCGAATTCAACGAAAAGATCGGTGTCACGGGCATCGTCCTGACCCGAATCGACGGTGATTCCCGCGGCGGCGCGGCGCTGTCGATGAAAGCCGTTACCGGTCGTCCGATCAAGTTCCTCGGCGCCGGCGAAAAAATCGAAGCGCTCGAGCCTTTCCATCCCGACCGTCTGGCCGGCCGCATCCTCGGCATGGGCGACGTCGTGTCGCTGGTCGAAACCGCGGCGGAAAAGATGGACAAGGATGAAGCCGAACGCGTCGCCAAACGCATGATGGAAGGCCGTTTCGACCTGAACGACATGCTTTCGCAGCTGCATCAGATGCAGCAGATGGGTGATTTGAAATCCATGCTCGGTCTGTTGCCGGGGATGGGGCGGTTCAAAAAGCAGATCGATGAAGCGAACATCGATCCCAAAGTTTTCAAACGGCAGGAGGCGATCATTCTTTCCATGACGCCCGTCGAACGCCGTAATCCCGATATCATCAAGGCTTCCCGCAAAAAGCGCATCGCTTGCGGCTGCGGTCTGTCCGTTCAGGACGTCAACCGTTTGCTCAAGCAGTACGAGCAGGTCGCCGATATGATGAAAAAGGTCAAAAAAGCAGGAAAGAGAGGCCTGTTCGGCGGTCTGCCCGCGGGCTTCGGCGGCGGTTTCGGCGGTATGCCGATATTTCCGTTTTAACGCAGACGGTATCTTTGTTTTTTAAGTGAGGTAAATAAACTATGTCAGTTCGTATCAGACTCGCCCGCGGCGGTGCCAAGGCCGCTCCGTTCCACAAAATCGTTGTAGCGGATCAGCGTTGCCCCCGTGACGGTCGTTTCATTGAACGCGTCGGATCTTACAATCCGTTGCTGCCCGCCGATCATGCCGAACGCGTCGTCGTCAAAGCCGATCGTGTGAAGTATTGGCTGGCCAACGGCGCTCAGCCGACCGAACGCGTCGCCAAGTTGCTGGCCGCGGCCGGTATCTGCGAAAAGCCCGCCATCCGCGTGCGTCCGCAGAAGTCCGCCCCGAAGGCAAAAGCGCAGGAACGCGCCAAAGCCAAGGCCGAAAAAGCGGCGGCCGCCGAAGGCTGATTTCCGGATAAAGGAACCTTGGACCCATGACTGAAACGCGAAAACCGGTTTGTGTTGCGGAAATCACCGCGGCCCACGGCGTTCGCGGGCAGGTCAAAGTCAGAAGCTTTACGCAAAAGGCGGAAGATTTCGCTTCGTTCGGAGCGTTGTCGGACGCCGCGGGAAAAAAGGCTTTCACCGTGAAAATCGTCGGGAAGATCAAGGATTTTTTCCTTGTTTCGATCGACGGGATAACGGACAGGACGGCGGCGGATTCCCTTCGCGGGACAAAGCTGTTCGTTGACAGAAGCGTTTTTCCCGAAACGGACGCGGACGAATTTTACATCACCGATCTGGTCGGGCTGACCGCCAAAACGGAGGACGGTAAAGTTCTGGGACGGATCGCAGGCGTTTACAATTTCGGCGCCGGCGACATGATCGAAATCGAAAACATGGCGGAATTCCTGCCTTTTTCAAAAACGGTCGTTCCCGATGTCGATGTGGCGAACGGCGTTGTCACCGTTGTGCCGCCCGTGTATGTCGAAGCTTCGAAACCGGCGGGGAAGGAAGGCGTCTGATGTCTTTTTTCACCGCGAACGTGCTGACCGTCTTTCCGGAAATGTTCCCCGGCTATCTGGGGTGTTCTCTGGCGGGACGGGCTCTGACGGAAGGTCTGTGGCGGCTGAACGTGACGAATATCCGCGATTTCGCGGACGACCGTCATAAAACCGTCGACGACACGCCTTTCGGCGGGGGAGCCGGCATGATCATGCGGCCCGACGTGCTGGGCAAAGCGATCGATGCCGTTTACCGCGAAGGCACGCGTCTGATCTACTTTTCGCCGCGCGGGCGTCAGATGACGCAGCGTCTGGTCGAAACGATCGCCGCGGAAGGAGAGGCGACTTTCCTGTGCGGGCGGTTCGAAGGGATCGACGAACGCGTGTTGGAAGCGTATCCGTTCGAGGAAGTCAGTCTGGGTGACTTCGTGTTGTCCGGCGGCGAACCGGCGGCGCTGGCGATGCTGGACGCGATCGTGCGTCTGTTGCCCGGCGTGATGGGGTCGAAGGAGTCTTTAACCGAGGAAAGTTTCAGCAACGGGTTGCTGGAATATCCGCAATACACGCGCCCCGCCGAATGGCAAGGGCGTTCCGTACCGGAGGTGTTGTCGTCCGGTCATCACGGAAAAATCGCCGAATGGCGTCTGGCCAAGGCGAAGGAATTAACAAAACTGCGGCGCCCCGATTTGTGGCAAGCTTATCTGGAAACCGCGAACAAGCGAGAGGAAGTAAACCTATGAACTTAATCAAAACGCTCGAAAAAGAGCAGGCCGAAAAACTGGCGAAAGCCGATTTCCCGGAATTCAAAGCCGGCGACACGCTGCGGGTTTCCGCGAAAGTCGTCGAAGGCGACCACGAACGCATTCAGGTCTATGAAGGCGTTTGCATCGCCCGCAAGAATGACGGTCTGAACTCGACGTTCACCGTCCGCAAAATCTCTTTCGGCGAAGGCGTCGAACGCGTGTTCCCCGTCTATTCCCCGAACGTCGCCAAGGTCGAAGTGACCCGTCGCGGCAAAGTCAACCGCGCGAAGTTGTATTACCTCCGCAACCTGCGCGGCAAAGCGGCTCGTATTAAGGAAGAAAACGAAGCCAAATAAGCTGTGATACCCTCTTGCTCCGGCACAGGGCGGATTCGTTCCGTCCTTGCCGGAAAAAGGGCGGATCCCCTCGATGCCCGTTTTAAGCGGGGCGTCGGGGTTTTTGTGATTCTTTTAAGGATTTGGAGTATTCCCCTATGGTAAAAGTGGCTGTTGTCGGCGCGACGGGTAATGTCGGCCGCGAAATGCTGTCCGTTCTGGCCGAACGTCAATTCCCGGCCGATGAAGTGATCGCTCTGGCTTCCCCGAAATCCGTCGGCAAGGAAGTGTCGTACGGCTTGGATAAAGTGCTGAAAGTGAAAAATCTGGCCGATTTCGACTTTCACGGCGTCGATATCGCTCTGATGAGCGCGGGCGCGTCCGTTTCCGCGAAGTACGCGCCGAAAATCGGCGAAGCGGGTTGCGTCGTCATTGATAACTCGTCGCAATGGCGCATGGATCCGGACGTTCCGCTCGTCGTTCCGGAAGTCAACGCCTCCGCCATCGCGGGATACACCAAGAAAAACATCATCGCAAACCCGAACTGTTCGACGATCCAGATGGTTGTGCCGCTCGCCGCGCTGCACAAGGCCTTCCATATCAAACGCGTCGTCGTTACGACGTATCAGTCCGTTTCGGGCGCCGGCAAGGAAGCGATGGACGAATTGTTCGAACAGACTAAAGGCGTTTACTGGGGCGAAGAGATTTCCAAGACTCAGCACAAATTCACGAAGCAGATCGCGTTCAACGTCATTCCGCACATTGACGTGTTTTTGGACGACGGGGCGACCAAAGAGGAATGGAAAATGACGGTCGAAACGAAAAAGATCCTCGACCCCGCGATCAAAGTCCACGCGAACTGCGCGCGCGTTCCGGTCTTCGTCGGTCACGGCGAATACGTGAACATTGAAACGGAAAAGGAGATTTCCGACAAGGATGCGACCTTCATTCTGAAAAAGACGCCGGGCGTGACGGTCATCGACACGCGCGCGGACGGCGGCTACGCGACGCAGATCGAAATCGCGGGCGAAGACGACGTGTTCGTGTCCCGCATCCGTTCCGATGCGACGATCGACAACGGTTTGAGCTTCTGGTGCGTGTCGGACAACCTGCGCAAAGGCGCGGCGCTGAACGCCGTTCAGATCGCCGAAGTGCTGTACAGAAATTATTTGAAGAAATAAAAAAAGGAAAGGCGGCGGAAACGCCGCCTTTTTTGTTTGAGGAAAAACTTATTTCGGATTTGACGGTTCGGCCGGTTTTTGACAAGCATGACCGACGGGGAGTTGGCCGCCGGAACAAGTCAGATCAACGCAAAACTCTTCCTGACAAATCTGATTGTCCTTGCACTCTTCGGATGACGAGCATTCCGTTTTTTTGCAAAGTCCGTCTTTGATTTTATATCCCTTTTTGCAAGCGACGCAAACCGTTCCCGACGAACAGGTTTCGCAATTTTCCATCAATTCCGAACAAAGAACGCAGACGTTGTTGATTTTTATTTGTCCGTGTTTGCATCGGGCGACGACTTTTCGTTTGATGATCGGGCGGGTTGTTTTTTCCGACGAATACCCGAGCTTGGTCGTCCTTGCCGTGACGAAGGCTTCCCTGTCATTAAAAAAAGTATCGGCGTCCGCGGAATAAAGCGGTAAAAACGATATGATGAGAAAAAACGCGATCATCCGCATGGGAACCTCCGTTGCAATGTCATTACGGCAACGATTATCGCATAAACGGCGGCGGTTGTAAAATCATTCGGCGGGGTTGAAACGGGAATCCGTCAAAACGGATATCAGCTCGTCTTTGACTCTGGCCGCGTCCGGCAGGTCGATTTGGCAAGTGCCGACGCTCGCGTGTCCGCCGCCGCCGTAGCGCAAAAGAAGTTCGCCGATGTTGACGATGTTCGTTTTGTTGAAAATGGATTTGCCGACCGCGTAAACGACCCTTTGTCCGTTGATGCGCCACATGGCGTGGATCGACACGTTGATGTCGGGGTAAAGCGCGTAAATCATGAACCGGTTGCCGGCGTAAATGACTTCGTCGTTCAAAAGATCAATGTAAGCCAGATTTTTGTGGATCGTCGTTCTGGCGCGCAGTTGTTCCTTGAATTTTTCCTGTTGCGAAAAATAGACGTCCACCCGTTCGCGTACGTCCGGCATTTCCAGAATATCCTCCGGATCGTGTTCCCGACAAAAGTCGATCAGGTTCATCATCAGACTGTAATTGGATATCCTGAAATTGTGAAAGCGTCCCAGACCCGTTCGAGAATCCATGATGAAGTTCAGCAAGGTCCAGCGCGTCGGATTTAAAATCTCGTCGGGAGAGTAGGCGGCGGAATCGGCTTTATCGACGGCGGCCATCATTTCGTCGGATATGTTTTTGAAACGGTCTTTGCCGCCGAAGGTATCGTAAATGACGCGCGCGGCCGACGGCGCCGACGGATCGAGATAGCTGTTGCTCTTTTTCCCGACGCGCGCCAATTCGCTGATATGGTGATCGAAGACGTACGAAGCGTCTTTGGAATACGGCAGGTTCGTAACGATATCGCCTTTGCCGATATCGACCAGCCCGTCTTGAACGTCTTTCGGATGGACGAATTTGATATCGTCGATCAAATCCAGTTCTTTCAGTAAAATGGCGCAGACCAATCCGTCAAAGTCGCTGCGTGTTACCAGTCTGAAACGATCGCCCATAATCATCTGCCTCTTAAAAAAAGTTATGCCAACTGTTGCAATACGGTCAGGATTTCCATTCTGATCTGGTCGGCCTGTGCCGTGGGGACCTGACACGTTCCGGCGTCGGCGTGACCGCCGCCCCCGTACTGCAGCATCAATTCGCCGATATTTATTTTCGATTTTTTCCCGAAAACGGACTTTCCGACGGCGAACACGACGTTGCGCTTGTTTTTCCCCCATATTTCGTGGATGGAAATGTCGGCGTCGGGGAATACGGCATAGACCATAAACCTGTTGCCGGCGAAAATCATCGGCTCGTCGCGGTAGTTCACGTGAACGATCCGTCCGTGAACTGTCGAGCAGCGCCGCAGTTGTTCTTCGAATTTTTCGCGGTGCCCGAGATAGAGGGACGCGCGCTCCGCCACGTCGGGATCTGCCAAGATTTCGTCGATCGTTTTTGTCGGGAGCAAGTCGATCATCTTGCTCATGAAATCGTAAAAGGACAGGCGGAAGTTTTTAAACCGGCCGAGCCCCGTTCGCGGGTCCGTCAGGAAAGCGAACAGAGCCCATCCGGTCGGATTTTTGACCATGTCGGGCGTGTAATCGGCGCTGTCGGCGCGATCGACGGCGGTCATCAGATCGTCGGAAACGGAAGTGAAACGGTCTTTTCCGCCGAAATAATCGTAAATGACGCGCGCGGCCGAAGGGGCGCCCGTCGGCGCAATGAAATTCGGCGGCGGATCCAATCTGTCCGATTCGCTGTCGTGATGGTCGAACGCCAGATAAACGCCGTCGGCGAAAGGAAGGTTCGCGGTGATGTCGGATTCCGTGATCGAAATGCGGCCGTCCTGCACGTCCTTCGGGTGGACGAAACGGACTTCGTCGATCAGGCGTATGCTCTTCAGTAACGTCGCGCAAACAAGTCCGTCGAAGTCGCAACGGGTAAGCAGTCTTTTATCACCGGTCATGAATCGCACCTTTCCGCCAAACAATGATGTTCAGGATAGACACAAAGGGGGTGAAAATCAACCCCTTGCATTTTATAAAGGAATGTGGCTTATTAAAAAAATCGGTTTTCGGACGGACGGACAATGCGTCGTTTTTTGTTTTTTTTGATGATACTGACTGTTTTTGCCGCGGGATGCGCGCCCTTTGTCGACGCTCGCCGCGAAGCCGGTTCGCCCGCGACGGTCGGGATGTCCACCCCCGAACGCGTGGCGATCTGCTATAACGGTTTTTCCACCAACGAAAACGAGCTGATTCGCATGGCGCGCGAAGAATGCGCCAAAACAAATTCCGAACCGGCGTACGACGGTCATTCGTACTGGTCCTGCCGCGTTTTCATCCCTCATCGGGTTTTTTATCGTTGCCAACCGCGGCCCGAAGAAGAGCCGTAAATCCGAAATTTGTCTATTTATCAAAAAAAACGTAAAGAAGAAGTATCTTTTTTTCTGGACCGGACAAATATTTTTTTGTATATTTTTGTCAAGAGCCGATGAATCGGTAAAGTTTTTTTGAAAGGATCCGGATTATGGCCGAAGAAAAGAAATCCCTGTGGAGCAAAGCGAAAGAATTGTTTGCGACGTACGGCAATCCGTCCGGCGGAATGGTTCATCAGGACATCCCCGCCGATCGTCCCGCGGTGAAAAACGACTCCGCGCCCGCGAAAAAAGAATCGTCTTACAAAAGCGAAGTCGGAAAGCTTTTCGCCATGTACGGCAATCCGTCCGGCGGAATGGTCCATGCCGACCTCCCCGCCGAAAAGAAGGCGGACAAGCCCGCGTATAAGTTCGTTCACGTCAAACGCCGCGGCGGAAAAGGCGGAAAGAACGACAAGGACAAAAACAGAAACAAACCGCAGCAGAACGCCGGCGCCGGAGCTTTCCACGCGCCCGGACGCTATACGCAGGAACAGCGCGACGGCGAATTTAATTTCGACACGATTCACGGCCTGAAACTTGTCGAAGTCGATTACACGGTGCCTCCTTCCGCCGAGAGAAAAGCCAAACGCGAAGAATTCGGCGGCACGCGCGACGAAACGGGACGTCCGAACGGCGACGGTATCCGTACGGCTTTCGTTAAAATGCTGGCGAAAGACCATGTCAAGGAATTGACCGAGCTCGGACTGTGCGACGCTGATATCGCGATGATGAAGGAAGGTCGCGTCCCGAACGGCTATAACGTTCATCACAAACTCCCGTTGCATGGCGGCGGCAAAAACGAATTCAAAAACTTCATTCTGACGCCGCTTTATCCGCACGATCAGTGGCATCACGACGTTCTCGATCCGCAAATCGACGGCATCCGCGAAGGCGAATCCCGCAAAGTCATGTTGCCGTGGACGGACGCGATGGTCTACGATCCGAAGAAGTACGGCTTTACGAAAGAAAATCAGCCCGTCAAGCCGGATTATCCGTCCAAAGTCAATCCCGCAAACTATCCGAAACTGTACGAAGCGAAAGACATCAACGTCGAAAAACGGGCGAAGGATGTCGCCGCCATGCTGGCCGCCAAGAACAGAAATCAGGGCAGATAAGGAGTATGCGATATGGCCGGGCAGGATAAATTCGTTCATGTCAAGCGGGCGCGGGCTTACAATCCGGCGGCGTTCGGCCGGTCTTTCAGCGAAGATCAGCGCAATGGAAACTTCAACTTTGACACGATACACGGATTGAAGCTGAAAAAGGTCGTTTACGCCGTTCCGTCGTCCGAAGAGCATAAGGCGCGCCGCAAGGCGTTCGACGGCGAACGTGACGAAACCGGCAAACTGATCAAACAGGGCATCCGTTCCGATTTCCTGAAGATGCTGGCGAACGATCATGAAAAAGAATTGGTCGAAAAGCTCGGTCTGCTCCCGAACGACATCGAACTGATGAAAAAGGGATACACGCCGAACGGATACAACGTTCACCACAAACTCCCGTTGCACGGCGGCGGCAAAAACGAATTCAAAAACTTCATCCTGACGCCGAAATGTCCGCACGACCAGTGGCACTGGGACGTCCTTGATCCGCAAATTGCCGGCATTGAACGCGGACAGAAACGCGAAGTTCTTCTGCCGTGGACGGACGATATGATCTACGATCCGAAGAAGTACGGCTTTACCAAGGAAAAACAGCCTGTCAAACCGAATTTCAAATCCAATGTCAATCCGGCGTTGTACGACGATAATTACACGCCGGAAGGCGCGACCGTCGAGAACCGCCGTAAATCGTTGGAAAAATACATCGCTGCGCAGAAAGCTCAAAATCAGCAGAACGGCACTCCCGTTCGGGCGGCATTGCTGGCTAAACGTCAGCGCGATTGATGTCTGTTGATTTCTCCGTCGTTTTGAAAATCGATTCCTTTTGTCGCGGTGCGCGGCCTTTGTCGGTCGTCGCCGCGATTTATTTTTACGGCCTGACAAAGTCCCGGACCGTCGTATCTTGTCTTTTTCTGTTGTTCATGCTGTCGGAAACGCTTGTTTCCCGTCTGTTATCGGGAAAGATATGCGAAGCGCGAAAGATTTTGATGATATCGGCGCTTTTGCGGGCGAGCGGATACGTTTTATTGGTCGCGGCGGGGGCGTTTTCGTCTTTTGCGACTCTCTTTTTCGCCGCCGTCGTTTGCGGAGCTTCCGCCGGAACGGGAGAGGCGGCTTTTGAAACGTTTGCCGGCGGCGCCGCGCAACGGGTAAAGCAAAAACAAAAGTTCCTGTCGCAGATGGAAATGATGCGGCAGATCGGATTGCTGACGGCGCTTTGCGCCGCGATGTTCCTGCTCTGTCTTTTCCCTATTCGTTTCGTGCCGCTGATCGGCGCCGTGTTTGCTTTTACCAGCGCCTTTTGCGCTTGCGGTTATAGCGGGAAAATCCTTTTGCCGACGGAAGATTTCAGGCAGGAACGCGAAGCTGTCCGGTATATTATCCGCAACGGATCGGCGGGCGAATGGTTCTCCCGTATGGCGAATGCGGCTTTCATACGGGCGGAAAAAGCGGTCGCGGGGCTGTTTTTTCAGCTTTTTTTACCGGTTTTTGCCGTCAACGGAGCAGCATTGTTTTCCGTTTTTTGCCGCGCGGCCGGTTACGCCGTAACGGTCGGAAAAGGCAAAGGCGGAGATTTTGCGGCTTTTCGCGCTTTGATTAAAGTCGCTGCCATCGTTGTCAACGGTTTTTCCGCTCCGTTCGTTTTTGCGGCGTCGGCGTTGGCGGACGGGGGCGCGGATAAAAAGGACCGGCTGAAATGGGACGCTTTGCCGCCGTATCAAAGGGCCGTTGTCGCGCAGGCGTTTTCGCCGGTCGAAAAGATCGGCGCCGCGGGTTTGATTCTGGCGTTCGGATGTTGCGCCGATCTGCTGGGCGTGTTCCCCGCCTTTCTTTTGCTGACGGCGGGCGAGGCCGTATCGGCGCTTGCGATCAGATATTGCGATAGTAAATGACGTCGAATCCTTCGTCCGGCGAGATCGGTTCGTATCTGTCCGCCAAATCGTCGAAAGTTTCGGCCGAAATGTCCAAAGAGGACGGATCCGTTTTCGACCGTTCGATCAGACGCTTCCGCGCGACGGCCATATCGCATTCGACTTGATGGAAAGTGACGGAATCGCAAAAGCGTTTGGCACGTTCGACGGCGGCTTTGCGACTGCCTTTCGACCAAAAGCCGTAATCGAGAACGACGGATCCGCCGGCACACACGATTTTTTCGGCGATGTCCCACAGCAGGTCGTCCGTTTTATGCCATCGGTCGCGAAAAATTTTTTCCGGCACCTTTTCGCGTCCGTACAGACGCACCATGAAATCGTCGTGCGTCAACAAAACGGCGCTGTGCTGCGCGGCGATTTTCCGCGCCGTCGTCGTTTTGCCGAAGCCGATGAACCCGCACATCAGATGAACCGAAGCCATAGGACCGCCCCCCACCATAAAATTGCGTTGATAAAGGATACCAGAACGAGCAGACTGCCGATATCTTTGGCTTTTTTGCTTAAAGCGTGCGGTTCGTCCGAAATGCGGTCGATAACCGCTTCGATCGCTGTGTTTATCAGTTCCGCCAGTAAAATCAGGAGAAGCGCGGATATCAGTGAAACGCGTTCGATCAAAGACAAATCAAGCGCGCACGCGGCGACCGTTCCGACGACGAAAACGAACAGATCCTGACGAAAAGCGGCTTCGTCCTTAAAAGCGGCGGTAAAGCCGGACAGGGAATAAACGAAGGCTTTGAATATCCTTTTCAGGCCCTTTTCGCGTGATTTCATGTTTCGGTTTCTTCTTCCGTTTCGATGGGCTTTTCATCTTCCATCGGGACCGGAACGATAAAAGAATCCGCGGAATCGTCCGTCGTTTCTTCGGCGGGGGCTTCGACGGGTTCCTCCGCCGGCGGTTCGGGACGGCGTTCCGGCGCTTTTTTCGATTCGTCCGGTTCCGTCTTTTGTTCCGTAGTCTGTTCGGGAAGAACCTTGATTTTGACTTTTGTCACGGCGGGAAGGGCCTCGATCGGTTTTTCCAGCACCAGCGGCGCGGGTTTCGGCGGCGTGATTTCTTCGCCCTGACAACGGAGGACCCAAATGTCGTAAACGGGATGCTCCATCGCGGACAACGCCGGCGACGAGGAAAACATCCATCCGGAAAACAGTTTCAGCTGACCTTCGATTTTATTTTCGACGACGTCCAGATAAGCGGCGTTTTCCGGCGTTTCTTCGGGCGGGCGGGCATAACAGACGCGGACGTACACGTCCAATTCTCCGAAAACGGTCTTGTCCCCGACGTTGACGGTCATCGTGCTCAATCGTCCGGTGATCTTGTCCAAACAGCGCAGAACGACCTGCGAATAAGAAATATCGGCGGCGCGAGCGGATGGCAGAAAAACCGCCAGAGCGAATAAAGCAGACAGAGCCGTTTTTTTCATGAATCAGTCCTTTTTGTCGGTAACGGAAAAAATAACGTCGCCGATAATGTCTTCCATCGACCTGAAATCTTTTGTTTTGGCGAAAACATCGCCGTCTTTGAACCTGTCCGGCGCTTTTCCCGGTTCGATTCTGACGATCGGATCGCCCATCAGCCCGTCCGACGCTATTTCGGCGACGGAATCGGCGGGAATGGCGACGCCGTCGCGAATGCCGATCGTGACTTTCGCCGTGTATTCGGGCGTCAGTTCGACATCGGTGACGGTGCCGACTTTGATGCCGTTGATGCGGACGTCGTTGCCGCTTTGAATACCGCCGGATTTCGTGAACACGGCGGACAGGGCGTATCCCGTTTTCGGACGGGCGTCGATCTTGCCGGCGGCGTAAACCGCGAACCAGACGGCGACAACGATAACAAAAACGCCGAGAATCGTTTCAATCGGATTTTTTTTCATGAGATTACTTCTTGTCTTTGGCGGAGTTGGAAATGGATATCACTTTGTCGATCAGCTTTTTCAGATCCGGCGAATCTTCCGTAAAATCGAGCGAAGCGCCGTCCGAAAGCGTTTCTTCCGAACCGCCAGGGGTCAGTTCGATGTATTTTTTGCCCAGAACGCCGTTGGTTTGCACCGACGCGCCGGTGTCTTCGGGCAAAGCGACGGAGGCGGGAAGCTTGAGCGTGACGATCACGCCGTAGGCGTCATCCAGTTCTTGTCTGACGACGGAACCGACGGGAACGCCGGCCAGACGGACGTCCGCCCCGATGTCAAGGCCCTGCGTTTGGTTGAAGCGGGCGGTGATCGTGTAGAAAGTCCCCGTGTTGCGGGCCTGTCTGCCGCCGAACAGTGAAAAAACGGACACGGCGCACAACAACGCCGCGATACCCGCAATCAGTTCTTTTCGTTCGGAGTTTGCCATCAGATATACTTGACTTCCGTTATATCGTACGTTTTCGTGCCTTTGGGCAGGGCGATGACGACGCTGTCGCCTTCTTCCTTGCCGATCAGGGCGCGGGCGATCGGCGAATTGATGAAGATTTTTTTCTTTTCGATATCGGCTTCGTATTCGCCGACGATCTGGTAAGTCATTTCTTCTTCGGTGTCTTCGTCCATCAGCGTTACGGTCGCGCCGAAAACGATTTTGTCGCTTTTCAGGGTCGACGTGTCGATGACTTCCGCCGCGCCGAGAGTTCCTTCAAGCAAACGGATGCGGCCCTCGTTTTTCGCCTGTTCCTCTTTGGCGGCGTGGTATTCGGCGTTTTCGGACAAATCGCCGTGTTCGCGCGCTTCGGAAATGGCGGCGATGATGTGAGGGCGAATCGTGTTCTTTCTTTCATCCAGCTCCGCGCGGAGTTCTTCCCATCCGCGTTTCGTCATCGGGACTTTTTGCATGGCAATATTTCCTTTCAAAAAAACAAAAACAACCTCCCCGCGAAAAATTTCTGCGGGGAAGACGCTTTATCTTTTCCGTTCCGATTATAACGCCGTTCTTTTTTTCTTCAAGACTTAATCGGCTTGCCAAAAATCAAAAAAGGTTGTTTTATTGACGGCAGGTTTTCTTTAATCGCTTTTGAGGAGTTAAAAAATGCGTGAACAGTTGAAAGAAGCTTTGAAAAGCGCGATGGTGGCGCACGACGCGCAGAAAATTTCGACCGTCCGTCTGATTTTGGCGGCCGTCAAGGATCGCGATATCGCTTCGCGCGGAACGGCGAAGGACGGACAGATCTCCGACGACGACATTCTGCAGCTGCTTCAATCCATGATCAAACAGCGCCGCGACAGCATCGCCATGTATCAGAAAGGCGGCCGGCAGGATTTGGTCGACAATGAACAAAAGGAAGTCGATATCATCCAGTCGTTCCTGCCCAAACAGATGACTCCGGACGAAATGAAGGCGGCCGTCGAAGCCGTTATCAAAGAGACCGGCGCCGCCGGATTGAAGGATATGGGCAAAGTCATGGCGGCTTTGCGTGAAAAATATGCCGGTCGGATGGATTTCGGCGCGGCGTCCGGTATCGTAAAGGCCGTTTTGGCGGCGGCGTAAACCATGCCGACAATCACGCCGGATTTTCTGGATACTCTGAAATCGCGCGTTTCCCTTGTCGAACTTGTCGGTCAGACCGTCAAACTGACGCGGAAAGGGCGCGATTATTGGGGCTGTTGCCCTTTCCACCATGAAAAGACGGCGTCGTTTTGCGTCAGCGAGGACAAAGACTTTTACCATTGTTTCGGTTGCGGCGAGCACGGCGACGCGATTTCGTTCACGATGAAGTCGATGAACGTGTCGTTCGTCGAAGCCGTCGAAATCCTGGCCGAACGGGCGGGGATGGAAATGCCGAAGCTGACCGCCGCCGACGTCGAACGGGAAAAGCGGCGTTCGACCCTTTACGACGTCGCGGAACGGCTGTGCCGGTTCTTTCAGGAGCAGCTCTATAAGCCCGCGGGCCGCGAAGGGCTGTTTTACCTGCAGCGCCGCGGTTTGAGCGACGAAACGATCAAACGTTTCCGTTTGGGCTACGCGCCCGCCGGAAACGCCGCCATTGCCCTGCTTAAGCGGGAAGGATACGCCGAGGATCTGATCCGCGGGTGCGGCGCGGTCGCTTATCCGGAAGACGGCAGACCGCCGCACGATTACTTCCGCAACCGCGTCATGTTCCCGATTTGCGACAAACGCGGACGCGTCATCGCGTTCGGCGGCCGCGTCATCGGCGACGGCGAACCGAAGTACCTTAATTCGCCCGATACGCCGCTGTTCGCCAAAGGCGACAATCTGTACGCGCTTCATCTGGCGTCCGAACAAGCGCGGCGAGAAAACGAGATCATGGTCGTCGAAGGCTACATGGACGTCATTTCGTTGCATCAGGCCGGATTCGAGCGGGCGGTGGCGTCGTGCGGGACCGCGATGACCGAACGGCAGATCGAACTGTTATGGAAATACGCCCCCGAACCTGTTTGCTGTTTTGACGGCGATGCGGCCGGCATCCGCGCCGCGAACCGTGCCGCCGACCGCGTTTTGCCTTTGCTGGTCCCCGGAAAGTCTTTGCGTTTCCTGACTCTTCCCGACGATCTGGATCCCGACGAATATATCACGGAACGCGGACGGACCGCCTTTGAGGATTTCGTTCAGACAAGCCATCGTCCTTTGGTCGGACAGTTGTGGGGCATGCTGACGGCCGGCCGGTCGCTCGACACGCCGGAACGAAAGGCCGCCCTTGAAAGGGATATGCGCGAGACCGCCGGAAAAATCAGGGACGAGAGCGTGCGCGGCTTTTATGAGAGGGAGTTCCGTTCCCTGCTGTGGAAAGCGACGGCGCCTTATGCCGGAAAAGTCGGCAAAGACAAAAAAAAGCGGACGGCTTTCGCGCCGCCCCTTTCCCGTCCGGACGGCGAAAAAGCCGAAACGCGCATGCTGGCGGCGTATCTGCTGCTTTTCCCGCAGGTCGCCGCGGAGCTGGTCGAAAATCTGGCCGATTATGTTCCGGCGGACGGCAAAACGAAGGCGTTGTTTTCGCTGATTCTGACAGCCGTTACGGACAATCCGGACATGACCGCGGACGAATTGGCGGAGTATCTGAAGAACAGCGGGGAAGGGGATGTTTATGCCCGCTTCGCCGCGGAAACGGAAATGCTGAAAGCGAAAACGCTTAATTTCCAGACCGCGAAGGACGATATCCTCGCCCGTCTGAAATACGCCCGCCGGAAGGAAAGACAAAGCGAATTGGCTCGTCTGGCCGATGAAATAGCCCGCGCCGACGAAGAAACCGCCGCCGCTTTATGGAAACGGTATTTGGAAATGAAAAAGGACGAAGACCTTGAATAAAATGAAAAGAGGTCTTATTTAATTGTTGACAAATTAACGGTCCGGTCTTAAATCTTGCAAGATTATCCGACCGGGATCCTGTCGGTCGTTTGTCGTATGCGTAAAACGCAACTGAATAAAGGTTCTTTTCTATGGATACTAATGCGGAAGACGAAATCGGATTTGCTGAAAACAATGACGATTCGATGCTGGATTCTATGGGCGATTCTTTGAAAAAGCTCATCAACAAAGGAAAGAAAAAAGGTTGTATCACCATTGACGACCTGAACGCCGCCATGCCGCCCGATAAAGAGTCTTCCGAACGAATCGAAGACGTGATGGCCGCCATCAACGATTTGGGGATCAATATCGTCGAAAGCGAAGAAACGGGCGACGACGCGGGAGACGAATCCGACCGCGAAGACGACGGTTTCAAATTCGACGAAACCGAAGGCGGCAATCGCACGGACGATCCCGTCAGAATGTATTTGCGCGAAATGGGCGCCGTCGAACTGCTTTCCCGCGACGGCGAAATCGCCATCGCCAAGCGAATCGAAGCCGGCCGCGATCTGATGATCGGCGGATTGTGCGAAAGCGCCCTGACCATCAAAGCGCTGACCGGTTGGCACGATTCTTTGCTTTCCGGAAAAATTTTGTTGCGCGACGTTATTGATATCGACGCCCTTGAAACGGGGATTGCTTCCGACGCCGCGATCGGCGACGGCGACGTGCCCGCATCGCCGTTGACGGCTCCCTCGGTCAGCGTCGTCGACAACAATATGCTTTCCGTCGCCGAAAAGGAAATCCCGACCGGGGACGAGGAATTGCCGTTCGATGACGAAAACGACGATTCGGACGACGAGGAAGATAACGACGACGATCCGTCGGATGACAATATCGACGACGATTTCATCGATGATGAAGAAAATGTCGTCGATGAGGAAGACGAGGACGACGAAGAGGACGAAGAAGAAAAAAAGAAGTCCATGACCCTCGCTCAGGCCGAACAAAGCAGGATGCCGAAAATCATCGAACAATTCGAAGATATCACGGCAACCTACCAGAAACTGAAAAAAGTTCAGGATCAGCGGTTGTCGGCGCTTCGTTCGTCAAAGCCCGTGTCGTCCGCGACCGAAAAGAAATTCGAAAAAATCAAGCAGGAGCTGATCGCCAAAATGGAAGAGGTTCAGCTCAATCCGACCTGTATCGAAAAACTGGTCAATCAGCTGAACGATTACAACGGTCGCCTGATTTCGTTCGAAGGGAAAATGTTGCGATTGGCGTTGAGCAGCCGTATCAAACGCGAGGACTTCCTTGAAGCATACAAAGTCGGCGAAACGGATCCGCGTTGGTTGGAAAAGGTTTCCGGAAAAGGATGGGACGATTTTAAGGAAAAACACGCCGCCGAAATCAAATCCATCCAATCGGCCATCGCCGAACTGTCCGACGAAATCGGAATGCCCATCTTCGAATACCGCCGCGTTTGCGCGATGGTCAAAAAGGGCGAACAGGAATCTTCCCGCGCCAAAAAGGAAATGATCGAAGCGAACCTGCGTCTGGTCATTTCCATCGCGAAAAAATATACGAACCGCGGGTTGCAGTTCCTCGACCTGATTCAGGAAGGCAACATCGGTCTGATGAAGGCTGTCGATAAGTTCGAGTATCGTCGCGGCTATAAGTTTTCGACCTATGCGACATGGTGGATCCGTCAGGCGATCACGCGTTCGATTGCGGATCAGGCGCGCACGATCCGTATTCCCGTCCACATGATCGAAACCATCAACAAGCTTGTTCGGACCAGCCGGCAGATTTTGCATGAAATCGGACGCGAACCGACGCCGGAAGAATTGGCCGAAAAGCTGTCCATGCCGCTTGAAAAAGTGCGTAAGGTTCTGAAAATCGCCAAAGAACCCATCAGTCTGGAAACGCCCGTCGGCGACGAAGAAGACAGTCATCTGGGCGATTTTATCGAAGACCGGAACGTCATACAGCCGTTGGACGCCGCCATTCAAACGAACTTGCGCGCGACGTGCACCGCCGTTCTGTCCAGTCTGACTCCGCGCGAGGAACGCGTGTTGAGAATGCGTTTCGGTATCGGCATGAACACCGATCACACGTTGGAAGAAGTCGGACAGCAGTTCTCCGTAACACGCGAACGCATCCGCCAGATCGAAGCGAAAGCTTTGCGCAAACTCAAACATCCGAGCCGTTCGCGCAAACTTCGTTCTTTCTTGGATAATGGTTGACAGTCGAAAAAAAAAGGCTATTTTAATGAGCGGGTCCTTAGCTCAGTTGGTTAGAGCGGGGCGCTCATAACGCCTTGGTCGTTGGTTCGAGTCCGACAGGACCTACCAATCTCAAAGAATCCCCGAGAGGGGATTCTTTTTTTTGCGGTGAAGGAATATGCCATGAAAAAAACGGTGCTGTACGTTCACGGAAAAGGCGGTTCCGCCGATGAAACCGACCGTTATAAAGCGCTGTTTCCCGATTGCGACGTCGTCGGTTCGGATTATCGCGGCGAAATGCCCTGGGAGGTGAAAGAGGAGCTTTTATCCGAGTATCGGCGGCTTGCCGCCCGTTCGGACCGGCTGATCGTCATCGCAAACAGTATCGGTGCGTATTTCGTCATGAACGCCTTGTCGGGCGAAAGAATCGAACGGGCTTTCTTTATTTCCCCCGTTGTCGATATGGAAAAACTGATAACGGGCATGATGGACGCGGCCGGTGTCGGCGAAGAGGAACTGAAAACAAGGAAAGAGATCGAAACGCCGTTCGGGGAGAGGCTCTCCATGAACTATCTCCGCTATGTCAGGGAACATCCGCTCGTGTGGACCGTTCCGACGGAAATCCTGTACGGGGAAAAAGACGCGTTGATATCGTTGGAAACGGTTTCGTTTTTCGCGAAAAGACACGATGCGACGCTTACCGTGATGAAAAACGGCGAACACTGGTTCCATACGGAGGAACAGATGGAGTTCCTTGACGGTTGGATACGGGAACGTATGGCGAAGAACGCAAAACGGGGATAAGCCCGTCACTTTGAAAAAACGATTTTCGCGTCGATGTCGATGCCGAGCTTTTTGGCTGATCCGGCACGAACTTCCAGCACGCCGCGGGCGTTGAAGCCCGACGGGATCGTTTCGCGCGAAAAGGGGACGGTGTTCGTGACGATGTTTTTGACCGTTCCCGCGTTGTCAAAGAAAACCATATCCAACGACAACGGCGTGTTGGCCATCCACATGGTCACGGGTCGCGGTTCTCTGAAATCGAACAGCATTCCTTCGTTGTCGGGCAAATCCGTCCGGAACATCAATCCCCGCGCTTGTTTCGCCGGCGTGTCCGCGACTTCGACCGTCATGGAAAAAGACGATTGATCGGGCCGGACGACGGTCAGTTCCTTCCTGTCGAAAGAAACGTCCGCCCGAACGGGCAGAGCGGTCAAAACGAACAGGAATATCAGAACGACGGAACGCATGGCTTATAAAAAAAGCCGACCCTGAACGGATCGGCTTTTTATCCTTTATTTTGAGAAGGGCGAGTAGTTTTTCATATCGACGGGCGCGCTTTCATCTTTTTTCGCGGGCTCCTCGTCTTTCTTTACCGGCGCTTCTTCCAGAATCTTTTCTTCCTTTTTCTCTTCCGCTACGGGCGTCTGCGCCGCCGCCAAAATCTCTTTTGCGGTGGAAACGGTTTTTTCCTCTTTCGTGGCAGGAGAGCTCATGAACAATTCGGTCAGACCGTCCGTCGTCGAAAGGTTCATCGTTTTCTTGTTCATGTAATCAAGGAAGGTCAGGGACGCGATGCCGGACTGCGCCTGCAGAGCCGTCGTCGTTCCCGTGACGATCGTCGTTCCGTCGCCGGACGTTTGTTTGAGGGCCAGTCCGACGTGGTTTCCGGTCATGTCAACGGTGCTGTTGACGCCGTCAATGGCCACGGCCGCCGTGCCGGGGCTGACCATGTCGATGGAAGCTTCGCTGCTGCCCGTAATGCCCAGACGGATGTTGTTGTTGCCGGTTTCGTCGGAAATCGAAATGGCGCGGATTGCGTTGTCGGATCCGATGGTGATCTTGGCGTTGCTGACGTCGGTCAGACCGAGCGACGCATCGCGGTCGTCCACGGCCATCGACAACATGGTGCGCCGTGGCAACCCGCTTTTATCGGGCATGGGCATCATCGCGAAAGAAGTGATCGTGAATTTGGACGGATCGGAGTTCGTAACGTCGGATGAACGGCCTTTGTTCGGGTGCGTCGTCCAGACACCGCGGATATTGCCCAAAGAATCCTTGAGGATGAAGGTTTCGGCTTCAATGACTTTGGGAACGGAATAGTACTTTGTTTCAATCTTTTCTTCGGCGGCTTTCGCGACTTCGTTCAGCCGCACCAGACCGGACAAGCTCGCCAAAACGGCAAAGCAGGTCAATCCGACGACAAACCCTTTGAGCGTACGGTAACTTTTTTCCAATTTCTGAACTCTGAGTTCCAAATCTTCCATGGTCGTCTTCCTTTAAAACGAATAATAAACTACGATAAACACAAAAGAGAAAACAATCCAGTCATTTCTTGGCAGGCATCCACTTTTTTACGGTTACGGTTTTTCCGCTTTGCGTTCGCATGACGCGCAATCCGGTCAACCCCGACGATTTTTCGATCGGGGAGTTTTCGGCTTTCCCCGCATAAAAGACCGCCATCTCCTCCAATGAAATCTCGCTGTCCGTTCCGGTGCCGAGGGCGTGGGCGTACGGAACGTGTTCGGACAGGATTTTGAACAGGCCGTTCGCGGAATACGCCCCGAATCGACGCCATATCGTTTCCAAAAAGCTTTCGGTCCCTTTCGACATCTTCATCTGCTCCATTTTCGGACGTCCGGACGCGTACAAGCGAAAACTGTTCGGTTCGACGGGACCGCGCTTCGTCGCAATGAAAACGGCGGGCAGGAAACGCTTGCCGCAAGTGACGGCGGCATAGTACCCCTGCGCCAGAAACATCAGGTATTGCATCTTCATCGGTTGAAGATATTCCCCGTCCTTCAAAGCGGTATTCAAAAACCACTCCGCGGCGTCAAAAGATGAGGGCAAAGACTGTATTTCCATTGAAATCGTTTTTCTTTTCGTATAAAACAGATAAATAAATATTAGGGATATTTGGTAAAAAAAAACTAAACCGGAAGGAATTTTTTTATGGCCGAAGACGTAAAAAAGCCCGTTCAGACGACGATCAAAAAAATCGTTAAAACGCCCTTGATCAAAAGGATAAAAGCGCCGACGGGAATGCCTGTCGCTCCGCAAGTGGGCGGTGTCGCTCCCGCGCATCCTCCCGTCGCGCCGCAACCGGCCGCCCGTCCGGAAAACACTCCGTCTCCGACCGAACCCCCTTTGCCGCCCGAAGAGGATGCCGCCGCCCCCACGCCGGCGCAACCGGCTGAACCGGCGGACGTCAAGCCGTCCGGCGTTTCCCGTTTCCGCCGTAAACCGAATGAAAAGCCTGCGGATAAAAACGCACCGGCCGGAAAATCCCCCGCTTCGGCGAAAGACCCGAAAAAAGACGAAAAGGACGGGGAGAAGAAAAGCAAAAGTCGTTCTTTTTTGAAAAACAAATTCGTCAAGCTGGGCGTCGCGGTGCTTGTTTTGATCGGTCTTTGCTACGGTGTTTATGCGTCTTTGCCGTTTTTGGCCGAAAAAAAGATTCCCGAACTTTTCGCCGCCAACGGCATGAAACTGAAGAGTTTCAAAATCAAGCAGCTTTCGATTTCCGAAATGGAAATGGGCAACATCTCCGACACGACGGGAACGCTGTCCGTCTCTTCGATGAAACTGGATTATTCTCTTTACGGATTGCTGCACGACGGAAAACTGAAAAGCCTGACCCTTTCGGGCGTCATGCTCTCCGGCGTCCGACACGACGACAGCATCTCTCTGGGCATCCTGCCGCAACTGATTTCTTCGTCAGCCCATGTTCAGAAAGGAAAAGAGCTGATTATTCCGAAAATTACGATCAAGGACTCTTCGTTCGTTCTGAAAAGGGAAACCGAACAGCCGAAAACGGACGAGGAAGGCAATCCGATCGATGAAAATATCGTTGTCGCGTTTTCGGGGTCCGGAACCTATTCTTCGCAGGAACAGGTTTTTAAAATCGTAACGTCTTCCGATTCGCCGTCGATTCAATTGAAAACTGAAACGGACTTTACCAAAAACAAAGACGGGACTTCCGTCTCCGTCAAAATAACGGAAGGGAGCGTCCGTAAGGGCGACACGCCGATCGGAACGGTGAAAGGGACGATGGAAACGCTGTTCGCCGCCGGCGTGATGACCAAAGGAAACGCCGATCTGTCGTTGGTTACTCCGGATCAAACGTTGAAACTGAAAACGGAAGTCGTTCCCGTCAATGACGCTTTCAACGTCAGCGCGCATTTCGAACGCAATATCGAAAACAAAGAAATGGCCAAGGGAAAGTTCGTCGGGAATTTCGATATCGAATCGGAAGGATTGAAAATCAACGGGACTTTCCGGAAATTTGAAGGGACTTTGCCGCTGAAACTTTCGAGCGCGATGCTGAAAAACGGCAAAATCGCTTTCGGCAATCTGAAAATCCAGACCGTAACGGATTTCAAATGCGAAGAAGCCAAGTGCACGTTTGCGCTGAAATCGCCCATGCCCGTGGCTTTCGATAACGCGGAACTGACGACGGCCTACCGGCGTTTTACGATTTTCAAACCCGTTGTCGTCAGCATCAATCCCGACCCGAGAGAGATGTTTCTGGAAACGGACGGCGGTAATCTGTTCCTGAATGCGCCGTTGTCCGATTTCGTGGCGAACGTTTTTATGAGCGATCCCGTTTCGTCGCTGCAGTTCGGCGTGATGATGAAGATGGTCAAAGCCCATGTCCGCACCAACGTTTTTTCGGGCGCTTTCGGCGGGGATATGCAATTCGATCAATCCGTTTACGCCGATTCGAACTTTAAGCTGAACGGTTTTCAGGGGAATTTCTCCTTCGCGTCCGGAACGTTGCCGACGGGCCGGTTCAGAGTTCAAATGATGGAGCCGAAAAGGCCCGACACTTTCGCGCCGATGGCTTTGGACGTGTCCGTCAAACCGATGGGCGGTTCCGGCGAAATCGGCTTCGGGGCGCAGGGCGTTTTGCAAAACGGCAAGGCGTCGTTTACGGCCGACGGCAGTTTCGATTTGCCGTCGCATGCGTGGAATATGTATTTCAATATTCCGAAAATCATTCTGTCCGAAGACGGGTTGCCGCTGGAAACGATCGCCCCGTTCCTCAAAGACGTTCTGTCTCCGAAAACGTCCGGCGGCTTTACGGCAAAAGGGCGTCTGAAAATCGAAGGGGACAAGGTTTTCGGACCGATGCGCGTTTTGTTGGATAATATCTCGACCGAATGGAAAGGCGTGAAATTTTCCGGCGTCAGCGGTCTGATGAACCTGACGGGGATAAAGCCTTTGGAAACGCCGGACAACCAACTGCTGTTTGCCGGTGCGGTTTATTCCGGCATTCCTTTCGACAATGTTCAGGCCAATTACCGCATCATCGCCAACAGGGGCATTCAGGTGTTGAACCTCGGTATGCATTACGCCGGCGGTCAGTTCAGGACGATCCGTCCGTTCTTCTATCCGTACGACGGCCAGCCGTCTTTGCTGATGATGGAAGGAAGCGGGCTGGATCTGACGGAAATCACGGAAAACCTGCGTTCTTCGGCGTTGTCGGCGACCGGAACGTTGAATTCCGAATGGACGATTTCTTTTGCCGAAAAAGGGCTGAACATCGATTCGGCGAAACTGATAACCAGACTGCCCGGCGATTTGCATTTCATGCCCTCCGCCGACGTCAGACGGAGCATGGCGCCCAAAGAAACGGAATTCCTTAAAAACGTGATCGTCAAAAAACTCGGTCTCGCCATTGAAGGACCGATGAACGGCATTTTGAATTTCAGGGTTAAAATTCAAGGGCGTTCGCCGTTGGCCGAAACGGATACGAATTTCGGTTACGACTTTAAGGCGAACTTCAAAACGTTGTTGAAGGACACGGTCAAGCCCGTAAATATCCCGTCGGATGTTCTGTTGCAGATCCAAAGCTTCGAAAAATAAACGGAGGCCAAATGAAAGTCGGCGTTTTTCAAATGTTTGAAGCCGTCGGCGTGGAACTGTCCGCGCCGGTGGAGTGCAGAGGGAAAACGCTGGCGGCCGGTCATATTCTGACGGACGACGACGTAGCGGCTTTGCGTTCCGCCGGCGTCCGGCAGGTGACGGGCGTTTTCTATGAACCGAACGACGTCCCGCCCGCGACGGCGGCCGATATCCTGCTGAAAGCGATATGCGGCGATTTCCTGCGCTACACCGCTCCCGACGCCACGGGGTACAGCGCTCTTTACGCCGATAAAGACGGTGTTTTTTTCTATGAGGAAGACCGCCTGTTGCGTTTTAATTCGCACGGCGAAACGATGAGCTTGATGCTCGTTGCGCCGTATACGCCCGTTTATAAAGGGCAGTTTCTGGGCAATTTAAAGCTGTTCGGCGGGGCGCAGAACACCGATGCGCTGAACGAGGCCGTGACAAAAATTTCCGGCACGGGACCGTTGGTGAAAATCAATCCGTACCGGTTCCGGAAAATCGCCTACGTTCAAACGATCGGGAGGGATGAAACGCCGAACCCCATCGACCGCAGCGAGATCATGTCGCGTTTCGGTCTGTACGTGTTCAATCCCGTTTATGTGACGCTGTGCGAACATTCCGTCGAAAAAGTCGAAAACGCCGTGCGAAGCGCTTACGATAAAGGGGCGGAGGTCGTTTTCATTCAAAGCCCGCATGCGCCGATAGGCCGCGACGATGTCGTTCCGATGGCGTTGAAAGAGGCATCCTGCGATATCGACAGGATGAATTGGCCTTTGGATGCCGGTGTACCGATGGTGCTGGCGCATCGCAAGGAAACCGTTTTTGTCGGTTACGGGGCATCTGATTTTGAAAAGCCCGCTTTCGATCGTTTCTTGCGATTGCTGGCGACCGGAACTTTGCCGCCCGCCGACGCGTTCCCGTCTTTGGCAAAAGGAAGCTTGTCGCTGGAAAGTCTTGTTCGCCGGATGAGCCCGGAAGAAACCGAAACGTCGGTCGCCGTCGGCGAATTATCGCAAAGCGACAAGATAGCCGTTGTCGTTTTGGCGGCCGGATCGTCGCGGCGCTATCACGGGGCGAACAAGTTGTTGGAAGACGTCGGCGGTCAACCGATGCTTCAGCGCGCCGTGGAAGCGGCATTGACGTCGGATGCCGAATATGTCGCCGTCGTTACGGGATACGAAGCGTCGAAAACGGAAAGGGTTCTGGCGGATTACGACGTTAAAATCGTCCGCAACGCCGATTACGTGTCGGGTGTTTTGGGGTCGATCCGTTTGGGGGTGTCCGTTTTGCCGCCCGACGTGATCGCGGCGATCGTTTATCCGGCGGATATGCCGGCGTTCGACGCGGATTGCCTGAACGAAATGATCGCGTTGTTCAAAGCGGGCAAAAACGGTCGTCGGCCCGTTGTTTTGCCGTCCGTGGGCGGCGTGCGGCACAATCCCGTTTTATGGCCGCGCGAATTGTTCGGCGTGATCAAAATCGTTCCGGAAGATTCCCATTGGTCTCCGGCGTTGATTGAACATTCGGATTATCTCGCCGAATTGAAGCTGGACGACGGTTTTGCCGTGTCCGACATCAATACGCTGGGGGATATGTCGGAGTATCTTGAGCTTGCCGATTTCGCGGGGCAGGCGGAAAAAGATCTGGAAGCCCTGTTAAAATAATCAATCGTTGTCCGTTAAACGGCAAAATTGAAAGTGCTCGCGTTCGTCGTTGTTCAACAACGCGACGGCGGAGCAATAGTCTTTCCACGCTTCGATGGAATCGTTCAGACGATCCATGATGAATTTTTCCAAAGATTCACCCGCAAGTTGCGCGTGATCTTCCAAAAGACTGTACAGGGAATTGTCAAGCATAAGGGGAATGACTTTACAATCGGACGCGGAAATACCCATGGCAACCTTCGATATTTTGTTTAAAATTCGTTCGAGCCGAAACTCGCTAAAATCCACTATATAGGGGAGCGACTCGGCAAATCCAGTAAAAAAATCATTTTTTTTATAAAAAACGAATCGGCGGGAATCAAAAAACGACTCGGAAGCCTTGAAAATAAAGGCGTTTCGAATCATTCGTTTTTTTTGAAATTTTTTATTCGGAAATATTCTAAAAAAAGAACATAAATGAAACAAAACACCGTTTTAAACCGCTGATTCGTATAAATAAAACGAAACTACTAAAAGTTGTTTCGTTCTTTGCGAAAATGAAAGGTTCATAAGGGCCCCGGATGAAGGGGTTAAGACCGTTCGTTCACGGTATAAAAGCTTTCGTGTTTGAACATCCGGCGATTTTTACACATAACAAGAAATTTGATATGACGGATTTTGACGTGTATGCAAATTATCGGTGTTTCGTCGTTAACTTTAACAGGAGCATAAAACAATGACGAGTGATCAAATCAAGCGCAATATGGATTCGCTGCAGCGTGAAATTGACAGCGTTCAGAGTCAGTTCGATTCGGAAAAACGCACCTTTGACAACTATATGAAACAGGCGCAGAATTCGCAGAAGAAGCTTGATGATTTTACGAAAAAAATGAATGAAAAGCGAAAGAAGACGGATCAACTGCAAAAGGATTTCAACAAGGCGTTGGCCGAAGAACTGAAAAAGAAGAAATAAGGCGGTTCGGCGCGGGAAAAACTCCTGCGCCGGTCAATCAATAGGTAATGCGAGGAATTGGCAAATGACTGAATATGTGGGAATTGACGGATGCCCCGACGGATGGATCGCCGTTTTCATAAACGAATATGACGTGATAAGCGTTAAAGTCGAAGAGAAATTAACGGACTTTGATTTCAACAAAAACAATCCGGACAACATTGTTCTGATCGATATGCCGATCGGTTTGAAAAACAGACCTGACAAAGAACTGCGCGATGAAATGCACGGGAATAAAAACTCCGTTTTCTCTCTTCCGGAAAACCTGCCTGATACGGAAAAAGAATACAGGGAAAAAAGGGACGGTATTACAATATCGGCTCAAACAGACGCGATTATGCACAAAATTTATGAAGTAACGGAGTTCGCGGCAGGAAACGATCCGGACGTCTTCCGGTTTTGGGAATCCCATCCGGAGTTTTGCTTTGAACTGCTGAAAAACAGGGAAAGGCTTTTCCCGAAGAAAACAGGTGCGGGACAGGCCGAACGTCTTTTGATCCTGAAAGAATATCTTGGTTCCGCCGGAATTGAAAAACTTTTGCAGGAAGCCCGAAAACGGGGAGAAGACGCTTTCAAATTCGACGATTTGCTTGATGCCGCCTGTTTGGCCGTGATGGCTAAAATAATCGGCACAAAAGAAAATCCCGGCAAAATCAAAAAAGAAGGGGTTGCCGCGTATCCGTTTATCGCATACGCGAAAAATTTAATGTAGACGGAATAAAAAAAGCTCCTTCGTATTTCGGAAGGAGCTTTTTCGTCGTCCGTTCATTTCCGGACAAGCGGTTTGTATTTGACGCGGTGCGGCCGGTCGGCTTCCGCGCCCAGACGGCGTTTCTTGTCCGCCTCGTATTCTTCGAAGTTGCCTTCGAACCATTCGACGTGGCTGTCGCCTTCGAACGCGAGAATATGCGTTGCAATCCGGTCGAGGAACCAGCGGTCGTGGGACGTGACGACGGCGCAGCCGGGGAACGCCAGCAACGCTTTTTCGAGCGCGCGGAGCGTATCGACGTCCAGATCGTTCGTCGGTTCGTCCAGCAGGATCACGTTTGACCCCGATTTCAGCATTTTCGCCATGTGGACGCGGTTGCGTTCGCCGCCGGACAACTGCCCGACTTTCTTCTGCTGGTCGGGGCCTTTGAAGTTGAACTGGCCGACGTAGGCGCGGGACGGGATCTTCCGCTTGCCGAGCATCACTTCGTCGTTGCCGCCGGAGATTTCCTCCCACACCGTTTTGTTCGCGTCCAAAGCGTCGCGGCTCTGGTCGACGTAGCCCAGCTGGACCGTTTCGCCGATGCGGAACGAGCCCGCGTCCGGCTTTTCCTGACCGGTAATCATGCGCATCAGCGTCGTTTTGCCGACGCCGTTCGGACCGATGACGCCGATGATGCCGCCCGGCGGCAGTTTGAATGTCAGGTCGTCGATCAGCAACCGGTCGCCGTAGCCTTTGGAAACGTGTTCGGCCTCAATGACCAGATCGCCCAGACGCGGGCAGGGCGGAATGACGATCTGCGCGTTTTCGACCGTCTGCCGGTCGGCTTCGGCGACCAAAGCGTCGAACGCGTGGATACGGGCTTTGCTTTTCGCCTGACGCGCGCGCGGGGACTGCCGGATCCATTCCAATTCCTCTTTGATGGTGCGCTGGCGGGCGGATTCCTCTCTCGCCTCCTGCGCCAGACGTTTTTCCTTCTGTTCCAGCCAGGAGGAGTAGTTGCCTTCGTACGGGATGCCTTCGCCGCGGTCGAGTTCCAAGATCCAGCCCGTTACGTTGTCGAGGAAGTAGCGGTCGTGCGTGACCATGACGACGGTGCCGGGGTAGTCGTGCAAGTGCTGCTGCAGCCACGCGACGGATTCGGCGTCCAGATGGTTCGTCGGTTCGTCCAGCAACAGCAGGTCGGGCTTCGACAGCAACAGCCGGCACAACGCGACGCGGCGCTTTTCGCCGCCGGACAGTTTCGTTACGTCGGCGTCGGCGGGCGGACAGCGCAGGGCGTCCATCGCGATTTCGATCGTGCGTTCCAGATCCCAGCCGTCGCACGCGTCGATCTTTTCCTGCAGTTCGGCCTGTTCGGCGATCAGCGCGTTCATTTCGTCATCGGTCATTTCTTCGGCGAATTTGGCGGACACTTCGTTGAATCGGGTGAGCAGATCGCGCGTCGCCGCGCATCCGTCCATCACGTTTTCCATCACGTTTTTGGCGGGGTCGAGCTGCGGTTCCTGCGGCAGATAGCCGACGCTCGCGCCTTCGGCGGCCCAGGCTTCGCCGGAAAATTCCGTTTCGATCCCGGCCATGATTTTCAAAAGCGTGGATTTACCGGCGCCGTTCGGTCCCAATACGCCGATTTTCGCGCCGGGGAAAAAAGACAGCCAGATGTTTTTCAAAACCTGCTTTCCGCCGGGGTACGTCTTCGACAGGTTTTTCATGACATAAATATACTGATAGGAGGGCATTTCAAAGTCCTTGCAATTAAAGTGGAAATAAGGGAAAAAGCGTCAGCGCAACGGAAACATCGAATTGAAGTCGATGCCGTGATTGTGGGTTTCGATGACGGGCGGAGGCGTGTTCGCCGCGGTCGCCAGACCTTTCGATCTGATGAACGCGTACAAGGCCGTCGCGCGATCGGTGTAGCGGCCGTCCCGATCCGAAATGAGCTTGAACCAGCGATAGGCTTCGACCGGATTGTACAACGGATGGAATCGGTTTTCGTACATCAGCGCCAGAACTTCCTGCGCCGCGTAATGGTCGTTCAGGGCGGCTTCCGTCAGGTTTTGCTGCGCCAGAAAAGAATTCTGGTCGCCCGTCAGACCGTACAGATAAATCAATCCGATCATGTATTGGGCGTCGCTGTTGCCGGAATGGGCTTCGGGCGCGAGCAAATCCAGCGCCAGAGTGTAGTCGGCGTGTTCAAAAGCGTTCGCGCCTTTGTCCAAAGCCGAATCACCGCGCGACATTATTCTGTTGTTCGGCAACAGAATACAGGACGTCAGAGCCAAACAAATCAGGGCGGAGGCAAAAAATCTTTTCATCTTAACGACCGTTGTTCTTCAAAAGGGCCGCCGATAAAACGGCGCCGGAAAGTTTCATGTTCGGTTTCATTTTGGCGGGCTGATCGTCCAATTTGACGTTCACTTCGAAAATCCGTTTCAAAACGCTGCGGTCTTCTTTGCTTTGTTTCATCAATTCGTGCCACAACGCCTTCCGATCGTCGGAAGTGATGTACGTCGTGTCCAGCAGAACGGCGACCGGTTGGTTTTCGCCCGTCAGTTTGTTCGGATGGTCTTTGTCCAGCTGCGACAGGACGGTTTGAGCGTTGCGCCACGCGTCGAACGACCATTTATCGCCCGATTTCGGCGACAAAGGCGTTTTGACGTCGAACGGATAGCCGTCGCCGTCGAAAAAATCAATGTAAGGCGAATCGTCGGGACGGGTGACGGGGCCTTTGACTGCGCCGCTCAAATCGGCTTCGGCCGCGGCCATCGCTTCGCGGATGACTTTCGGACAAGCGTCGTTGCGGTGCGCCGGATCGCGGGTCAAAGCTTCGAACCCAGGATAGTTCCGGTAACGCGCCGGCACGTCGTCGATCGTTCGGATTTCCGCTTGCCGCGCCTGTTTTCCGGCGGCATCGCCGACACGCGTCGGTTCGCGCAGATCCCGCATCATGGCCGTTGACCTCCTTGCAATAAACACCTCATTTGAGTGTGCTACGAAAAAGATTTTTTGTCCAGAAAAACATTAAAATTAAAAATAGCGGAAAGCCGTGCTTGTTTCACGGGAAAAATCTTATATAGTGTACCCGGATAAGGAGGGGAAACTTTGTTCCGTTTCGTTTGGCCGCTGATGTTCGTTTTTCTGATTGCGCCGTTCGTCGCCCGTCTGCTGTTGCCGCGGGCGCCCGATCGCGCCGGCGAAGCGTTGAAAGTCCCGTTTTTTAAAAAAATAGGGGCGTTGCCGTCCGCCGGAACCCTGTCCGTTTTTGCCGGCGCCGGTTTTAAAAAGTTTCTTGCCGCCCTGATCTGGTGCGCTCTCGTCGCGGCGGCCGCCAGACCGCAATGGGCGGGCGAGGCGCAAAAGATATCTTCCGAAGGGCGCAACCTGATGTTGGCGCTGGACGTTTCCGGATCGATGGAGGAAGCCGATTTCGTTTTGAACGGCCGGCCGGTGCGCCGTTGGGACGCCGTGCGTGCGGTGGCGCAAAATTTCGTCGATAAGCGCAAAGGCGACCGAATCGGCGTCGTTTTGTTCGGCGCCCGCGCTTATCTGTTCGTTCCGCTGACCTATGACGTCGAAACCGTCAGGGCTCTGCTGGACGAATCCGACGTCGGCATGGCCGGGCGTCAGACGGCGATCGGGGACGCCGTCGGGTTGTCGTTGAAAACGATGGCGGACGTGCCGGCAAAAAGCAAAGTGATCATTTTATTGTCCGACGGCGCGGCGAACGCGGGAGCCATGCGTCCGCAGGAAGCGGCCGAAATAGCGAAAAAGGCGGGCGTAAAGATCTATACCGTCGGCGTCGGCAGCGATGTGGTGGAAATGAATTCTTTGTTCGGCAAGGTTTACGTGCCGCGGGGCGACGAAATCGACGAAGCGACGCTTAAGCAAATCGCCAAAGACACGGGCGGACGGTATTTCCGCGCCAAAAACATCGCCGAACTGGTTGATATCTACGACGATATCAACCGTCTTGAAGCGGTGAAAAACGACGACGTGTACGTCCGCCCTGTCAGGGAATTGTTTTATTGGCCGTTGTCGGCGGCTTTCGGTTTAAGCGTTTTCGGCGCTTTCCTGTATTTGTTCGTCGGGAGGTCGCGATGACGGGAATCCATTTCATCCGCCCCGAAGCGGCCTGGGGGTTCGCCGCTTTGCTGCTTATTCCTTTGCTGGTCCGATCGGGCGGACAACGCGGCGGCGTGTGGCGTAAGATTTGCGATCCGGAACTGCTGGAAGCCCTGCTCGTCCGGACTGGCGGAAAACGGAAGGTTATGCCGCTGCTGCTTTTGTCAGCCGGATGGATACTTACCGTTATCGCGCTGACGGGCCCCGCTTTTGAAAAAATGCCGCAGCCGACGTTTTCAAAGGGGCGGGATACGGTTTATCTGTTGGACGTGTCGCCGTTGTCCGGCGTTCGGGACGTTAAACCGGACCGTTTGACGCGGGCGCGGTTCAAGCTGTTCGATTTGCTGAAAAAGAACGCGGGCGGGCAGAGCGCGCTGATTCTGTACGGCGAAACGCCTTTTACGGCGGTGCCGCTGACGCCGGATCCGAAAATGATCGAAACGATATTGCCGACCGTGCAAACGGGGCTGATCGGCAACGGGGCTCCCGATTTGGGCGCCGCGCTTTTGTCGGCGAAAGCGCTGTTGCGACAAACGGGAAGCGTCGGCGGGAGGGCTGTCGTTTTGGGGGCTTATGCCGACGAAACCGCCCGCGATGCGGCGGCGGAACTGCACAAAAGCGGCTATTCCGTTTCCGTTTTGGGGATTGGAACGAACGAAGGAACGCCCGTCACATTGCCGGACGGCCGCTTCATGACGAAGGACGGCCGCGTCGTTCTGTCCGCTTTGCCGCGGCGGATGATGGAAAAAGTCGCCGCCGCCGGAAACGGCGTTTACAGTGATTTATCCGTCGGCGAAGACGATGTCGCCGCGCTGTCGGCGTCTTCAAACGGCGGCCGTCGGGACGATAACGGGCCGGACGCGACCGTTAAGGTCGATGAGTGGAAGGATTGCGGCTATTGGCTGGTTTTCCCTGTTTTGCTGTTCGCGCTGTTCGGATTCGGAAAAGGCCGGCTTTTCGTTTTCGCTCTGACGCTTTTGACGTCGGAGGCCGATGCGAAATGGTACGACTTCTGGAAACGCGCCGATGTCGTCGAAGCGGAAAAAATCAGTCGGGGCGAAGCGCCTTCGGACGATTTCGTTTTTCAGGACCCTTCCTGGCGGGCCGTCGCGGAATACAGGCAAAAAAAGTTCGACAACGCGGCAAAGATTCTGGAGCCGTCCTCTTCCGCCGAAGACAAGTATAATTACGGCAACGCTTTGGCTCAATCCGGCCGTCTGCAGGATGCCGTGAACGCTTACGCCGACGTTCTTAAAGCCGTTCCCGATCACGCCGACGCCGCTTATAACAAAAAATACGTGGAAGATCTGCTGAAAAAACAGCAGAAGCAAAATCAACAGCGGAATCAGCAACAGGACGAACGGCAAAAACAACAGCAGGACCGGCAACAGGATCAACAGCCGCAAAATCAACAACGGGATCAACAAGCGCAAAATCAGCAGGCGCAAAATCAGCAGCAAAACGCCGACAATCAAAACGGACGGGAAAAAAAGGAAAAGAACACCGGGACAGGGGCCGAACCGCAGGAACGTCAGGCGGCGGCTGACAAGAAAAATGACGAACAAAAGCAACAAAACGACCGTTCTTTCGTCCCCGAAAAAGACAAAGACCGGAAAGACGGGCGGGAAGGTCAGATGCAGACCGCCGCCGAACAGTCAAAGGAAGATCGGGAAAAACAGGAACAAAAACAATGGCTCAGCATTATCGAAGACGATCCGGCCGGTCTTCTGCGCGAACGGATCAGACGCTATAATTTGAGGAAAAGAGGGGTAAGATGAGGTTCTTTCTGCATATCGCGCTGTTCTTTTTTCTGTCTTTTCCCGCCGCGGCGGAGCTTTCCGTGTCGGTCAGTAAAACGGCTCTGACGGAAGGCGAATCCTTCCAGCTTCGTCTGCGCCAGGACGAAGGGGATATCAAAGCGGATATCTCGCCCGTTTACAAAGACTTTTCTTTGATCGGCCAGCAATCGAGTTCGCAAACGACGATCATCAACGGCACGGCTTTGCGCAAAAACGAGCTGATTTTGACTCTTGTTCCGAAAAAGACCGGAGAAATCGAATTGCCTTCGCTGAAAGCGGGCAAGGAAAAAACGAAGCCGATAAAAATCACCGTTTCCGAAGCGGGTTCCGTATCCGACGCGAACGGGGCCGACAAGCCGTCTCTTTTCCTGCGCGCGAAAATCGGCGACGAAAATCCGTATCTGGCGCAACAGGTCCCTTATACCGTCCGCCTTTATGTTCCGGACGACGCGGATTTGCTGGACGGCGCTTTCACGCCGCCGTCCGCGGAAGGCGTCGTTGTCGAACAGCACGGGAACGGTCGCCGTTTCGTCGAAACGCAGAACGGCAAAAAATACAGCGTTATCGAATACGCTTTCCTTCTTTTCCCGCAAAAAACGGGCAAGATCGCCCTGACGCCCGCCGGCTTCAGAGGCGTCGTCAGCGATCCGTTCGCCCGCGGGCGCAACGACCGGACGCAATTTTCGTTCGGCGGTTTCACGATGTTCAGGGACGAACGGAATATCCTGTTGCGCGCCAAGCCCGTGACCTTGAACGTCCGTCCCGCCGCTTCCGTCGGCGCGTGGTTGCCGGCCTTTTCCGTTTCCGTCAAAGAGACCGTGTCTCCTTCGTCGGGTTCCGTCGCCGTCGGCGATACCGTTACGCGAACGGTGAGCGTTCAGGCTTCCGGCGTTCGGGATTCTCAGCTTCCGGATCCGGTTTTCCCCGAAACCGCCGATTTCAAACAATATCCCGGACAGTCCGAAACGGGGTCCTCTTTCGACGACAAGGGAATCGTCGGATTAAAAACGCGCCAGATCGTCTTTATGCCGGTGCGGGAAGGTTCGTTGACCTTGCCTCCGCTCGAATACGAATGGTTCGACGTCAAAGCGAAAAAAACGCGCAAGGCGACTTTGCCGGCCAGAACCGTTACGGTCGTCCGGCCCGAAAAAAGCGTTTTGCCGCAAACGGAATCCGTCGCCGACGTTCAAAAGGACCGGCCGGTCGAAGCTTTGCCGGAAAAAACGGTCGAACCTGATGTCCGGCAAACTCCCGTTCCCTCGTCGCGTTCTTTCGTTTCCGGCGCCCTGTGCGGCTTTGCGGCGGCTCTTGTCGTCCTGCTTCTCTTGCTTCTGCCCGGACGGCGTAAAAAGAAAGGGGAAAACGCCCGAACGGACGACACTTCCGTCCGTTTTGCCGAAAAAGCGTTTAAAAACGCGTGCAAAGACAATGATCCGACGGCGACGGGCAAAGCTCTTTTGATGCTGGCGGCGGCGATTTTCAAAGACGATCCGCCGTCGACGCTTTCCGTCGTCGCCGACAGAATCGGCGATGCCGCGCTGTCGAAGGAAATCGCGGCGCTTAACGCGGCCGTGTATTCGGGACGGAAGGACGCTTGCTCCGGTAAAGCGTTGTGGGACGCTTACAAGGCCGCGGGCGCAAAGATCCGCAAAACGGCCGAACGGGAAAAAAGTCCGTTGCCGCCGTTGTATCCGGAATAAGCAAAGTGTTTGCAAAAGTGTCCGTTTGCGTATATAAATCGGGAAGATTCTGTTTTCGGGGAAGTCCATGCGCTCCTTTTCCTTTTTTCATGCCGTCGGTTTATGCGCGCTGTGGTGCATCGCGGTCCTGATTTACGTCGGCCGCGCCTTTGTCATGTACGACATCGCCGTTACCGGACTGAACGAGACCCGCGCCAAAGCGGCTTTGAGCGGATTGCGGACCTTTCTGCAATCCGAAATGGACAAAGGGTCCGATTTGATCCAGTTGGGCGGGATTCGCGACAGGTTGCTCCTGTTTGTCAGACAGGATTCGGACGTCGAATCCGTTTTGGTGTTCGACAACAGGACGGGAAAGATCCTGTTCGGTTCGCAGTCTTTGCAAACGGGCACGCCCGTACCGGAAAAATGGCGTCAGAAATGCGACGGGCAGGGAACGTTTTTTCTGGAAGACAATCAGGACGGGCCTTTCTTTGAAGGAAAAAAGGAAAAAAGAATCATCGGAACGCCGATTTACAACGCTTTTAACGAAAAAACGGGGTGCGTCGTCGCCGAATATCGCAGCGACACGCTGACGACCGTGCGCAACCGGATGGCGGAAACGTCTTTCGCAACGACGCTGAAATTGCTTCTGATCGGTTTGGCGTGTTTGCTGTCGGTGATCGCCTCCGTCCGTTTTCGTGAAAAGTTTCCGCTGAAAAAAAAGGAAAAAGCCGTTGCCGTTTCCCTTCTTTTGCTGGCTTTCTTGTCCCTGATACCGATGACGCTGGGGAATATGAAGTCCGTTTTTGAATCCGATATGAAACCCGTTATTTCCGGAAAGGCCAAAATCATTTTGAGTCTGTTGCGCGAACCGACGGAAAAAGCAGTCGCGGCCGGCGTTCCTCTGGCGGACATCAACGGCGCCGAGTCCTTTTTCGAACAGATCCGGAAAAACAATCCGGAAATCCTGTTCGTTCTGCTGACGGACAAGTCCGGACGCGTTTTGCACGAAGCGGGTTCCGCCGCCGAGGCTTTTTTCGCTGACAAACTGACAGGAAAGGTTTCTTTGCGCGAAGGCTATTTCAGCGCCGCCGAACCTGTCCGTTTGAACGAGGACACCGTCGGCTGGATCCAGATCGGCGTTAATGAAAGGTTCGTCCGTGAAAATCGTTTTTGACATCCTTTTTGTTCTTTGTCTGCTGTTCGTCCGGTCCGCGTCCGCCGACGTTCCCAAACGGATATATCTGGCTTTGTGGGACGGATGCGAGGAAGCCTGCCGCGGCTTCAAGGATTATTTGCAGGCCGAACGCGCCAACGTCATCCTGATCGAAAGGAATGCCGGAAAGGACCCCGACAGGATTGCGGGATTCGTCGAGGAAATCAAAGCGTCTTCCCCCGATTTGCTCGTGACATGGGGAACGTATCTGACATTGAAAACGGTCGGAACGGAAAAGGAAGCGTTGCAGGCCCGCTTTTCCGTGGGCGTGCCGACCGTTTTCATGGTCGTTTCGCAACCGGTCGAAAGCGGGCTTGTTTCCGCTTTGGTGTCGCAGGGGCGCAATATGACGGGTGTCCCCAATCTGGTCCCCGTGTCGGAACAGTTGCAGGCCGCCCGCCAGTTCCTGCCGTTCAAGCGGCTGGCTCTGATCTATAATCCGGCGGAGGTCAATGCGACCGTCGCGGCGGCGCAGGTCAAAAAATACGCGGCGCTGATGGATTTCGAAGTGATCGACAAACCTTTGCTGACAAGGGGGGAGGATCAGGCCGATTCGAACGCCGTGGCAAACGCTGTTGCCGAAGCCGCGCAGAAAAAGGCCGACCTGATTTATCTCGGTCCGGACGCGTTCATGAACGTTCAGCGGGATATTCTGACCGAAACGGCCACGTCTTTCGGCATCCCCGTCTTTTCGGCGGCGGAAGGGGCCGTTCGCAACGGCGGCGCGTTGTTCGCCTACGTCAACAGATACTATACCGTCGGCAGGTTTGCCGGCGTCAAAGCGTTGAAGATTTTACGCAACAAAGTGCCGGCGTACGACATTCCGATCGAAACGCCTCAACGGGGTGTTTACGTCGTCAATATGACGGCGGCGACACAGCTGAAAACCTATCCGCCTCTGTCGTTTGTTCAGGCGACGGACTTTGTCAACATTCCCGACAATCAGTAAACGCGCACGGCGTCCGGCGACAGTTTCTTTTGTCCGCGCGGGAAAAGCCATTTGCCGTCCGTCGTTTTTAACGAACCGTCCGAATACAGTTCGAATTTCATCAGCGGCATGTTTTCAAAATTCCGCAGGTCTTCCGCGCAAGTGGTGTTCCTACGGCCGTCGATCATGAAACTGCCGGCTTTCGCGCGGGCGTATTCCGTCAGCATGTTTTTTTCGACCGTCGCGTTCGGGGCGGTGTTGGCAAAATAACGGCTGATGATTTCCTCGTATTTATACAACGCTTTTCCGGCACGGCACCGCAAAGCGATTCCGGCCGCGATGCCGAATTGTCCGGCTTCGCTGGGAGCGGTCGTTTGCGCCGCCGCCGAAAAAGAAAACAAAATCATCAGACCGGTCAACAGGTTTTTTTTCATGATTAAAGCCTCAAAACAACGCTTTTCGTCATTTTACGGACGAAGGATTTAAAAAAAGGCTAACGAGTCGCTCCTTTTCCGACTTAATCTTTTGACGGGCCGATTGACGGCGGCGGGGAAACGGTTTTAAACTTAAGGATAACTTTTTTTATAGAGGTAAACATGGCTTTTGAAAAAATTAAAGGAAAGCTGTTGGTCGCGCAGGGCGGCGGACCGACGGCCGTTATCAATCAGTCTTTGGTTGGTGTCGTGTTGGAAGCGCGGAAATTCAACCGCGTCGATTTGGTGTACGGCGCCGTTCACGGCGTTCGCGGCATCGTCAACGAAGACTTCGTCAACCTGTCCAGCGAAACGTCGCATAATCTTGAAATGGTGGCGAACACGCCGTCTTCCGCTCTCGGAACGACCCGCGACAAGCCCGATCTGAACTATTGCCGCCAGATGCTGAAGGTCATGCAGGCGCACGATATCCGCTACTTCCTGTATATCG
>DGGW01000018.1:306-21474 GCA_002393065.1 Alphaproteobacteria bacterium UBA3864 | reverse complement strand
CGTTGCTCTACCAACTGAGCTACACCGGCAACGGACAAAACTCTTTTATCCTTATTTTTTTCCCGTTGCAAGTCTTTTTTTCATCTTTCCGTAAAAAAAGCGGACTTTTTTTCAAGTCCGCTCTTTCTTATCAGGTATCCAGGAAAGCGACGTCGGTCGCGTGTTCCTGAATGAAATCGCGCCGCGGTTCGACAACGTCGCCCATCAGCATCGAAAACACGTTGTCCGCTTCGCTCAACTGGCCTATTTTGACTTGCGCCATTTTCCGGACTTCGGGATCCATCGTCGTCGCCCACAGCTGTTCGGAATCCATTTCGCCCAATCCTTTATAGCGCGAAATCGTCACGCCCTTGCGCCCGACCAGTGATATCGTGTTATACAAGCCCGTCGGCCCGGAAAGCTTGTATTCCCCGTCCTTCGATTTGAACACGGCCGTCTTTGAGAAGCAGTCGTAAAGTTCCTGCGCGTCTTTGTTCAGCTCGACGGCTTCGCCGCTGGTCAGCAAATCTAGACCGACCGTATAGGTTTCGCTGACGCCGCGCAACGTGCGTTCGAATTTGAACTGTCCGCGTTCCGCCGCCACCGTCCATCCTTTTTCATATTCGGGTTCCAGATCGTTCAAGCGCTTGCAAACCGTTTCGGCCGTTTTGACGACCGCTTCGGCATCGTCGTAAATCTGCGGATCGAACGCGCCGAAAATCGCCAGCTGTTCAATGATCTTCGGCGAAACCTGATGTGACAGAGCCGTGATCAAGGCATGACATTTCCACGCGTTTTCGGCTTTTTCCCGCAAATCTTCGCCCGCGATCTGCATTCCGTCGGCGCAAACCATCACGGCGGTATCCGTCGATTGACCGATCAGATAGTCCTTCATCGAGGATTCGTCCTTCAGATAAATATCCGAATTGCCGCGGCGCGCGCGATACAACGGCGGTTGCGCGATATACACGTATCCCCGTTCGATCAATTCGGGCATCTGCCGGAAGAAAAAGGTCAGCAACAACGTGCGGATGTGCGAACCGTCGACATCGGCATCGGTCATAATGATGATTTTGTGGTAGCGGCACTTGTCGGCGTTGAAGTCGTCGCGGCCGATCCCCGTTCCCAAAGCCGTGATCAGCGTTCCGATGATGGCGGAAGACAACATCGTGTCGAAACGCGCGCGTTCCACGTTCATGATCTTGCCGCGCAAAGGCAGAATCGCCTGATGACGACGGTCGCGACCCTGCTTTGCCGACCCGCCCGCGGAATCGCCTTCGACGATGAACAGTTCGCTCAACGCCGGATCGCGTTCGGAACAGTCCGCCAGCTTTCCGGGCAGTGTCGAAACGTCCAGAACACCCTTGCGCCGCGTCAGATCGCGCGCTTTACGCGCCGCTTCGCGCGCCGCCGCCGCTTCGATGACTTTACCGATGATCTTGCGCGCCGCGTCGGGATGTTCGCCCAGCCAACGCTCCAGCTTTTCGCCCACGACGCCTTCGACGACGGGACGGACTTCGGACGAAACGAGTTTGTCCTTCGTCTGCGACGAAAATTTCGGGTCGGGAACTTTGACCGACAGAACGCAGGTCAGTCCTTCGCGCATGTCTTCGCCGGACAATTCGACCTTTTCCTTTTTCAACAGCCCCGATTCCATCGCGTAGTTGTTGATCGTTCGCGTCAGCGCCGCGCGCAGGCCCGCCAAGTGCGTTCCGCCGTCCCGTTGCGGAATGTTGTTCGTAAAGCACAGCGTCGTTTCGTTGTACGCGTCCGTCCATTCCATCGCCAGTTCGACGATGATGCCGTTCTTTTCGCCGCGCATGGAGATCGTGTCGTCATGGATCCGCGTTTTGGAGCCGTCGATGAAATGAACGAACTCCTGAATCCCGCCTTCATAGCAGAATTCGACTTCGCGTTTCGACGCGGGACGGGCGTCGCGCAAAACAAGATGAACGCCGGAATTCAAAAACGCCAGTTCGCGCAAGCGGTGTTCCAAAGTCCCGAAATCAAAGACCGTTTGCGTAAAGATTTCCGCCGACGGCATAAAAGTGACTTCGGTACCGGTCCTGTCGGCGGGATCGGCATCGCCGACGACTTTCAGCGGAGCTTCCGCCACGCCGTCCTTAAAACGCATATAGTGCTCTTTTCCGTCGCGCCAGATCCGCAGATCCAACCAGCGGGACAACGCGTTGACGACGGAAACGCCGACGCCGTGCAGACCGCCGGAAATCTTGTAAGAATTCTGGTCGAACTTACCGCCGGCGTGCAACTGCGTCATAATGACTTCGGCGGCGGAAACGCCTTCCTCCTTATGGATGCCTGTCGGGATGCCGCGCCCATTGTCCAGAACGGTCACGGAACCGTCCGGATTGATGGTCGTGATCGTTTTTGTGCAATACCCTGCCAACGCTTCGTCGATAGCGTTATCCAGAACTTCATAGACCATGTGATGCAGGCCCGTTCCGTCGTCCGTATCGCCGATATACATACCGGGACGTTTGCGAACGGCGTCAAGACCTTTCAGAACCTTGATCGATTCGGCGTTGTATTCTTCTCCGGCGTGAAGTGATTCCTGACTCATATTCCACCTTTTTTGTATTAAGAAGCCGCCGACAAAGCGGTTTCCCCGTTAAGCAAAGTTTCGACGGCGACGAAACGCGCCGTTCCGTTCAATTCCGTAAAAGCGGCGGGATCCGTTCCCGTCAGCCAGACTTGCGTGTCGAGCGTTTTCAGTTCCGCCGACAGCGACGCCGTCCGTCCGGCGTCCAAATGGGCAAAGACCTCGTCAAACAAGACCAGCGGCAACGCGCCCTTCCGTTCCGCCAAAGCGCCGATATGCGCCAGCAAAATCGACACGAGCAGAGCTTTCTGTTCGCCGGTCGAACAACCGGCGGCGGCGCGGTTCTTTTCACGGTGCAGGGCCGACAAATCGACTGTATGGATACCGCCGGCCGACCCCGTTTCGGCGCAAGCCGAGCGTGAACGGCGGAAACGGTCGCGAATGATGTCCGCCGCTTCGTCCGTTGCCCTGTCGCGCAATTCGTTTTCCAGTCCGCCGTCCAAAGACAACGCGGCACGGGGGAAATTGTCCGGCGCCGTTTCCAATCTGTTTTGCAAATCGTTCAGCAACCGGCGTCTGGCTTCCGCCGTTTCCGCCCCGTACTTGCCGAGCGTTTTTTCCAAAGCGGACAGCCACGCGTCGTCGAACCGTCTTTCCCGCAGCAAAGCGTTCCATTGTTTCAGCGCTTGCGCATAAGCGGCGCACCGACGGGCGTGAGCGGGATCGAACGCCTGCACCAGCCTGTCCCAAAAGCGGCGGCGACCGGCGGGATCGCCCGAAAAAAGCCTGTCCATCGCGGGGGTCAGCCACACGGCGGAAACGGATTCCCCCAGATCTCCCTGCCCCTTGACCGGTTCGCCGTTCAACCGGATTTGCCGCTTATCCGATTTTTTGCCGTCGGCCGTTTCATATCCCGTACCGACGGAAAACCGCTCACCCCGCTTTTCCAAATCGGCGCAAACGGCCCAACCCGTCGCCCCCGACAAAGGCAGGATATCGGTAAAGCGCGCCTGACGCAGACCTTTCCCCGGCGTCAGAAAGGAAACCGCTTCCAGCAAATTCGTCTTTCCGATTCCGTTGCGTCCCGTCAGCACGACCGGCGCCGCGGGAAAATCGAGCGTCAGCGCATCGTAATTGCGAAAGGCGGTCAGCCGCAAACGGCGGACATACGTCCCGCCGGACGCCGGCTCTTCATCCGTCCGTCCGACTTGATGCGTTTCGGCGCATACCGTTCCCGCCGACCGCGCGACCAACAGTTCGTTCGCAGTAAAAATGGCTTTACACCCGCATAGGCATGAGGACAAACAACACCGACGGATCCGACAGGTCCGTCAAAACGGTCGGCGACGACGAATCGGACAAAGCGATGCGGACCAAACCGCCCTTGATCTGTTTCAGGACATCTTCCAAATACACATAGTTGAACCCGATATCGACCGGTTCGGCGTCGTATTTGGCCTCGATTTCGTCTTCCGCGCTGCCTTCTTCGGCGTTGGCGGCGGAAACCTTGACAACGCCGCCCGCAATCGCCAAACGCACCGCGCGCGATTTTTCGGACAAGCTCGAAACGCGGTCGACGACCGTCGTCAGCGCAACGGCGTCCACTTCCAGAATTTTACCGTTATCCACCGGAATCACGCGTTCGTAATCGGGGTACGTTCCTTCAATCAGCAACGACGTCAGAATCAAATCACCGACGACAAAACGGATTTTGTACGTCGATAATGCGATTTCGATTTCCGCCTCGTCATCCGTCAGAAGCTTGGACAATTCGGCGATCGCCTTGCGCGGAATGATGATGCCGGGCATACCGGACGCTCCGTCGGGCAAAGCCGTTTCCGCGCACGCCAGACGGTGACCGTCGGTCGCGACGGCGCGCAAGACATGAGCTTCCTTCGCCACCGTTTCATGCAGGTAAATACCGTTCAGATAAAAGCGGGATTCTTCCGTTGACGCCGCGAAAGACGTTCTGCCGATCAGATCCGCCAGGTCCTTAGATTTCATTTTGAACGTGTGCGTCATATCGCCGTCGGCGATCGTCGGAAAATCTTCGCCAGCGATCGTCGCCAACGAAAAGCGCGACCGACCCGCCGTCAGTTTCAATTGTTTGTTTTCGGCGTTCAAAACGATTTCGATTTCCGAACCGGTCGGCAATTTGCGCACGATTTCATACAATTTGTGCGCCGGCGCGGTGATCATGCCGTCTTCTTCGACGCGGACGGAAGCCGAAGGTATCTTTTCGCTGATTTCCAATTCGTTGTCGGTCGCGTTCAGCGTGATGCCGTCCTCCCGCACCGTGATTTTGACGTTTGACAGCAACGGATTGGTGTTCCGGCGTTCGACGACGTTCTGGACATGCGCCAACGCGTTGGATAAAGCACTGTGTTCGATCGTAAATTTCATCGTTTGAAACCCATGATAAAAGGTTGAAAAAAGAACTGGGGGCAGTATAGCGCACCCCCTTGCAAATCGAAAGCAAAAAATGCGTAAAAAAAGGAAATTTCCCGCCGAGTCGCTTAAAACGACAAACCGCGCCTCAACGCGTCGATTTCATCCTTAAAGGCCGCATCGGTTTCGCACAAGTCCTCGACCTTTTTGACGGCGTGAATCACCGTCGTGTGGTCGCGATCGAACGCCCGTCCGATTTCCGGCAAAGACTTGGTCGTCAGCACCTTGGCAAGGTACATCGCGATCTGGCGCGGGCGCGCTATCGACCGGTCGCGCCGCTTGCTCATCATTTCGGCCATGCGCAGATTATAGCGTTCGGCGACCTTGCGCAAAATCTCGTCAACAGTGACACTGCGATCGACCGCGCTCAAAACGTCCCGCATAATATCACGCGTCCGTTCGAGCGTGACTTCGCCGCCCATCAGATCGACGTGCGCCGTGACCCGCAACAAGGCGCCGCGGAGTTCGCGCACGCTCGTCGTGATCTTTTCCGCCAAAAATTCCAACACATTCGCCGGAACGGCGACGCCGGCCGTTTCCGCCTGCTTTTCCAGAATGCCGAGCCGCAACTCGTACGTCGTCGGATGGATATCGGCGACAATTCCCCCGCCCAAACGGGTCTTCAGCCTTTCCTCGATCCCGTCCAGATTGACGGGCGGCTTGTCGGCGGACAAAACGATTTGCTTGCCGCGCCCGACAAGGTCGTTGAAAACGTGGAAGAATTCGATTTGCGTGCTTTCCTTGCCGATCAGGAACTGCACATCGTCGATCAGCAACACGTCAACGTCGCGGAACTGCTCCTTGAACGAATATGTATCCTTATGCCGCAACGCGCCGATGAAACGACGCATAAACCGTTCGGCGGAAAGATACGCCACCGTCCGATGCGGATCGTGTTCGCGGATATACCACGCGATCGAATGCATCAGATGCGTCTTGCCCAGACCGGCGCTGGAATACAGATACAGCGGATTGAATGCGATCTGCGACGATTCCGCGATTTTGCGCGCGGCCGCATAAGCAAACTGGTTCGGTTCGCCGACGACGAACGTGTCGAACGTGAATTGCGGCTCGAGCGGATCGGACACGGGCGAGTTTTCTTCCCGCGAAACGATGGCCTCGTCGCGAACAACCTCCCCGTCGCGTTTTTCCGCGTCCGGTCGCGCCGGACCGACCTTCAGCAGCGTTTCGGTAACATCAGGCTCACAGTCCTGCCACGCTCTTTTGATTTCGTCGCCGTAATTGCGGGCAACGAAATCGCGGAAGAACGCCGTCGGAAAATACAGCGTAACAACGCCGTCCTCATACCCGCCGAAGCGGATGATTTTGATATACGAGTCGAAAATGTCCCGTCCGAGCCGTTCGCGCAGAAGATCGTTCGCGCTCTCCATCGCTCGGGCAAACCGGTTATCGGACGTCATACTCATTTATCAACTCGCTTCGTAAAAAATAACTGAAAGGAGATGATACGGATATCACCCCCTCTTGGCAACCCTGACGCCGCTTAATTTTTTAAATTAAAAGCTTGACTCAAGATGTTGTGGATAACTTCCGAAAAAGCACAAGAGGCCAAGCGCCGCAACGGAAAAAAGGCAGACTGCGAAAAACAATCTGCCTGAAATCCGTAAAGAATCACACGCCCGTCCGAATCGAACGGAAGCGCGGAAATCCTTAAAAGCTCAACCCATCGCTTTGACGCGGGCGGACAAACGGGAAACCTTGCGCGCGGCCGTGTTTTTGTGCATGACACCTTTGGAAACGGCGCGCATGATTTCGGATTCGGCCGTGCGGAACGCTTCTTCGGCGACCTTTTTGTCACCGGTCTTCAAAGCGGTTTCGAGCTTCTTTTCAAACGTATGGACACGAGACTTGCGCGCGGCGTTGACGGCCGTACGACGAGCGGTCGTACGAATACGTTTTTTGGAAGAAAGTGTATTAGCCATTTTTGTATCCTGCTTCACAAACAAATAAAACTGGGACGGTTTATACAGTCAAATCGCCCGTCTGTCAAGAATTAAACTGCTTTTTGTGAAAAAATCGGCGCGCGATTTTCACGCAAAGCGGTCAGGCCTTCCTTCGCATCGTCGGAAAAAAGGGACAACCGGGCCACGGACAACGCCGTCGCCGTATCGTTTTCTTCCGCTTTTTCAAGGATCTGACGCACCAAAGCCGTTCCGGCGACAGGCATTTGAGCGATTCGCGCCGCCGTTTCCGCCGCCGTTTCCGCGACGGAATCGGAATCGACGATTCGCGATACCAATCCGCAAGCCAGCGCTTCTTCGGCGGACATCTGACGCGCCGTCAGCAACAGATCGGCGGCCTTCGCCCGTCCGATTCGCCTTGCCAGCGCGGCGGCGCCACCCATTTGCGGCAAAACGCCCAGCGTGATTTCCGGAAAACCGAACCGCGCGTCGTCCGCGGCGATAACGACGTCGCTTTTCAAAACCAGTTCCAATCCGCCGCCGAACGCGTATCCGTTGACGGCCGCGACGATCGGTTTCGGGAAAGAATCAAACGCTTTGACGCCTTGCGCAAATTCGGCGCGCTTGGCATCGGAAGCCAGATCCGACATATCCGTTCCGGCGGCGAAACAATCGGGCAACCCCTTTATCACCAGAACGCGAATCGATTCATCATCCCGAAAATCGGCCAGAGCCCGAGCGGCTTCCCCCATAAAAGCGGCGCAAAGCGCATTCATCGACGCCGGACGGTTTATCGTCAGAAATCCGACATTTTTATCACGTTCGACAGACAAGGTTTCAAACGGCATGGGCCCTCCTTCACGGGGTTTTCAATTCAATGCGGACGGTGTTCCCGTCGACGGTGAAGACGAGCATTTCGCCTTCACGCATAAAAGAAAAGGTTTTCGATCCCGTTTTTTTCTTTTCCCAACCGAGCTGGGGCAAAGCTTTTTCATAAAAAGTTTCGACGGCGCGTCTGTCGGCCTTTTCGGTTTCGAGCAAAACTTCGACGAACCGGCCGGACGGCGCGTCGAAAGACACGGAATCCTCGTTCGTCTGAACCATACCGGGCATCAGCGGCAAATCCTCGAATCCCGCGACGAAAGCCGTCTTTCCGGCCATCGCGGGAAAAGACGCAAAAAACAGGAATAAAAAAATCGTCAACATCTTCATAATTTTCTTTTACACCATTTTTTGAAACATCTCATCATAAAAAAGCTGTGAGCGGCCAAAATATCGGTTATGATACGTCTGATACGAAGGGGGGAACACCGTTGCTGCCGTCTTTCAGCCTCTTTTACCGATTAACGAAAGTGCGACGTCTGCTGAAAAAAAGCGGCAACGAAGCGTTATTGCGCCCTTTGCCGTTCGGTTTTTGGTTCGGACGCGGAACTCTGTCGGGAAAACCGCTTGTTTTTGAAACGGAAAGCGAATGGAAAGCCGCCCTTTTCCTGAAACTTTACCCCGAAAAAACGCATTTACCCGAATTGTCGGACATTCCCGAAACCGTCGGCGATCCCGCCGATGTCCGAACGTCTTTTTTCACTTTGGCGTTCGCCATTAAAGCGTTTGACGCGGCGGAGACCTTCGACGAAACCGTGGGCGCGGACAAAAGGACAGAAGCCGCCGCCCTGGAACAGATCGGGGACGCTTTCGCCGACGACGGGCGGTTGCTCGTCCCCAAACCGGATTGGAAACGGACGGGGGCGGTCGATCTCGTTTTGTCGCTGGCGCCGCCCCTTTCGCCCGTGGAGCTTTCGGAAACGGCCGAGGTGTTGACGACGATGGTCTTCCGCGACGGCTTTTTCGTTCCGGCGTTTCCGGGATTTTTCGGGCGCGACGCCATGGGACGGCTTTGGTTGAAAAGAGCGCCCGTCGCCGTTCGTCTGAACGCGAAAGAACGCATTTTCGCCAATTCTTTTTATCCGGCCCTGCGACGCGGCGACATCGACGCCGCCGTCAAAGTCTGCCTGTCGCTTGACGGGAAGAAGTCCCCCCTGTCGCTGAAAAAGAATCTGACGGACGAAAATCTTTCCGTTTTGACGGCTCTGACCTCGACCGGCCTCGACCCTTCGCCCGCTTTGCGATTGTTGTTTTACTGTTTCGACCGTCTGGGACCGAGCGAAGCCGAAGAAGAGCTTTACGCCGATCCCCTCAAAGTCGGCAAGGACGCGGCCGCGGAAAACCTGTCCGACGTGTTGAGCGTCCCCGATCTGGTCGCCGAAGTCTCCGTCGTTCGCAAAAAACCGCTGGCCCGTTTTTTAAGCAATCAGGACGACCTGACGGCGTTGCTGAAACGGCACGGACGGGCGGACGCTTTCTTCAAACGGCAAAAACGGCGCAAAAGATGCGCCGTCTTTCTCCTTATCGGCGGCCTTGTTTCCGCCACGTTGTATTTTCTGCTTCAGTAAACCGGAAGCGATTCGCGCTGAGACGGACTCATCGCTTGATAAACGACGCGAACATTGTCGTAAGCGGACGGAACGCCGAGCTGCGCCGCGTGCATATAATACGCGTACGATTTCGGCAAATCCCGACGGATGCCCGTTCCCGTCGCGTACATCCACGCCAGCAATTCGATGGCTTCGGCGTTTTCGTGTTCCGAACGGCGACGGATCTCCGCCAAATCAAAAGGCGTCACATTACCCCTTTTAACGGCGACGACGATGCTCTTCCATTGTTCCGGACGAAGCTGACCTTCCGCCGTTTTTTCATATTTCCGGGACGCTTCGTCGCTTTCCCTGCCTTTAAACGACATATCGGGGCGTTCGTCGGCCGCCTGAAACAAATCAGCGCCGTCGCTGACGCCGAACGCGATCGCGCGTTGCGACTGATCCGCGGACATGGCGAAAGCTTGCGCCGAAAAAGCGGTAATGACCGTTGCAAGATAGAAAAGGCGTCTCATTTATCGAAAACCCCGCATTTAAGAAATTTTAACTTTTCTAGGATATAACAAGTTTTTAAATAAATCCATAAAAAAGGATTCAAAATGCGATTAGCCGTTCCCGTCACACAATTGCCGAACGCACGGGATTTGCCCTTACCGGCTTATGCGACCGATTTTTCGGCGGGCGTCGATTTGTACGCCGCGACGGAAGGTCCCGTTTCGATCGCGCCGCATACGCGGGAAATCATTCCGACGGGAATCTGCATCGCGTTGCCGCCGGATCACGAAGCGCAAATCCGGTCCCGCTCCGGTCTGGCCGCCAAATCCGGCGTGTTCGTTTTAAATTCGCCGGGGACGATCGACGCCGACTATCGGGGCGAAATCAAAGTGATTCTTTATAATGCCGGCGACGACGCTTTTATCGTTGACCGCGGCATGCGAATCGCGCAGATGGTCGTCACGCCGGTTTCGCGCGTTCAATGGCAGCCCGTCGCCGAACTGCCCCCGACGGATCGCGGCGAAAACGGGTTCGGATCGACCGGAGTATTTTAAATGCGTATGTTTCTGTTCCTGCTTTGTCTGACGATATGCGCCGCGGCGCAAGCGGCATCGGGGTTGCCCGTTCCGCGTTTCGTTTCGTTGCGTTCCGATCAGATCAATCTGCGCATGGGTCCCGGAACGCGTTACCCGATCAAATGGCTGTATCAGAAAAGCGACTTGCCCGTCGAAATCATCGATGAACATGAAAACTGGCGAAAGATCCGCGATTTTAACGGGCAAAAAGGCTGGGTGCATCAACAAATGCTGTCCGGACGACGCATGGTCCGGCTGAAGGAAGACGCCCTTGTCCTGCGGGCGGCGGCGCCGGATTCTTTACCGATCGCCCGCGCCGAAAAAGGCGCCGTCGGCAAATTGAAGCTTTGTCCGCCGGCCGTCGCGCTGTGTCTGGTCGATTTCAACGAATTGGAAGGCTGGGTCTCGAAGCCGAAGCTGTTCGGCGTATATGCGACCGAAACATTGGAATAAGTCAGGGAACGCGAACGACGATTTCCACAACGCCGTTTTTGGCTTTTTCCTGCAAAGCGGGAGAAAACGTCACCGTCAAATCCTGCGGCGGGATGTCTTCGACCGCACCGCGGCCTTGGTAAAAAATATGCGCGTGCTGCGACATGGTCGTATCGTAATACACTCGGCCGTCACCGGTCAGGATCTCCTGTAAAATACCGGCGGATTTGAATTGATTGAGCGAGTTGTACACGGTCGCGAGCGACAGGTTCAATCCCGACTCGCGGGCTTCCTTGAACAAATCTTCGGCGCACAAATGACGGTTTCCCGCACCGTAAATCAACTTGACCAGCCCCATCCGCTGACATGTGGGACGAAGCTTGACGCGGCGCAACAAATCAACTGCCCATGTAAACGGACGTTCGCTCATTTCCGTCATCACTCAACCTCTTGCGAAAAAGACAACCTTGCCAAGAATAAATAAAGTATTTGAAAAAGCAAGAGTTTTTTATCAGCCTTTCAAGAAACTTTCGTCCCGAACTTTTCCCTGCTTTTCCGTTTTTGAACACCTTTTCGGCACTTGTTTTCGCGCGGAAAACGAAACGATCCCCCGCAAAGGCGGAGGATCGCAAACGGTAAAGAAAAAAGCGGAGCGGATATCACTCTTCGGAAAAAGCGTAAGAACCGGCTTTTTTCAGCAATTCCTGCGTTTCAGGACTTAAACTTTTCTTTTTCGCCATAGCGTCGATGGAATCCCGCAGATCTTTTTCGCTGATATACGACAGAACGTAAACGTCGAACTGGAAGCTTTGTCCGTCTTCGGTGTTAACGAGTTTCTTTTCCCAATACTTTTTAGCGACGCGAACGCCCCTCAACAAACCTTTCGACGACGAAGCGATCGCGTTGCGCAATACAGACGCGTCGCCTTCGAAATCCTCGGTCGCTTTTTCCGTATTTTCCTGCAATTTTGTTTCAAGCGTTGAAATAATAGCCGCTTTGGAATCCGTTTCGGCGGACTTCATCAGTTGCGCGATGTTCGTGTTCTTTTTCGCGGAACGGGTAAAGACGCCCAAAGAACAGAAATACCGTTCGCCGTTGGAAGCGACGCCTTTTTTCACGGAACCGTCCTTTCCGACGATGCACGAATAGCCGCTGTCCTCCACCTTCGCCCAGGAAGGTCTTTCCTTCAAATTGTCGGAACGGTCGATGACACGGTCTTCCAAACGGGAAGCCGCGCAACCGCTCACAAGGGCGACGAGACCTAAAAGAGCATATAATTTTTTCATCTTTTTCTCCGTCAAATCATCTGAAAACACGGCAATCCGGTTTAGTGCCGTTAACGGGGCGGAATATACTCTTTTTTAATACTTTTGTCAAGGAATCCTGTCAAAAAGAAGGCTCCGTCTTTCGGCGGAGCCTTCTCTGATTTGTTGCATATTATTCGGCTTTTTCTTCAGCCTTGTCGTCTTTCTCGGCTTTTTCGGGTTTCTTGATTTCTTCGCCCGTTACCTGATCGACGCACTTCATCGACAACTTGACCTTGCCGCGGTTATCGATGCCGATGCACTTCACTTTGACCATATCGCCTTCTTTGACGACATCGGTCACCTTGGCGATGCGCTTCGGCGCCATTTCGGAAATATGGACCAGACCGTCCTTCGAACCGAGGAAGTTCACGAACGCGCCGAATTCGACAATCTTGACGACTTTGCCGTCGTAGATCTGCCCGACTTCGGGTTCGGAAACGATGCCCTTGATCCAGTTCACGGCCGCCTGCGCCGCGGATTCGGAGAACGACGCGATCTTGATCAGACCGGATTCGTCGATATCGATCTTGCAGCCCGTCGTTTCCGTGATTTCGCGGATGACCTTGCCGCCCGTGCCGATAACGTCGCGGATCTTGTCCTTGTTGATCTGCATCGTCGTGATGCGCGGGGCGTTTTCGGAAATGCTGTCGCGCGGCGCGCCGAGGGCTTCAGCCATCTTGCCCAGAATGTGCAAGCGGCCTTCCTTCGCCTGTTTCAGCGCAATCTGCATGATTTCCTTCGTGATCGACGTGATCTTGATGTCCATCTGCAGGGACGTGACGCCGTCTTTCGTGCCGGCGACCTTGAAATCCATGTCGCCCAGATGGTCTTCGTCGCCCAGAATGTCGGTCAGAACGGCAAAGCGGCCGTCCGGTTCCTTGATCAGGCCCATCGCGATGCCCGCGACCGGCGCTTTCATCGGAACGCCCGCGTCCATCAGGGACAGACACGAACCGCAAACCGTCGCCATGGACGACGAACCGTTCGATTCCATGATTTCGGAAACGACGCGGATCGAATACGGGAATTCCTCTTTCGACGGCAGCATCGGGTGGATCGCGCGCCACGCCAGCTTGCCGTGACCGATTTCGCGGCGGCCGGGGGAGCCGATGCGCCCCGTTTCGCCGACCGAATACGGCGGGAAGTTGTAGTGGAGCATGAACGCCTGACGATATTCGCCCGTCAAAGCGTCAACGATCTGTTCGTCCTGATCGGTGCCGAGCGTCGTAACGACCAGCGCCTGCGTTTCGCCGCGGGTGAACAGAGCCGACCCGTGCGCGCGGGGCAGAACGCCGACTTCGCAAGTGATCGGACGGACCGTTTTCGTGTCGCGGCCGTCGATGCGGATGCCCGTATCCAGAACGGCGTCGCGCAGCGTGCGGTATTCGATTTCATGGAAAACGCGGTTCGCCTGCGCCAATTCGGCTTCGTTGTCGCCGAGGCTGATCTTCGCCGCATTCAGAATGTCGGCCAGAGCGTCCTGCCGTTCCATTTTATCGGAAATCTTGAACGCGTCTTTGATCTGTTCGCCGTAAGCGTCCTTGAACTTGTCGAAAACGACCTGATATTCGGGGGCCGCTTCGGGAACGGCCATGGCGGGCTTGCCGGCTTCGGCCTTCAGCTCGTTGATCATGCGGATGACGGCCTGCATCTGTTCGTGACCGAACATGACGGCGTTCAGCATCGTTTCTTCGGACAGTTCCTGCGCTTCGGATTCGACCATCAAAACGCCCTGTTCCGTGCCGGCGACGACCAGATCGAGGTCGGACGTTTCGCGTTCGGCCATCGTCGGGTTCAAAATGAATTCGCCGTCCTTGTAGCCGATGCGCGCGGCGCCGATGGGGCCGAGGAACGGCAGACCGGACAACGCCAGAGCCGCCGAAGCGGAAATCATGGCGACGATGTCGGGATCGTTTTCCATATCATGGCTCAACACCGTGCAGGTGACCTGCGTGTCGTTGTGATAACCCTTGGCGAACAAGGGGCGGATCGGACGGTCGATCAGACGCGACGACAGGATTTCGTGTTCGGACGGACGGCCTTCGCGGCGGAAGAACCCGCCCGGAATACGGCCGGCGGCGTACGCCTTTTCCTGATAATTGACCGTCAGCGGCAGGAAGTCTTCCTCACCGGTCGGTTCGGGAACGACTTTGGACGCGCAAACGGCGCAGTGAACGACGGTTTCGCCGTAGGTGACCATGACGGTGGCGTCGGCCTGACGGCCGATTTTGCCGGTTTCAACGGACAGCGTGCGGCCGCCCCATTCGATTTCCTTGCGGAATATATTAAACATTATACGTACTTTCTCTCTTTAACCACATCTTTCCCGACCCATTCGGAAAAGACTCCGGCCCGTCGGCCGGCATGACTGCGCAAAGCCCCGGCGTCCGACAAGGGAACCGGGGCTCGCAAATTTCGCGCTTAACGGCGCAGACCCAAACGTTTGACCAAGCTTTCATAGCGGGCGGCGTCTTTGTCCTTGACATAGTCAAGCAGACGGCGGCGCTGGCCGACCATGATCAACAGACCGCGGCGGGAATGGAAATCCTTTTCGTGGGATTTCAAATGTTCGGTCAGGTTTTTAATGCGTTCCGACAGAATCGCAACCTGCACTTCGGGCGAACCGGTGTCGCCTTCTTTAACCGCAAATTCCTTGATCAGTTCTTGTTTACGTTCCTGAGTAATCGACATCGCAATCTCCTTATTCTGATTGATTGAGCACGCGCACCGGACGGACGATTCCGTCCGAAACGCAAACCAAAGCCGCCGTCCGGCCGTTACAGTCCGCCCGCATGACCGTCCCGTTTTCGATCGGAAACGGCGCGGTCAGAAAGCCGCCGTTCGACAGCAAACGCGCCTGCCCTTCCGTCAAAGCCAGTGCAGGGATGTCGTCCAGCACGGTTTCGACGGGCAAAAGCACGTCGGTCAGTAAAAGACTATGCTCCGTTTCGCGCAACTTTTCCAGTAAAAACGCTTGTCCGGCGCGAAATTTTCCGCATTTAAGACGCCGAAGCGCCGTCACATGACCGAAAGTCCCCAGTTTTTCCGCCAAATCGCGGGCGATCGACCGGACGTAGGTTCCTTTACCGCAATCGACTTCGAAACGAACGGAGTCGGGCGCGTCGAATCCGGCAAAGCGCAGATCGTCAATGCGCACCCGCCGCGGTTCGAGGGCGATCGCAACCTCCCTGCGCGCCAGATCGTACGCGCGCTGCCCGTTGACGTGAACGGCGGAAAACTTCGGCGGCACCTGTTCGATTTCGCCGACAAAGGACGGCAGAACGGCGCGGATCTCGTCTTCGGAAGGGATGCGCCCGCCCGTCGCCGAAACGGTCCCGTCGGCGTCGTCCGTCGTCGTCGATTCACCGAACTTCACCGTGAAAGCGTACGTTTTTTCGCCGTCCATCACATACGGAACGGTCTTCGTCGCTTCGCCCAAAGCGACGGGCAAAACGCCGGATGCGGCGGGGTCGAGCGTTCCCGCGTGTCCCGCTTTGGCGGCGTTGAACAGGCGGCGGACGATGCCGACGACGGCCGTCGAACCGATACCGGCGGGCTTGTCGACGATCACCCAGCCGCTGACGTTATCCCCTTTATGTTTCATGGTATTCCTTTCACGAAAGCGTTTGAGCGGCATTTTTGCACAAAAGAAAAAGCTTTGCAAAAAAAACGGAACTCCTCTTAAAGCAATCTTCCTGCACGGAAAACAACACCATTTCGACGATTCCCGGATTGGATTTAAGTATTGCTTTATATGGAAAATCCTTTATATTCATTCTGGATTTGATATTGAATTTCGGGAGGATTTTCAATGGCTCCGGGCATTGTCGGGAACTCAATTTTTTTTACCGGAAAAGCGCAAGGAAAAGAGCGTTTGCGAAAACAAAAACTTTTACGCTTTATTTTTCCGTTTCTTTTGGCATGCCTGCTGTCGGCGGCACCGGAAACCGCCCGTTGCAATGTTCTTTCCCCGTGGGAAATGCCTCGACCGAGCCTGGAAAAGGAAACGGCCGTCCAGATTTTGAATATCTCACTCAACATCCATACGCTCTGCGCCCCCTTCAAAACTCGCAAACAATGCAAAAGTTTTGAAAACGTGGAAATGTTGCAAGCCATGGGGGTTGTCTTTGATAATGCAATCAACGACGGCGCCCTTGTCAACCCCTACGGCGGACGAATAATCGTCAAAGTTTTAGAAGACACTTTCCGTTTGTTTTATGACGGCCTTCCCCGGGAAGCCTGTTTCCAACTGGCCGCACAACATTGGAAAAGCAAACTGCCGTACTTTGTCGGCGTCATCATCAATCCGGAAAACGAGCTGGACGGGAACAACATGTTTACGGACGACGTTCCGCCGAAAACGGCGTGGCAGGCCTGTTCGCGGGAAAAGAACAGCGTTACCTGGCAAATGCGCTGACGGAAACTCGGCAGTTTTTTTTAATCAATAAAGGATACACCATGAAACGTTCTTTTGTCGCTCTGCCCGATTATATGATCGGAGCCGATGTTTATCACAAAGCGTCCGCCGTTTTGATAAAATACGGAAAAACGGCCGTCATCATCGGCGGGAAAACAGCCATGGCCGTCGCCGCCGACGAACTGACGAACGCGCTGGACGGCGTTTCCGTTCTGGGGCGCGTCTGGTTCGGCGGGGATTCCACCTATGAAAACGTCGAACGGCTGACCGCGGACGAAACCGTGCGAAAAGCCGACATGATTCTGGCCGTCGGGGGCGGAAAGTGCTGCGATACCTGCAAAGTTGCCGCCGAACGGCTCGGCAAGCCGCTGTTCACTTTTCCGACGATATCGTCCAACTGCGCGCCCTGCACGGCGCTGGCCATCATGTACAACGCCGACGGCAGTTTCAAAAACAATTTCTACAGCTCCCGCCCGCCCGTGTGCGTGTTCATCAACGACAGGATCATCGCCGAAGCCCCGCTGAAATACCTGCAGGCCGGCATCGGCGACGCTTTGAGCAAAGAACCGGAAGTCACCCTCGCGTTGCGCAACGTTCCGCTGAATCAGAATTTGCTGGTCGGCAAAGCGTTATGCGCCGCGTGTTCCGAACCGTTGTTGCGTTTCGGCGAAGAAGCGATGAAATCCTGTGAAACGAAACAAACGTCCGAAGCATTGCAGGAAGTTGCGCTGTGCATCGTCATTTCGACCGGATTGGTCAGCAACATGACCGTTTGTCCGGAATTTTACTATAACACGAATCTGGCGCACTGCTTCTATTACGGCGCAACGATCTTTCCCGCGTCGCATAAATATCTGCACGGATTTTTGGTCGCGTACGGCGTGCTTGTCCTGCTGGATTACGACGGACAAACGCAGCTGCGCGACAGAGTCATGGCATTTTACCGGAAAACGGGATTGCCCGTAACGCTCGCCGAAGTCGGCCTGTCCGAAGCCGACCTGCCCGCTCTGGTCGAAAAAGCGACAAAAGTCCCCGGCTGGCACGTCGAAGGATACGACTTAAGCGCGGAAAAATTCCGCCGTTCCGTTCTGACGGTCGACGCTCTGGGCCGCAAAAAAGCCTAAACTGAACCGAACCGGTCAGAACGAATAGCTCCATGTCGCCGAAAACATCGAAATGACATTGTTTTCGGAACGTTTTTGGTCCGCCCGCAACGCAAAACGCGTGTTCTGCGTGAAGTTCGATTCGATGCCAATTCCCAAAGACAGATAATTCTTGTCGGGCGTTTCCGCCAACGATTTAAACCGCGTTTGCGTCGTGTCGGCGATAAAATAAGCCGACGACACCGGATCGCCGCCTTTCAGCAAACGCCGGTATCCCGCGTCCAGCGTCAGTTGCGCGTCCGACCAGCGGTAAGACAACTGAACGCCCGCCTGCGCCGAAGCCGACGTGTCGTCGCTTTCGGAAACGGAAAGCAGGAAGCTTTGATTTTGACCGTTTTCCCGATACGCGTTCTGCTTGACATACGAAACATCGGCGGCAACATACGGACGAAGACCGAACGAATACGACCGGCGGGGAATCTTCATGATATCGTAACCGATATTCACCCCCCCTTCGGCGGAATACCCTTTGTAAGACGCCTTGCTGACCGCCGTCATTCCGACGATTCTCGTCATACGCCGGGAATGATATTCCTGCAAACCGCCGATCGCCGTCGCGTTGACGCTGACGCGTCCCGCGCTGAAGCCGTAATACAAACCGCCCCGCCAATCGTTGACGTCGATTTCGTCGCCGCTCTGATTTGTTTCGGAACGGGCGAAACCGGCTGTCACCCCGAAAAACGAATTGGCGCCGACTTCCGTATCCCAACCGAACTGAACGCCGACGGCTTTCATTCTGGCTTTTTCCCGCGCGGTTTTTTCGGACGCGTTGAACCGGCCGCGCCCGCCGACAACCTGCCCCCAGACTTTGGACGTTCTCTTTTCGTCGCCGCCCGAACGTCCCCGCGCGTATTTGCCGCGATACGTTTCCGGCGGCGAATAGCGGTTGCGGTACGTTCCCATGTCGGCGGTGCCTTCGCGCAAAGCGGACAGGCGCGCGCCGACGTTTTCGGTCAAATGCCCCGTCAAAGGCAAAGCTTTGATGTCCTGCGGCTGGATCTGGTCGCGCAATTCGTTGATTTTTTTACGAAGCATATCTTCGGAGTAATAATAATATCCGGCGAAATCGTTTTTATCCTGATGAATGAACATTTCGTTGAAAATGGACACGACGGCGCTTTCCTCCTTACTCAACACCATGTTTTCACCGACATTTGAATAAACGATTTCCAAAAGCAGACTGTTTCCGTCCTGCATCGCCGTCAGTTTGGTGTTTTCGGATATTTTCAATTCCGTCGAAAAATCCTCGCCGATCTGCAAAGAACCGCCCGTCAACACGGTATACGATCCTCTTTTGTAAATCGTATCGTCCATGATGGCAAAGCCGCCCGACGCCAAAGAAGCGGCGCCGGTCACCGTTACGGATTCGACTTCGCCGTCCCCGTTCGCTTTCAACAGAAGGTATCCGTTGTTAAGGAAAGTATCCGCAGTAAACGACGTCGCGATCTTCGCCCCCTGCTGATTGACGACGTTCCCGCCTTCAATGAAATTCGACGTTGCAATGACGCCGTAATTGTTGATCGTTCCTTCGTTGACGATCTTCGGCGCGGAACCGGAGTAATACTTGACCGTTCCCTCTCCGGCGTTTTGCACCGGATTGGAAAAAGCGCCGCCGGACATGACGAGTTCGGACGCGTTTGTCATCGTTCCGGCAACCGTGCCGCCCTTTATCGTAAAGGTTCCGAGATTGTCCACGCTTGCGTTGGCGACAACGGTGCCGCTGTTCATCACGAACGCGCCTTCGTTGATGACATTGCCTTTAATTGTTCCGCCCGTCAGCGTGAACGTTCCGCCTTCATCCGTCCTGACCCGCCCCGACAAGAGTCCTTTCAGCGTCAATTTGCCGGCGGAAACGACGGTATCGCCCGTATATGTGTTTTGTCCGGACAAAATCAGCTCGCCCGCGCCGGTCTTTTTCAAACCGACGCCGTATTCCGGATTGGTCGTATTACGGATTTCACCGATATCGTTCGAAAAATCGGGAATGTATTCTTCTTCCTGTCCTTCGGCGTTCGTTCGGGTGTAGGTTCCGACGGAAACAGGATACAGATATTGGGAAATCTCCGCTACCTTGTCCTCCTCGGTCAAACGCGTCGCGTCCAGAGCGCCCAAGCCTTTGACGGCTTTTCCGGCGTTCAGAATGCCGCGGCCGTAAACTTCCGCGTACTTTTTTTGCAAACAGGTGTTTTCGACGCAGTCGATTCCCGCCTCCGCGATGATGGCTTCCGGATCCTTATAGGTGATCGTGCCGTCCTCGGCCTCGCTTTCGACGACGTCCGTAAAGATGATATATTGTTTCGTATCCTCGACTTCCTGCAGAATATACGGCGAGAAATCCGAAAAATCGTTGGAAGCCGTCGTCAGCAGGACGTCGGCGATCTGCTTACCCGTCAGGAAAGGAAACGCTTCCTGAACCAGCGCCGCCGTTCCGGAAACGACGGGCGTCGCCATTGACGTTCCTTCCAACATTTCATAGCTTTCCATATCGTCATGATCGGCGGGATCGAGCGTCGCCGAATAAATACTTCCCGGCGCGGCGATCGTCCAGTTCGCAGCAGTACCGGCCAAATTCGAATAATTCGCGAAAAAAGTCGGCGAAGACTGTTCCTGAAACGGACTGAAGGCGACAACGTTGATAACCCCCAAAGCTTCCGGATGACTTTGCGGCAAATACGCAGGCAAGGACGGATTTTCCGCCCGATCGTTGCCGGCCGCCGCGACTAACAAATGATCGGAAGAGAAGAAGGTCGCCAAAGCATTGATAACTTCATCCGACGGAGCAACCGTAAATCCCCAACTGGCGTTAATGATCTTCACCGCCGGAAAGGTCGTGTTCAACGAATTGAAAATCGTCGGGAAAGCGCTCTGATTTATTCCGATCGTCGTATACGCCGCCACCCGGCTGTCGTAAGCGACGCCCTGCATCGCCCCGTCTTTGGCGGCCGTGATAATGCCGGCGACATGCGTTCCGTGCTTCATATTTTTAACTTCGGCCGGATAAAGGGGTGAATCTTCGGGGGAAGTCGGCCATAAAATCCTGTTGAACGCGTGTTCGGTATCGAATTCCCCCGCCGAAGTGTCGGAAACGACCTTTGCAGACGTTTCGCCAAGATCGCCAATCATTTCAAAAGCCTTATGCCCTTCGTGGGAACCGCTGTCGAACACACCGACCATAACGCCTTTTCCGGTAAAACCGGCTTCGTAAGCGGCGCTTAAATTAACGGCGTCAAAAGCTTCCTGATTGGCCGCGTACCCTCCGTTCGCAAATGCGGGAAAGGGCGAAAACAGGAAAGGCAATAAAAAAAGGAAAAGCTTTTTCTTCATCATGGCAAGACTCCTTAACTTACCTTATAGCTCGGAATCTTTAAAAAAGACTTGCCTTGCCGTTTGGAAACGGATAAAAAGAAACCGAAGCGGCCTCGTAGCTCAGCTGGATAGAGC
>DGGW01000018.1:0-222 GCA_002393065.1 Alphaproteobacteria bacterium UBA3864 | reverse complement strand
GGTCGAGCGTTCGAATCGCTCCGAGGTCACCAAACAAACACCCTGACAGCCTTTTTGTCGGGGTGTTTTTGTTTCAGGAAAAAAACGGGGCCGCGCCGTCGTGCCCCCGTTTCAAATCCGATCGGAAAAATCTTTATTCCTCATCCGGTTCGTCGTTTTCCGACGCCGTATCGCCGTCAATCGAATATCCGGACGCGCGAACGGTGCGGATCAGGTCTTTTT
>DGGW01000085.1 GCA_002393065.1 Alphaproteobacteria bacterium UBA3864 | reverse complement strand
GCCAACGACGTCGCCGTATGGTCGGAAGTCTTTGCGAACTGTTATCTGAAATCCGAACAAAGCGACGGATATTATCAGGAAATCCTTGACGAACTGAACGCGTTGAAAGGATACGACGGCTGGTTCACGGAAAATTACGGCGGCAGGCCCGATGATTCGAAAAAGCCGTTCCAGATCCGCAACACGCGAAAACTGGACGCCATCCGGAACGAAATCGAAAAATACAACCTACCGTTCGTCGACAAATGCGTCGTTCTGACCAGCCTGATTTACGCGATGGACGAAGTTGACAGCACGCTTGGTCATTACGTTTCATATCTTTCCGAATGGTCGCCCCGCTCGTTCAACGAAATGAAGCTGAAACTGCCGAAGCGGTTCAAGCGGACGTCGGACAACCGAGTCATTCGCGACGATATTTTCAACACGATAAAAAACAACTTCTGCGATTTGGCTTATTTCGATCCGCCGTACGGGTCGAACAACGAAAAAATGCCGCCCAGCCGCGTCCGGTACAATTCCTATTATCATATATGGACGTCCGTCATTTTAAACGACACACCGCGCCTGTTCGGAAAAGCCAACAGACGGGAGGATTCGAAGGACACGGTCAATCCGTCCGTTTTCGAAGATTACAGAAAGGACGGCGACGGCCGCTTTGTCGCCATGAAAGCGATGGAACGGCTCGTCAAAGAAACGAACGCCCGCTATATCCTGCTGTCATACGGTTCCGGCGGAAGAACGACGAAGCGCGACCTGTCGGACATCATCGCCGCGAACGGGAAGCTGATTAAAATGTTCGACATTGATTACAAACGGAACGTCATGTCGAACATGACCAGCACGAACGAATGGACGAACAGGGATGAAAAGTACAGAGAATACCTTTTCCTGATCGAAAAATGAGGACGATGAACCGGATGAAGGAAACGAAAGGTCTTGCTCTGCCGTCAGCCCCGATCTCTATCGCGCGCTGAACAGATTGAAAGGGAAGTTTTAACGACTTAAAAGCCTATTGACATAACAATGTGTAATATATTATATTACGTTTCAGTAAGCCGTTCCCCCTTAGTGTCGGAGTAATCTGCACGGGCATCAGGAACGGCGATTTTTTTAGGCTTTCTGAATGATACATAAATACTCAAAACCTCCTTTAACAATAGAAGAACAAATTGATTTACTGCGTTCGAGAGGTATGGATATTTCCTCTGAAAATGAGGAACAAGCCAGATTTTATTTAACCAGAGTGGGATATTATAAACTGTCCGGTTATTGGTTTGCTTTTCAAAATAAGTACTTGAAAAAGAACGATCCGGATCCTGAAAAATTTTCCGTACCGATTTCCTTTAATGATATCAGAAATATTTATGTATTTGATGCAAAACTGCGCAACTTGTTTATGGAAGCTCTTTGCCGGTGCGAAGTCGCGATTAAAGCGGCGTTTAATAACTATACAACGCTTACATTTGAAGAAGGAGCCTTTTGGTATCTAGAGGAAAAGTATTTTTCTGATTGGATGGCCGTTAAAAAAACAAAAAACAAACAAACAGGAAAACGTGAACAAAAAACAGAACTGAAATGCACTTATAAAGAATGGAAAAGAAAACTGGATGAAGATCTGAAAAATATTCACGGATGCCAGTTTAAAAACGCTTATAAAGCCAAATACAGAGATGATGATTTACCTTTTTGGATGGTTTTGGAATTGGAATCGTTTGGTTCTTTGGAAAAAATGTATAATTTAATGAATAATCCGTTCCATAAAAGAAAAATAGCGGAAATTCTTTTCGTTTCGTCGGAACATCTTGAAAATTCATTAGCCGTAATGCGTTTAACACGGAACAAATGCGCCCATTATAATCGCCTGTATAATTTCGTTAACGGCGTTATTCCGGCAGATATAAAAAACAAAAAATTTAATCCGGAATTCAATTACACCTTTTCGGAAAACCGTGAAAAAGCGGCCCTTCTTTTCCCGATATTTTACATATTGGCGTACTTTTTAAACAATGTTTCCGGAAAAACACAATGGGCTTTAAAGGTTAAACAGCTCATAGATGATTATTCAGAAAAATGCTGTTATATCTCGTATGAAAAAATGGGTTTCCCACTGGAATGGGAAAATCTTCCGTTATTCAGAAGAATTTTTGCTTAATTTTCGCGACAGACAGGCGTTAAACTGGCTGAAAACATCCCTGATTGGCCAATCAGTCAGGGATATTTTTGAAGAATCTTACTTTTCCTTTTTCATAAAAGTTTCCGGATCATAAAGTTTTTCTTCCGCGATTTTGGAAAAGATATAATCGAAAGCGTAATTATGCATATTATACCTTGAAATAGGGCCTGATAGAAACAGCGGGAACAAAGGAAGCCAAATAACGACTCTTTGGGTTGCGGGAGCAATAACCGAATAAATCTCTTTGTTTTTCCAGTATGCCGTCATAGAATAATCTCGTGTATGATAAATTCCCATAGGAATAACACCTAAAAAAGGAGCAAATACAATAGCAAAACCATCATCCCTATAATCTCTATACATAATGAAAATGCAAAGGTGATTTTTCTCCTTCAAAACTATAACGAACTTTCTTAAATAATCCCGTCTTAAGCAGCCGTTCCTTGATTTCTTTTCTTAAATCTTTTTCCGGTTCAAAAAGCGACTTAGAAAAAACGGAAAAAGTGATTTCCTGCCGTTTATCCTCGTCTATTACGGGGTAAACCGGTTTCTCATCCGGCGTCGGATAATAATATGTCGCCGAAGCGCATCCGGTCAGAAAAACAAAGGCCAGTAAAACAGCTTTTTTCATCTCCTGTTTTAATGCCAGAAATGTTGCCCGTTGTTCAAAAATTTCCACTGTGCTTGAGTGAACGGCCGTTCCGGTGGAAACGCCGTGAACAACGGCCGTATTTCTTCCGTCTGAATAAACACCGACTTGGGGTTGTAAAACGGGAGTGCTGTAAATGCTCGTATTCGTTCCGACGTGAACGGATTGAATGACAACGACGGTTGCGCCGTATCTTTGCGCAGTTTGAACGGCATGGGCGCGAGGTTCCCATTGTCCTTTGAACAATGCCGTTTCGATAACGATATATCCTTTATCGGTATAGGATCTTATTTTTTCCTGATAATTCGATGTTTCAACGATTCTAACGTCCGCATCGCCGATTTTTTGAGACGTGACAAAATCTTCTTCCGCTTCGTAATAATCCATAAAGTTGTTGGCTGTTTGGCACCCCGCCAATGCGAAAACGGCAAGAAAGAGCAGTTTCTTTTTCATTTTTTCCTCACAAAAAAAGTCGCCTGATGAAGGCGACCGGAAGTTGGAAACTACTCTAATGAAATAGTGCGACATATTCGCATACGCCAAAACCGCCGCGATTAACTAGTATCCGCGGTGATTTGTTTACGCTTATTTTGTCGCCTTCCGGTCGTTAAACCGGAAAGCGTGCAAAATTATCGTCTTCGCACAAGACGCATTAGAGGGGTTTCCACACCCCGGAACATTCATCAGATGTTCCGGAAAAAAGTATAATCCATCCGTTGAAGGAAAAACAGAAAATTTTAATTTTCCGTGTCGTTCAAAAAGACAAGGTCTTTTTCGATCAGTTTGTAAAAGTCGGCATCAATCTTATGAACATCGCAGAAATTAACGATGTACGGCAGGCGGCTGTCGTCGCATTTTTGTTTGATTTCTTCCAACGTTTCAAAGGGCATAGGCTCTTTGCCGCAAATCAGGATATCCAGATCGGACGTTTTTTCAAATCCGCCTTTAACGCGGGAACCGTAACAGGCGAAACGGAAATCCGGGTGATACGGTTCAAAAATACCATTTAAAATATTCAGTTCGTCCGAAGTGATGCCGTTCATTGACGACCTGCGGCGTTGTTAAAGGAAGCGACCAAAACTTCGGCATCGGCGATAAAACGGGGAATGACGGTTAAAACGGAACGGGATTTTTCAATGTTGTATTCGTGCGCCGTTTCGTTTCGCTTGATATAATACTCTTTCCAATTTTCCCAGTCGCCGATCATATTATAGCCGCTCATCAGCCGGAAAATGTTGTTGACGGTCAATTCTTCATCCGTTTTTCCGTAAACCAGCTTTAAATACTTTTTCATCAGTTTCCACGCCGTTTCCAACGTGTATTCGTATCTTTGAATACAGGAATCGGCGATAATGGACGTCAGCGTTTCATCTTTGTTGTTTTGATATGCCGTCCACGCTTCGCGCAAAGTTTGCAGGGATTTATCCAAAGCGTCCGTTTTAAATTCTGTCATCGTAAAAGCCTTTGGTCTTTGTTTGATTATGTATAGGCATATTAACGTATCATCCCGTCTTTGCCAAGACGACATAACCGTAAAACTCATTCTTTCGTTTTCAGGTTTTTCCGCGCTTCGGGATTGTTCGAAAGAATCGCTTCAAGGGTTCGGCACGTTTCCGCATCGGCGCAGGCGCCGCAGGTTTCAACGCCTTTGCCGATCGCGCAGCGGCGAATCGCGCACATTTTTTCGCAGTACGCCGTTTTGACTCCGTCCGCGCGGCAGCCGAGGCAGGCGATCTGTTCGGGAAAAATCGTAACTTTGTTCAGTTCCGACCACAACTTCGCCGTTTTTTCCCGCAAAGCCCCGTCGTTTTCGACCGTCGCCCGATACGCGTCGCACTTTCCGCAATCCAGCCCGCAATACGCGATCGTTTTCCGCATCCCCGCATCCCTCCCGTTTTTTTCGAGAATAGCTTTGTCTTGTCCGAATGTAAATCCGTCAAAGACCGAAAAATGAGCCGTTCGGTGATTAACTGTTGAAAATCCGCAAAAATCGTTTATATTTTTTCGTGTCATCTCTATTTTTTTTAGGAGTTTTACCATGCCTTCAGTTGTTAACGATTCTTGTGTCAAATGCCTGACCTGCATTGATGTTTGCCCCGTCGGCGCGATCAGCGAAGCCGAAACGCAGGTCGTCGTCAACCCCGACACCTGCATCGATTGCGGCGTCTGCATTTCCGAATGCCCGAACGGCGCGATCGCCAACGACGCCGACGCTGACGAAAAATGGATCAAGTTCAACGCCGAAAACGCGAAGTGATTTCCGGCTTTAACGGTAACGAAAGCCCCTGACTCAGGGGCTTTTTCGTTGTTTTTGTTTCCGCAGAGGTCTGTTATGAAAAATTTGAAACAATGTCTGATCGCCCCCCTTATCGTCGTCGGTTTCATCGCGGCGGCGTTTTTGATCAACACGTTCGGATACAACGGCGATTGCACGGAATTTTTAAAAGACGGCGGTCCGAACGACATCGCCACTTTTTTCTTTTACGGTGTCCTGCTTGTTTCCCTGATCGTTTTCAGAAAAGACTTCGCGGATAAAAAAGCGAAACGCCTGCACGCGCTTTTCTGCTTTTTCACCGTCGCCGCCGTTTTGCGCGAAGCCGGCATCCAGCATTGGCTCGCCAGCCGCGACACGACCGCGATGAAGCTTCGTTTCTTCACCAATCCCGACAATCCGATCGGCGAAAAGATCCTGTCCGGCCTGATCATCCTGTCTTTCGCCGCCGTTTTCGTTTACACGCTTTGGATAACGTTGCCCGGCGTTTTCAGGGGCTTTTTCAAAATGAACCCGCTGTATTGGAGCATAATGACCTTTTTAGCGGACGGATTCGTTTCCAAAGTCGTCGACCGCGTCCCCGGAAACCTGCGCAAATGGGGCGTGCTGCTCGACCTCGAATGGTATACGGCGTGCAAAGTCGTCGAAGAAACGATGGAAACCTGCCTGCCCGTTCTGGCGATTTACGCGCTTTGGCAGTATCACACGCTTAAGTCGGCGGAACGCGCGGCGGACGCTTCGGCGGCCTGAACCTTTTTCATCGCTTCGTATTTATCCAGCTGGCGCGTCATCGCTTCGGGAAACCATGACGCGGCCGCCGATGTTTGCGCGTTGCTGAACGACGGGATGTTTTCGCGCGGATAGCCGTCCGGTTTTCCGACGGACGCCGTGATCGCCGAAACGTCGGCGGGCGTCAGCTTTTGTTCGCGTTTCGCCTTTTGCTCCGCCTGCGGGACATAGGGCGTTTTCACCGTCGCCGCCGTGAAACGCGCCGCTTTGTCCAACGGGAAGACCTGTTCGTCTGTCACGCCTTTCAACGGATGATCCGAAACGGCACGGGCAGCCAGATGGCGTTCCCGTTCTTCGGCACGTTTTGCCGACATATTGTACGGCGATCCCGTCAGCAATCCCGCTTTCTGCAGTTCCCGTTCGAAACGTTCGCCGGGCTTCACCGCCGCCGAAACTTCGGCCTTTGCGGGAACGGAAGCCGATTCGGCCGTCGGCAGTTGTTCCAGAACGGGCAATTCCTGCAGTTCGGAAACTTTTAACGGCCGGAGGGGTTTTATTTTAACGGCGGGGACGGGAACGGCTTTGATTTTTTCCGGCTTGTCCGCAACGGTCAGCGGTGCGACCAATTCCGCCGCGAACGAAGGTTTTTCCCCGACGGACGGTTCCGTTTTGAACGTGATTCCGTCCTGCCAGACGGATGTGTCGACATTGAAGCGAATCTCATACATGGCAGCCTCCTTTTGTTGTTGAAAATACAGATGCAAGACCCGTGCCAAGTATTTTGTTTGAAAAAGAAATGCCGTCGTTTTACACTTTGCCGTCAAAGGAGTTCCTTTCATGAGCCGGATTCTGATTTGTTCGACAGACGTTTTTCCGCGAAAAGCGCTGGTCCGCGCCCTGACCGACGCGGGAATCGCGCAGGACATCGTCGAAACGGATTCGATCGACGAAGTTTCGGATGCGAGCGATGTTTCCGCCCTTGTTCTGGACGAACCCTCGCCGGAGCAGTGCCGCCGCGCGTCGGAAATTGCGCCGCGCGTGCCGGTTTTCATCCTGTCAGCCGTTCCGCGCACGGATGAAGAAGCCGTTGTCTTTGTCAAGCCGTTCGGTCCGCCCGCTTTCATCGGCGCCCTGATCGGAGCCGTTTCCCGTTTCGAACAAAGCGACGACGCCGCCGTTTTCATCGGACGGACAAAGTTCAACCCGCGCAAAAAAACGCTGACGTTCGAACAAGGGACCGTCGCCCTGACGGACAAAGAATCCTCTTTGCTCGACCTGTTGCGCCGCGCCGACGGCCCCGTTCCGAAAGAAACGCTGCTGCGCGACGTTTGGGGATACAACGACGCCGTCGCGACGCACACGTTGGAAACTCACATTTACAGACTTCGTCAAAAACTTGAAAACACGGGATTGTCCTTCGTCGCCGACGCCGAAGAAGGATATCGCCTGATTATCGAAGGAAAGTCATCATGATCAAAACGCTTCTTTTACTGGCTTTGCTGTCGCCGTTCGCCGCCCGCGCCGAAACCGCCGAAGAGTTCGTTTCCCGCCTTCAAAAAGCCCGCCCGTCGTCGTCCCTGACGTTTACGATGACCGTAAAATCCGCCGGCGGCGCGCTGGTTTACAACGGCGCCATCAAAGGCGAAAAATGGAAAATGACCGGCAAAATCAACGGCCTCGACACGACCGTTTTTTTCAACGGCAAAGAAGTCGTTATCCTGATGATGGGAACGGCCATAAGAAACAACGATATCGGCAACATGGTCGAATTGCCCGACGGGAACGGCTACACTCTGGGCGAAGAAACGACCGTCGCCGGACAGCCTTGCCGCATGATCGTCAAGCAGGACGAAAAAGTCTGCATCCACGAACGCTACGTTCTGCCGATTTACGCCGAAACGGGCGGAACCGTGATGACGATCACGAACATCAGGGAAACGTCCCTTCCGGATTCCGAATTTTCCGCGCCGGCCGGCATGCCCGTTCTGGATATGGGGAACGCTCTTCGGTTCGGCGGCTGATCCTCCCGCTTTCGCGTCGCGCGTTTTCACCTCCGCCCGACATTCGTGCGCCGGAACAGCCGAAACCGGAAGATTCGGTTTTATTTAATGTGGTTTTCGCGCATTTTTTTCAGGCGCAACGCTTTCTGATACGGCGTTTCGTCCATATCGCGGTCACGGACGCGGACTTTCAGCGCGTCGAAAGCGTCGCCGATCGGAATGAAACCGTCGCGGCGTTTTTCCACCAGACTTTCGCCGGCATGGGCGAAGCCGACGGCGTTGCCGTGTCCGTCAACCAGAATACCGCCGAGAGTCACGCTTTGCACGTTCGTGTTTGTCAGGATTTCGACGCCGTTGTCCGTAAACCGGTATCCGGCGACTTTTCCTTCCTCCAACGCGCCTTCGAATCCGCCCTTCATCGGCGTTCCGACGGCGTAGAAGGATTCGCCGACGCTCGGCAAATCAAGACGAAGAGGGACGGGCCACGTCAGCCGTGAAAACGTAACGGGCGGCATATACAGGAGCGACGCGTCCTTTTCGGGACTGTTGCGCAAGACCATGGCCGGGAAAACGCGTCCGTCCAAAAATTCGATCCGCGGATACGCGACGCCCTGCACCGTGGAATAGTTCGCCAGAACGAGCGACGGCGCGATGACGAATCCGGCGCCGACAGTATCCGTGGCATCGGACGACACGGCGACGACGCTGGCGCGAACGCGGTACAAACGGGTCGGCGACAAGAAACGAAACGGCTTCTGGTTGTTGATCGTGATCCAGCCGTCGATCGGCGAAACGACGAAGCCCAGCCGCGAATCGCCGTTCAAAATGGCCTGTTTCGTATCATTGTCCATATTGTCGGGCAGCATGAAGCCGTCGAAAATGCTCAACAACGGATTGACTTTGATGACTTTTCCCATCTGGCCGTATTCCAGATTATCGGTCAAAAGCTTGCCCAAAATGCCTTCGACGCCGTCTTTTTCGATGCGTCCGACGGTCAGCGTCCCCGACGCGGCGTCGTCCAAAGCGCGCGCGATGTCGCCTTTGCCGGACGCGTCATTGCTTTCCGAACCTTTTTCCCCGTCGGCCGAAGCCAGACCCTGCAGTTCCGTTCCGTCGCCATCCGCGTTTTCAAGGCGGCCCAAACCGCGGACTTTGCCCAAACCGTTCTTCAGTCCGTCTTCCATATCGTATTCGGACGGCGCCAAACGTTCCAAAACGTCCAATTCCCGCTGACGGATGCGTTCAAAGCCGAACTTCATTCTTTCGCGGCGATAGGAAGACATCAGTTTCCGACGGTTGATGATATGCTGATATTCCAGATTGTCGTATTCGGTTTTGGCGTCGGCAAGCATCTTCGTATCCGGCTTATGACGCAAAACTTCGACGAAGCCGGGCATGCCGACCAAACGGACGAGAGCGTCCGCAAACGCTTTTTCGACCAGTTTCACTTCACCGTCGCGGACCGGATCCTGCAGATCGGCATAGCCGTACGTCGTGTCTTCCCAGTACAGCTTTCTGTTATAGGGCGTGATGACGCGCCAAAGGACTTTGATTTCGGCCGAACCGCTGCGCAGCTGCGAATACGTCCGCGTCCGCCAATCGTAATGGTCGCAGACGTTGACGAACAAATCTTTGATTTCCGCGGTGATCAGATAACCGGGGGGAACGTCGCCGATCGAATACGGGAAATACGGGTTGTCCTTGGACACGACGACGGGGAAAAGTTCGTTCATTTCTTCGAAAAAGACGTTGCCGAACTTCATGTCGCGGCGCATGGCGCGCCCCTGGTCGAGCATGAGCTTTTTGTCGGAACGGCGGCATCCGAACAGTTTGAAATTGTATTTACCGATGTTTTCGCCCCACTTTTCAGCGGTTCTGTTGCGGTCGATCTTGAAATCGACGTATTCGAGCTTGATCGGCGCAAGCTTCGGATCGTACGTAAACAGCTCCGTCGCCAATCCGCCGGTCGCGGAGGCGCCGAACGCCGTGCAGGGCGTCTGAAAAAGGTAAAAAATCGCGATCAACCATAAAAAGCGTTTCATTTTCGTCAGATACCCGTATATTTATATCGTCACTTTATATAATCTTAAAAACATTAAAAATGTTTAAAGGAGGCTTGAAAAATGACCGCTTACGATAAAAACAACGTCTTTGCGAAGATTTTGCGCGGCGAAATCCCGACGAACAAGATATACGACGACGATTTCGCGATCGCTTTCCCCGATCTGCATCCGAAAGCGCCCGTCCACGTTTTGGTCATTCCGAAAGGCGAATACGTCAACTTCACCGATTTCCAGACACGCGCGAGCGATGCCGAAATCACGGGATTTTTCAAAGCCGTCCGCGCCGTCGCCGAACAGTTGGGCGTAACGGAAGACGGATACAGGCTGGTCGTCAACGTCGGCAAAAACGGCGGACAGGAAGTTCCGCATCTGCACGTTCATATTCTGGCGGGAAAAAAGCTGCCCGTCTGACGACCGTCAGCGCGACGCGTCGATGATTCCGCCGCCGAGGACGAGGTCGCCGTCGTACAAAACGACGGATTGCCCCGGTGCGATTCCGCGTTGCGTCTTTTCAAATTCGACGCCGAAGCTTTCCGCGCCCGACGGAACGACCCGAACGGGCGTCGGAGCTTGCGTCGAACGGATTCGCGCCAGGGCCTCGAACGGTTCCGACGGCGCTTCGGCCGACGACCAAACCGCCTGCGACGCCGTCAGGGAATGGCGGACGTTTTCATCCTCAAAGCCCAAAACGACTTCGTTGCGATCCTTGTTGAAACCGAGGACGTACAGCGGCTTTTCGGCGGCGATGCCCAGGCCTTTGCGCTGTCCGATCGTATAGTGCCAAAGCCCTTTGTGGCGTCCGAGAACTTTGCCGTCCTTCGTTACAAAATTGCCGGGGGTCGGTTCCGTTTCCAGCAAATCGGCGATGTCGCCCGAATAGAAATCCTGACTGTCGGGCTTGTCGGAAACGGGAATGCCGGCTTCGCGCGCGATGGCGCGGATCTCGTCCTTCGTTTTGTTGCCGAGGGGAAACAACACCGACGCGCGCTGTTCCGCGCTCAAACGATACAAGAAGTACGACTGGTCCTTTTTGGCGTCAACGCCCCGATACAACCGGAAAGCCCCGTCTTTTTCAATCAGGCGGGCGTAGTGTCCCGTCGCGAATTTGTCGAAGGATATCCCCTGACGGCGGGCGGCTTCGGGCAAAGCTTTGAATTTGATCTTCGCGTTGCACCACACGCACGGGTTCGGCGTGCGTCCGGACAGATATTCGCTGCGGAAGTTTTCCAGAACCGTTTCCTTGTAAACGGCGGCGCAATCGACCGTTTGATACGGAATATCCAGCAAAGCGCACACGGCGCGGGCGGCTTCGACATCCTGTTCCTCGTGCGGGCTGAAACAGGCGTCGGCCGTCGTCGCCGTTCCGAACGGACGCCCTTTTTCCCAAATCGACATCGTAGCCCCGACGACGTCGTGCCCCGATTTTTTCAGCAAATACGCCGCGACCGAAGAATCGACACCGCCGCTCATTCCGACCAGGACGCGCATAACAACCTCTTTCCTTGTTGTCCTTTTGCCGTGACATTATCGGAAGGCCGCCTCAAAGGCAACGCTTTTCCGCTTTTGTTTTCGCGGCTTATCTTATATGATTTATCCCGACGACAGCGGGAGGGGCTTTATTCATGTTAAAGAAAACGTCGCTTTTTTTATTTTCCGTTTTGTTTTTCTCATTCGCCGCGAAAGCGGACTCTTTCGTCCTTTCACCAAAAAAGCCGACGGTGAAAACGGACAAGCTGGTTTTCACCTTTTCCGAAGAAATGGTCGGTTTGGGGCGAACGGGACGCGACGCGGACGACATCCCCGTCGTTTTTTCGCCGGACGTTTCATGCCAATGGCGTTGGCTGGACCAAAAAAATCTGGCTTGTTTCCTGAATAAGGAAAAGCCGCTTTCGGCCGACACGGTTTATCGCGTCGCCGTCGGCTCTTTCAAAACGCAGGCCGGAAAAAAAACGTCCCCCGCCGATAAGGAATTCCGAACGGCCTCCGTTTCGATCAATGTCGCGGAAAGCTCTTTCGAACGTTTTGCCAATCCGCGCCGCCCCGTTTGGCAGGTCGTTTTTTCAAACGACGTCGTTCCTGACGAACAACGGGCTTTTTTCGATTTCGACGGAACGGACGCCATTGTTACGGCTAAAAAATGCCCGTCATGGGAAGACAATTGCGCCGCCAAAGTCTTTGTCGAAGCGGCGCAGGATTTAAAGGAAAACGCGCCGTACGCCTTGTCTTACAAAGGAAAGCCCGTTTTCAGGGGACAAACCCTGCCGCCGATCGGCGTTGAAGGATTCCGTTGCTACAACGGCGAGGAATTCGTCGTTTTTCCCGTCGCGGAAAAAGCCGTCTGCCGCCACGGATACGGAATGTGGATCAAAATGACGGACGACGTTCCCCAAGGCGAAGCGTCCCGTTTTGTCACCCGCGCCGAAAACACGCCCGTCGTTTCCGACCTGATCCCCGTCGCTTTGGACAGCGGCGAACACACGATAACCGTCGCAGAAGGCCTGACGGACCGTTGGGGCAACACGCTTGATCGCTCCGCGGTGCTGAACGTTGTCGTGTCCGATCGGGATACGGACGTTAAAACGCCTTACGATTCCGCCGTTCTGGAAGCCGCCGAAGACACGGACATGACGGGATTCGCGCAAAACCTGACCTCTCTCGGCATCGAATACAAAGGGCTCACGGCCGACGCGGCGCCGGAAGGGATGCAGGATATCGCGGATCTGCTGCCCGACGTGCGCAACAAAGCCTACGCTTTCGATTACGGGATACGCCGGATGACGGGCGGCAAAACGGGCTTCATCGCCGGAAAATTCAAAACGGAACCGAAAAAGCCTTATCTCCAGCCCTTCTTCGCCGTCGTATCGCCGTGGCAGGTCGTCGTGAAGCTCGGATACGAAAACAGTCTGATCTGGGTGGTCGATCTGAAAACGGGCAAACCAGTCAAAAAAGCCGACATTGAAATCAGTTTGCGCAAAATCGCCGACCCCGCCGCCGTCAACGGCGTTTTGGACAAAGCGCGGACGGACGGCGACGGTCTGGCATCGTTCGCCGGTTTGAAAACGCTCGATCCGAAAAACGAAAGGACGTCGGCCTGGGGAAACACGGCGGAACGATTGTTCGTCACCGTTCGCAAAGGCGACGATATCGCCGTTATGCCCGTCGGCTACGAATTCAAAAATTATAACGGCGAGGTCACGGGCTGGAACGGTCCCGAAGACCGTCTGCGTCCCGCCGCGTTCGGCATAACGCCGCAAACCGTTTACCGCCGCGGGGAAACGGTCGATTACAAAATCTGGGTGCGCGGCGACGATTTTTCGCGCGCGCCGGTTTCGGAATACGATCTGGCCGTTACCGATTCCGAAGGGCAAACCGTATCCGAACGCAAAAAGGTATCCCTTTCCCCGTTCGGAACGATCGAAGGCAGCTTTACGATCGGCGAAAAGGCGCCGACCGGCGATTACGCCGTTTCCCTGACGGCGAACGGCGTGTCTTTTACGCCGCTGACCGTTTCGGTATCCGATTTCACCGCTCTGCCGTTCAAAGCCGCGTCGGAAATCGCGGACAGCCGCCTGATCGGCGGAAAAGAAACGGTTTTCCGTTCGACGGCGGCTCTGCAGTCGGGCGGCGCGTTTTCGGCGGCGCCCGTCCGGCAGACGGCCGTTTTATCCCATATCCCGTTCGAATACGACGGTTTTCGCTTTCACTCGCCCAAATCCGTTGACGAAGTCCTGCTGGACAGGAAAGCGGCGACCGACGCCAACGGCGAAACGAGCGCCACCGTCCCTCTGCCCGTATCGGAAAAGGAAACGGGGGAAATCGTTTTTGAAACGCGCGTTTTCGGCGATGACGGCCGTTTCGCGTCCGCCGTTAAAAGCGTTCCTTATTTCGCGCACGACGCGTTGGTCGGCGTCAAACCCGAAAGCTTCGTCGTTCCGGCGGGACAGGAAACGAAAACGGCCGTCGTTGTCGTTTCTCCGGACAAAAAGACCGTCGCCGGCAAAAAAACGAACGTTGACATCCTGTACAACGACCACAAGCTCATTCGTGAAAAAGCGGCCGGAAACGCTTACATCCTGCGCTACGAGCAAGACCCCGTCCCCGTTGCGGAATGCACGCTGACGAGCGCGGACAAACCCGTTTACTGCCCGTTCACACCCGACAAAGCCGGATCTTACACCGTGCGGGCGAAAACCGGCGATTCGACCGCCGAAGCCTCTTTTTACGTCGAAGGGCCGAACTATGTCGCGTGGGCGTCAAACGACGACGACGCTTTGACGATTTCCGGCGATAAAAAAAGCTATGCCGTCGGTGACACGGCCGTTCTGATGATCGAAAACCCGTTCCCGAAAGCGCGTTTGCTGCTGACCGTCGAACGGAACGGCGTCTTGAAGACCGTCACAAAAAAGGTGAAAGACGGAACGGTCAAAATCAAACTGAAAATCGACAAAGACTTTTTCCCCGGCGTTTACGTTTCCGCGAAACTGTTTGCGCCTCGCGTTGAAAAAACGAAAACGTCCGACCGGAAAGCGGGAAAGCCCGACCTCGGCAAACCGGCGGAAAAGACGGGATACCTGAAACTGCCCGTTTCCGATCCGTCGAAGATTCTGCCGCTGACCGTTTCGACGGAAAAAACGGAATACCGTCCGCGTCAGAAAGCGAAAATCAGAATTTCGGCCCCCATCAGAAAACCGGTCGAAGCCGCCGTCATCGTGCTTGACGAAGCGATGTTGTCTTTGTTGCCGAACGGCATCGACACGTTCGACCCGATTCCGGCGTTGAGCGGACTGAAAGATCTGGACCTTCAGACTTACAGCCTGATCAAGCAGCTGATCGGCCGCCAGAACATCGAAAAGAAAGGCGCGAATCAGGGCGGCGACGGCGGCGCCGGTTTTGCCGTGCGCGACCTGTTCAAAATGGTCGGATACTGGAACCCCTCCCTGCTTCTGGACAACAACGGCAAAGCGGAAATCGAAGTCCCGCTGCCGGACAACCTGACCCGCTGGCGCGTCATCGTCATCGCCTCGCATATCAACGGCAGAATCGGCAAAGCGCAAACCTCCTTCGTCGTGACACAACCGCTGGAAATGCGCGCCCTGTTGCCGAACCACGTCCGCGCGGGCGACGTCTTCGCCCCCGCCGTTTCCGTTCTGAACCGGACGGAAAAACCGCTGGAAGCGGTCGTGTCGCTGGGCGGGATCGAGCAAAAGGAAACGTTGGTGCCCTTTGAACGGAAAACCGTCGTTTTCCCGATGAGAACGGCGGAAAAGGCAGGCAAAATGGCGATGATGTTCACCGCCGAAGCCGGAAAGGAAAAGGACACCCTGCTCAGCGTTCTGCCCGTTTTGCCGGCGCAACGCGTCGAAACGGCCGCTTTGTACGGACAAATCGGGAAAAAATCGTTGTCCGTGCCGCTTGATGCCCCGGAAAACAGCCTGTTGACGCTGACGCTGTCCTCGTCGGTCGAATCCGCAATGATTCAGGCCGTTCAAGCGATGAAAACGTACCCGTTCGGATGCTGGGAACAACGGATCAGCCGTGCGTGGACGGCTTTGTCCGCAGCCGGCGAATGGCCGGATTCGGACGCCTTCATCAAAAAAACGCTGTCCGAAGCCGAATCGTTCCAGACATCGAACGGCGGAATGGCCTATTTCACGGATATCGACGGATTGGAAAGCCCGTATTTGTCGGCTTACACGTCGTTCGTTTTCACGGCGATGAAAAACAAAGGCTTTGATTTGCCGCGGGAAACGACCAAAAAGCTCGGAAAATATCTGCTCGACATCTTTAACGGCCGGATCAAAACGAGCGCGGCGACGACCGTGCGCGCGCTGTCCGTCCCGTTCCTGATCGAAAACGGGCTGATAAAGGATTCCGATCTGGACGCCTTGCGGCGCGAAAAAGATAAAATGAGCGTCTTCGACAAAGCCGTTCTTTATCCTTATCTGAAAACGGATCCGGCCGAAAACGCCGAAATATCGACGGGATCGGTCTTTTTGTCCGAACAAAAAGGACAGGAATACGACATCCTGCCGTCCGAAGCCAAATCAAACTGCGCGGCGCTGTACGCTTTGCCGGAAAACGCGGCGCTGACACGCGGCGTTCTGGCTTTGCGCGGCAAAGACGGGACATGGCGGACAACCCACGCCAACGCGTTCTGTCTGGCGGCTTTGCGCCGACGCATCGACACGGTCGAAAACGGCGGGAGCGCCGATATCTCCGTAAAGATCGGCGACGACGTCCTGTCGGAAACGACCGTCGCGAAAACGCCCGTTTCCGTATCGCGCCGTTTTGACAAAGCCGAAAACACAACGCTGTCGTTCGAACGGAAAGGAAAAGGAAAACCGTACTGGACCGCCGCGTTGACCTATCCCGCGACGGCAACGGAAAGCGTGAATGCCGGATTTGAAGTATCCCGCTCTTTCGCCGTCGAACAGGACGGACGTTTCGTCGAAACAAAGACGTTCAAACGCGGACAAATCGTGCGCGTCACCCTGACGCTGACCGTTCCGTCGTTCAAAAGCTTCGTCGCGCTGTCCGACCCGATGGCCGGCGTGCTGGAACCGATATCGAAAGGTCTGGCCGACGATTCCGCTTTCTATCATGCGGACGTTACGCACGAATCGGCCGATTTCTTCGCCGAATCGCTCAAGGCGGGAACGTACGAGGTTTTCTATGACGCGCAGGTAACGGCGGACGGCGAGTTTATCGCTCCGCCCGCCCGAGCCGAGGAAATGTATCAACCCGCCGTGTTCGGTTCGAGCGCGACCGACCGTTTGACGGTCCGTCCGTGAAAAACGGCTTCGTTCGCGCGGCGGCGTTTACGGCGGGCTTTTTCGCGGCGGCCGTTCTGTTTTCGTTGACACCGATGCCCGATTCGCTGACCGGAACCGGCAACGACCGGATCCTGTTCCTCGACAAAAACGGGAATCCGCTGAACACGGTCGTCACGGACGGATTGAACGTTTTTGACACGCTGGAATCCCACGAAATCCCCGACGTGGTGAAAAGGCTGTTCGTCGCGGCGGAAGACAAGGATTTTTACACGCATCGCGGCGTGGACGTCCGCGCCGTCGCGGCCGCCGTTTGGCAGAACGTTTCGGCCGGACGGATCGTCCGCGGCGCCAGCACGATTTCCGAACAAGCCGTCCGTCTGATGGCTCCCCGTCCGCGAACGCTTTTTCCCAAAATCATGGAAGGCATCGACGCGTTGCGTCTGGAACGCCGCTTTTCAAAAGACGACATTCTGACTTTTTACCTGAATCAGGTGCCTTACGCCGCAAACAGGCGGGGGATCAAACAGGCCGCGCGATATTATTTCGGGAAAACGCCCGACAGGTTGAGCCTGCGCGAAACGACGGCTCTGGCCGTTTTGGTGCGCGCGCCGTCGGCGTTCGATCTGTACAGGAATCCGGAACGGCTGGAAAAGCGCGTGTCGGCGCAATTAGCGGCTTTTGCCGAAAAAGGATTGATATCGCCGGCCGAACGCGCGGCGGCCGACGCCGATCGTCTGCGCGTGAAGGAACCGGAAGAAACGACGGACGCCGCCGCTTTCCTGTGCTTTGCCGGCAAAAATAAAAAAGGCGGGACGGTGCGGACGACGCTCGATTCCGCGCTGCAGCGCCATGTGCAGAGGCTCGCCCGACAAAGACTGGAAGATCTGCGTGACCGTCTTGTTTCCAATGCCGCCGTTATCGTTCTTGAACGCAAAACGGGAAACGTGCTGGCCTGGGTTTCCGAAAGCACGGATGAAACAACGGCGAAAATCGACGCTTTGCTGACGCCGCGGCAACCCGCTTCCGTCCAAAAGCCTTTGCTGTACGCCCTCGCGCTGGAAAAAGGAATGACGGACACGACAGAAATCGTTGACGAACCGTTGATTCGCGCCGTCGGAACGGGAACGCACCGCTTTAAAAATTACAGTCGCCGCCATTACGGGCGATTGACACTGCGTCAGGCGTTGGCCAATTCGCTGAACATCCCCGCCGTCAAAGTCATCGAAGCCGTTTCCGTTCCGGCTTATTACGATTTTCTGCGCCGGACGGGCGTTTCGACGCTGACAAAATCGCCCGATTTCTACCGCGAAGGATTGGCGCTGGGCAACGCGGAGATCCCGCCTTACGAAATCGCCCGCGCGTGGCTGATGCTGGCGAACGGCGGCGTTCTGAAAAACATCCGCACAAGCAAGGACGATCCTTTCGAAGAACGGCGTCTGCTGTCCGAAAAAACGGCGGCGATGATCGGCGACATTCTTGCCGATCCGCTGGCCCGTCAATTGGAATTCGACACGGACGGCGTTTTGAACTTCCCCGTCCGCACCGCCGTCAAAACGGGAACGTCGACGGGATACCGCGACGCCTGGGCGTTCGGATATTCTTACGATTTTCTGGTCGGCGTCTGGATCGGCAATCTGACGTACCGACCGATGCGCGACGTTACGGGAGCGTCCGGCGCCGCGCCGTTGCTCCGTTCGGTGTTCAGCCGCCTTGCCCGCGCGAAAGCCACCGGCGTTCTACCGTTCGTCGCATCTTCGGCCCCATCCGGAAAAACGAAAACCGAAGACGATGCGCCCGTTATCCTTCAGCCGCAAAACGGAACGACTCTGGCCGTCGATCCCCGTTTGCCGAACAATGTCCAGGCCTATAAATTCGAATTGTCCCCCCTGCCCGACGGCGCCGAAGCGATATGGTTCGTCGACGGAAAACGCGTCGGAACGGGACAAAGCTTTTTCTGGTCCCCCGTCCGCGGCGAACATTCCGTTTCGGCGGAGGTCGTTTTGGACAAAAAAGAAAAAACATCCCTGCTTCCCCGCCGAATTTACGTTAAATAGCCTTGACAAAAACGATAAAATACCGCTAAACTGTCTTAAATGTTTTCAAGTGCGGAGTATCGTCATGGACGATTTGAACACAGCGTACGAAGGAAAGGCTCAACCGATGCCGGGCGGGGATGAAAAGCCCCTCGTCGCGATTGACATGAGCTTCTGTATGCCGGCGCAAAAAAAGCGCGCGACGAAAATCATCAACGCCATCGCCGAAAATTCGGAACTGGGCAGGGATTTGCTGGAACAGGCCCGCAAGGACGGCTACAAGCTGATCATGATCGGCGCGCAGGGATGGGCCGGACAAGTTGACGCCGACCATAAGTACCTGTACCTGAACGCTTGCGAAAACGACGATTATCTGGTCAAAACGATGGCGCACGAATGCCGTCACATCCAACAATTCGCCCGCGGCGCCGAATACGATTGCAGCGTGTACAACATTCGCGACGCCTTGCGCTTTTCGCGTTGCAAAGAGGCCGACGCCGAAGCGACCGCCGCCGCCGTTTGCCACGAAATCCGCGCCAAAACGGGCTACGACGCCCCGCTGAAGGAGTTTGCGAAGGAACATCCCGAAATCGTCGGCGGTTTCGAAAAAGCCGTCAAAAACCCGTCGTCACCGGTCGTCACCAATGAAATGATGCAGGGCGCTTTCGACGGTTGGTATAAAGAAGACGCGATGGTCCAAACATACGAAACGGGCTATATCGTCAAGGGCGCTTTGAACCACTGCTGGGACAGAGAGGCCGACCAGTCCGCCTATTTCCGGAAAAAAACGACTTCAGCGCAGATTTTGAAAACGGTTTGCGCGAACAAGGACGGTTCCTGCTATTGGGAAAACGAGCTTGATACGTTGAACAGACCGGAAAGACTGCTGATCAGCGAAGCGACCGTAAATCGCGTTGACGAAGTGCTGGGCGGATTGGAAAAAGTGACCGGTAAGCCGCTTGACCGGAGCTATCGCGATATGCCGCGCCGTGAAACGTTCCGCGCTGGGCCGGTAAAAGAAAAAGGACCGTCGGCCGCCGTTCTGAAAACGATCGCCGCCCGTCGCGCACGCTGATTTTTCCGTTTTCGCCCTATCCGATCGCAAAAAGCGCAAAACTTTTTCTTATGATTTCATTTTGCCGACGACATTTTTTTGTTGCGGATTTTGTTGTTTCCGCAAAAACAAAGCACCGGCGCTTCTTCTTATAAAAAAAGCCTCCGTTCCGGCGGAGGCTTTCTTATTCGGGACGGCTCAAAACCGTCCGTATTTTTTATTCAGCGTCGATTTCAGCAACTTGACGACCGACGTTACGCCATGACCTTCCATAGACGGCTTTTTGCGGATGTCTTCCAAAATCTTTTCGGAAACCGAACGGGTCGGCGGGAACTGCTTTAAAATCTTCGCCGCCGCCAGACCGAGATTCTTTTTCGTCGTTTGCGCCACGTCCAGCGCGCGGATGTGCAAGGACGTCATGCCCGGCGTGTAAACCGGCAGCTGCGGCGGCAACTTGACTTCCGCTTGACGCAAAGCGTTATACGCGAAGCAAACGCAGTTGTTCGTCAGGATATTGTATTTCGGCGGATTCGCTTTGGCGTCTTCGGCGAATTTTTCGATTTTTTTGTACTGCTCTTCGGTGATGTTGTACACCAGCTTGTCATCGTACGGTTCTTTGGAATCGTCGGCGACGCAACCCGCGACTTTACGCGTTGAAAAGATCGGGCCCATTCTGTCTTCGGGCGGAACGTTGTCGTTGCCGACCATCGCGCAAACGGCATGCAGACCGTAAACCTTTTCGACGCCGTTTTTATCGGTGATTCCGAAGAAGACGTGACCGACGGCCGTTCCGAGCTCGTTCGGATCGCGCGGCATGATCATGTGTTTGAGTTTGCGCGGGATCATCAGATCCGGCGATTCGGAATAAATTGTCGCTTTGCAGACGCGATTATCGGTCATTGATCGGTTTCCTCCGTTTCCTGCGCCGTCAGCAACGCGAAAGCGTTATACAGCGCATCGATTTTCATGGCGTTGTCCATGTCTTCCGACAAAAGAATATCCTTCACCCATTCGTAATCCGGACTGTCCGGAGCGTCCTGCGGCAAACGGAACAGAAAATCGACAATCGTCATCACATCGGCTTCACTTTCAAAACCGTGAGAGATGGCCAGCTGACAAAGGTCTATGAATCTGTTTTTCAGAACCTCGTCCGTCATATCGGCCGTTTGATCGGCAAACGTCGACCGAAGGTACTGCATTCCGCGATGAACGAAGCGTTCCGCTTCCAATTCTTTTTGCGTTGACATAAAAAGCCTCTAAAACTAAACTTTCAACAAGTTAGCACACTTTTTGTCCAAAATACAAGAAAATTCGTCAAATGAAAATAATCGGTGTAATGACAGGAAATTCCCTTGACGCGGCGGATGCCGTTTTAACGGAATTTTCAGAAAAAAACATACGGGATATCGCGGCTTTTTCCACGGATTTTCCCGTCGAACTGACGAAAGACCTGCTGACGTTGCGCGTCGCCGTCAAAGGCCGCCCCGCCGCTGATTTCGAAAACGACGCTTTTTTCCGGGACACGCTTGACCGCTATACCGAAACGGTCGCGAAAGCCGTCAACGCGCTGGACAAGACCGAAGTCGTCGCCGTCGGTTTTCACGGACAGACCTGCGATCACTTTCCTCCCTCCGTCGCCGGCAAGAAAAAACCGTACACGCTGCAGATTTTCGATGCGCAAAAGCTGGCCGATCTGACCGGCTTGCCGGTCGTTTACGATTTCCGTTCCGACGACGTGCTGAACGGCGGCGAAGGCGCGCCGCTCATCCCCGCCCACAACGCCCATCTGTCCGAATCGCTGCCGTTTGAAACCGTCGCTTTCTGCAACGCCGGCAACACGGGCAACATCGCCGTGATGAGCGGTTCGTCCGTCGTCGGATGGGACGTCGGTCCGTTCAACCATTTCGCCGACCGCCTTGTCCGCGAAAACACCGGCGACCGTTGCGACAAAGACGGCCTTTACGGACGGACAGGGCGAATCGACGCCGCTTATCTGAAAACACTGTTCGATTCGGCGGCGAAAACGGCGGACGGCGGGAACTTTTTCTTGAAAGAACCGCCACGGTCGTCGGATCCGTCATGGTACGTCCTGCCCGAATCGGATTTGCCTTTTCCGGACAGGCTCCGCACGGTCGAATACTTATCCGCTTACGCGTATTTCCACACCCTTTCGTTCGTCAAAGGCCCCCTGCCCGAAGCGTTCCTGACGTTCGGCGGCGGATGGAACAATCCTTTGCCGACGGAGGACTTCCGCAACCTGCTGAACGGGAAAGGAATCGTTTTGCCCGAACACGAACGGCTGTTTTCGGACATTCTCGCGCGATTCAAAAAGCCCCCCGTTCTGGCGCCCGCCGACGATTACGGCATCAACGGCAAATATATGGAAGCGCGGTTATGCGCCGATCTGGCGTACAGCAAAATCGTCGGTCGGCCGTTCACTTTTCCCGAAACGACGGGCGTCAGAGCCCCGACCGTCGCGGGGATATGGTGTCTGCCGAAAACGGGAAAACATTATCCGATCGAAGACCTGCTCGGTCGTCCGGACGCGTGGGACAAAAAATACTGCCGCGCCGCTAAACGGTAAAGCTGTACAGAAAAGCGGCGTTGCGCTTAAGCCAGCTTTCCTCTTTCTTATATGTCGGGCAAATCATCGCCACCGTCGCCCAAAAAGCCGGCGAATGATTCATCTGTTTCAAATGGGAAACTTCGTGCGCGATAACGTAATCCGCGGCTGACGGCGGCGCGAAACATAACCGCCACGACAGGGAAATATGGCCGTCGCGCGTGCAACTGCCCCACCGAGACGTCGTATCGCGGATCGTGATGCGGCTGACTTTGACCTGCAGAGCCGCCGCCAATTCAAGAATCTTCTTTTGAGCGTAGGATTGAAATTCGCGCTTTAGGAAATCGGCGACGCGACGGGGCAAAAACTCGGCCTCCCCCGAAACCCAGATCACGCCGTCCGTTTTCCAAACGCCGCGGCGCGATTTCGGCGAATGACGGATGACAACGGGTTCGCCCAAAAAATCGAACGAAAAAGAATCCGCAAAAACCTTCGGCGCGGGCAGAGCGTTCAATTCGCGGACGATCCAATCGGCCTTGCTTTGCGCGAAAGCCAGTCCTGCCCGTTCCGAAGCGCGCTTGCTCAACACCAGAACGGCGCGACGGTTCGTCCGATCAATCCGAATCCTCGTCCGCTTGGCGCGGGCGGAACGTTCGACGATCAGCGGCACTTCCTTTTCATCAAACCAGACGGCGCTCACAGATCCTCCCAATAAACCAGATGCTCCTGAAATTCCTCTTCGGGGACGGGAGCGACCGCCCGACCGACGATCGACTTTCCCGCCCGCCTGACGCTTCGCGGATCGCCGGACACCAGCGGATGCCATTCGGGCAAAGGCTTTCCTTCGGCTATCAGACGGTAAGCGCACGTTTTCGGCAACCAGAAACAGTCCCCGATGTTTCCGGCGGACAGTTTCAGACAGTCGGGAACGAAACGCCGCCGGTCGGCGTAATGCGAACACCGCCCCGTCCGCCTGTCCAACAATTTACACGCCACGTCGGTAAAAACAAGCTGTCCGTCGTCTTTATAGACGACTTTTTCCAAACAGCACTTGCCGCACCCGTCGCACAGCGCTTCCCATTCCCGTTCGTCCAGTTCGGAAAGGCTCTTCGTTTCCCAAAAATGTTTCATTAAAAAAAAAGGCTTTTGAAAAGCTCCTTTCCTCTCTTTTCAAAATGATTTTTCAATCTCTTTTATCGGGCGCCAAACCGTCCCCTTTTCCCCTGCCCGCATACCGTTGTAAATCCGACCGTCCGTTTTCAGCCAGCCGTTTTTTTCAAAAAAAGGAAACCATATCCGCGCCGTTTTTTCGTTTTCGGACGAAAGACAGGAAAAAGACTCCCCCTGATACAAAAAAACGTTACCGTCCAAAGCGTATCCGCGCGGATTGGAAGCTATCAAATCCCGCGCTTCTTCGGACGTAAAACCGCTTTGACGCAACAAATCGAAATGAGCCCCGTCAAAACCGTCCGGCGCAACCAAAACACCGCCGCCCAGAATGATAAAAGCCCTGCGGCGGCGGTGAAAGTCCGATTCTGCGTTATTTATGTTCTTTTCCGGCATCGGTTAGCACCAAATCGGCCGGCGTCCGTTCGCCGGAACGAAACTTACGCTTTATTTCTTGCGGCGGTTGCCGAGACCGATCTTCTTGGCCAGATCGGAGCGCTTGTTCGCGTAATTCGGCGCGACGACGGGGTAATCCGCCGGCAGGTTCCAACGCGCGCGGTATTCTTCGATCGTCATGTTGTAAGCCGTTTTCAAATGCCGTTTCAGCATCTTCAGCTTTTTGCCGTCTTCCAGACAAACGATGTAATCGGGGAAAACCGATTTTTTGACGGGAACGGCGGGGACGGGCTTTTCCTCGGCCGTCGGGGTTTCCACCGGCGCGTTCAGCGACGCCAGAGTGCGGTAAACTTCTTTGATCAACGCCGGCAAAGATTCGGCCGACGTTTCATTGTTCGAAACGTGCGACGAAACGATTTCCGTTGTAAAGGCGAGCAAATCTTCCGCCGTAAAACGTTCTTCAGTCATTATAATACTCCTTTAATATATAGGGATGAGATATTCTTTTATAAAATAAAAAAATCCGCGTTGCAAGAATTAAAGGTTACTATTTTTTGTTTTTCTTTCACCTTTTTTCCAATCGGGCTTTTGTTCATCAGATTTTTTTGTAAAAAAACGCATAAGGTTCGAACATCCTCATTCGCAGGTGTAGCGCATTATGGAAAGAAACCGGTCCGGACAGTGATCACTGTCCGCGGCGTTTTTGGCGCAACGCTTCGTATGTCATGGAAATCAGGCGAAAAGGAAGCCTGATCCCCATCCTTCGGGCGAAACGTTGTGAACGGTAAAACCGTTTTTCAACAGCTCGATATGAAAAGGTATCTCTTCTTTGAACGTTTCTTCGCCCGTCTGACGCACCCAGCAGGGCGGGCGGTCCCGGCTCAACGGTTTTTCCCTGGGCGCGCCGTTCTTCGTCCATCAGCCGCATCTGGCGGATCTGGTTCGATTTCAACCCTTTCAGATCCGTTATTTCCTGCAGGAGTCGCTTTTCGTTGTTCCGACGCGTCGTTTCGATCAAAGGAGCCTTGTTTGCTATCGTTCCGGGCTGTTCGTTCAGAGCGCTTTCGGCGATTTTGCCGCCGCCCGCCAAAAAAACCGTGTCCGTCGTTAATACCCCGTTGTTGACGACAACAGCGAGCAACGCAAACTGTTAGAACGTATGTTTGACGATTTGTGTATGGAAGACCCGAAAGTGGAAGAATATCGTAGCAAGTATGCTGACACATTAGAGCCGTTTTTCATTAAAAACCTTGAAAACATCCAAGGTGATGAACGGGATTCGATATTTATTTCAACCGTTTACGGGCCGAAAAAGGAGGGCGGAAAGGTTAACAGAAGATTCGGTCCGATTAACGGAAAGCAAGGTTATCGACGTTTGAACGTGTTATTTACTCGCGCAAAATATAATTTACGCGTGATCGCGACAGAATTAAGCCCGCCGTACTGACCGGTTTAGGATGGTCTCTCTATCGTATTTGGTCTTTTGATTGGTTCCGGGATGTAAAAACGGAAACGGCGCTTTTGATTGATTTTTTGAAAGATGCCGAAAAAAAAGCGCAAAAAAGCTCCATCGTTAAAAATTTCATCGGACGACAAAGAAAATGATGATGATGAATTTTCTTTTGACGAAACAGCCCTTGAAGAAAAAAATACAAATAAAAAACAATAAAAAGACTTGTGCATTACTCCTAAAGTCGGCGATACAGTATCATTTTATTATGATAACGATATCGATGACATAAAGACAACCAAAATATCCTTTGTTAATAACACTGATACCAATGAAGTTATAGCATCGGCACCGGTGTGCGAAGCCTTAAAAGAGTGCGCTATCGGAGAATCCGCATCTTTTGAACTTGAAAACAAGCGCAGCGGGGATATTGTTTTCAGATATGTAACGGTAGTTGGAATCAGCAAATAATTTTAGCGTTTGCCCCGACCGAGCGGTTTCGGTTCGGTACGCGATTATTCGCAAGGCTTGCTGACGGCCAAATCCGGTTATCAGCTTGGCGCGGAAATCTATTTCCCGATCGGTCCGGCAGAGTTTAACGTCAATAACAAAACTTACCGGACCGATGAACACGTCCGCCCGTTTGTATTTATCGACTTCGCCGCGCTTTATCCTGATGACGGAACGGATTTCCGCGACAACCTTTTGATTTCCGCCGGCGCCGGTTTGCGCATCCAACTGCCGTACGATATTGCCGTCAAGGCAGCTTACGGCTTTCCTTTAAAACATAACGATTACGAACGGCGCCACCGCGGCGATTGGTGCCTGGAACTCACTTTCTCCCCCGATTTCAACGAATTCTTCAACAAATGATTCCAAACGGCTGTTTATCGGGCGATTCAAACAGGCCGAAATGCCGACAAAGCCGCCTGAACCGTTTCCCGGTTTGTCAATGAAATGTCAACGGAAATAAAAAGCGTATCTTAAAAATTTTTCTAAAAACCTTAATATTTTTATAGTTTTTGGATTTTTTTACAAAAAGCCTGTCTTTCAGGATCCTTTCTGTGATACCATCTCTTTAAAGGAGAAATGAGATGATTGTCCGTCCGTTGTATATGCAAAAGTTGTTCGACTTTAAAGATAACCCTTTTATCAAAGTGATTACGGGTATTCGCCGCTGCGGCAAATCAAGTTTGCTGAAGACATATATTGACGAATTGAAACATCAAAGCGTTTCGGAGCAGGATATTCTGTCGATGAACTTTGAAGACCTGCAATACGACGGTATGGATTACAAGGCTTTGAATCGGTTCGTTCTTGATCATCTTCCCGACGGTACGGGAAAAGTTTATGTTTTTCTTGATGAAGTGCAGCGCGTCCCTCAATGGGAGAAAGCCGTCAACTCTCTCTTTCTGAATGAACGGTTGGACATTTATCTGACCGGTTCGAATGCGTATTTGTTGTCTTCCGAACTTTCCACTTATCTGTCCGGCAGGTTTGTTGAAATCAAAATGCTGCCGCTGTCCTTTAAAGAATTTTTGGATTTTTACACTTTCCCAGAAGGAACCGGAATAAGAGAAAAATTTGCCTCTTACGTTAAATTCGGAGGTATGCCCTCTCTGGTCAGCTGCGACTTTGATGAAACAAAAACAAAACAGGTTTTGGAAGGAATCTATAACACGGTTTTGATGAAAGACGTTTTATCAAAAAATGATGTCAAAGATGTCGCCGTTCTGCAAAAGCTTGTTTTATTCTTAGCGGACAATATCGGAAACATCACGTCGGTAAACAAGATCACGCAGATTTTGGCAAATGAAAAGAGCATCCCTTCCGCGAACAACAAACTGATAGAAAAATATATAACTCTCTTAAAGAACGCCTTCTTCATTTATCCGGTCGGACGATATGATGTAAAAGGAAAAGGGTTTCTGCGCAGTCTTGAAAAATATTATGTCGTTGACAGCGGGTTGAAAAACTTTTTGGTCGCGAAAGTGTCCGATACGGGCAGATTGATCGAGAACATCGTTTACTTCGAGCTTTTAAGGCGCGGCTATACGGTCAGCATCGGAAAAGTCGGTGATAAAGAGATTGATTTTATCGCGTCTGGCGGCAATGACAAAAAATACATTCAGGTCTGTGAACGTTTGTCGGACGAGACCTCCCGCGAAAGAGAGTTTACGGCATTAAAAAATGTTCACGACAACTTTGAAAAGATTGTTTTAACAACGGACGATCTTTACACAGGCGTCACCGAAGACGGCATCAAAGTCGTTCATGTGGTCAATTGGCTGAACGGATAAATCACCGGCGTTTCAAAACATAATGCGTATTTCTGCCGGCCCCGGCCTGTTCCGGAACATCCTGAACGATAAGATCCTTAATGGCTCTGTTCGCTGTGTCCTGAGAACATTTACATATCTCCGCACATTCTGCGGAGATTATACGGGTTATTCTCCGCAAAGTAACGCGTTAAATCAGATTCACAAGCTTATCGATGATGATAGATTTCACTTGCATTTATAATTAAAAATAACATAATGTTATTATCTTGAGAAAATGCTGATGTCATGGCGAGAGTGCAAACTCCCGCTTTTTTTATGAGGAAAAATAATGACGGTAAGCACAACAACAAACAAAGTGTCTTATACCGGAAACGGGGTTGCGGTCAGTTTCGCGATCCCGTTTCCTTTTTTGGAACGGGAGCATTTGAAGGTTTGGCAATTCCTGAACAACATTCAAACGCAACGGACGGACTGGACGGTTTCGGGCGGAAACCTGGTTTTTGAAACGGCGCCGGCCGACGGGGCGCGGATCATCATCATGCGCGAAGTGCCTTTGACGCAGGAAACGGACTATCGGGAAAACGAGATCCTGCCCGCCGAAACGCTCGAACGCAATTTCGACAAACTGACGATGCAGGTCCAGCAGTTGGCGGAAGAAAGCGGACGATCGGTCAAGACCGGCATGTTTTCCGCGACGGAACCGGACACTCTGGTCAGGAAAGTGGAAGACCTGTGGAACATCAAAGACGACATGACGAGCGTCGCGGCGCATTCGTCGGACGTTGCGGCCGTTTCCGCGAATTTGACGGATATCGGTACGGCGGCGGTGAATATCGCGGCTATTCAAGCGGCGCCGACGCAGGCGGGCAACGCGGCGGCTTCGGCAAGCACGGCGCGGGATTGGGCGACGAAGACGGATGCCCCTGTCGAAGGTTCCGATTATTCTGCCAAATGGTACGCGCTCAACACGGATGCGAGCGGAAAAGCGGACAAGGACTTGAGCAACTTGTCGTCAACAGGAAACGATAAATTCGTTACGAAGGATACGGCACAGGAAATCAGCGGGGTTAAAACATTTTCTTTAACGCCGGTATGTACAGCCGCTTTATCGGCAACGGACAATTCGACGAATATGCCGACAACGGCGTGGGTACGCAATCACTGTTGTACGACGGCCGCGACGACTTCATCAACGGCAAGTAAGGACGCCCCCGCTTATGTTACGCAGAACTATAAAAACGGGAACAACTGGTATCGGGTATGGTCGGACGGTTGGATCGAGCAGGGAGGATATGTCAGCGCGACAGCGCAAGCCGTCAATCAGACAATCACTTTGAATAAAGCTTTTACAACGACGAATTATTTCGCCGTTGTTTCAATAGCGTACAACGCGGAAGGGCCCAGCACAGGACAAATGAATGTTTTTACAAAAAGCACCACGATTTTTAAAACCTATCATTCGTGCAACAAATACTGGTATGCCTGCGGTTATTAAGGAGATGACACTATGACAAAAATAAACGACATTATTACGGACGAAACCGGTTCGGTTTATACGGACGCGGCGGTTTGGTGCAATGAAAACAATGCCATGCTGGAAGAAATCGAAGCAAAAGACGGAAGGCGACGCTTCAAAATCGTTTCCGTTCCCGAACCGACGGCGGAAGAAAAACAGAAGCAGGTCCGCCTTATTCGCAATCAGTATCTTGCCGACACCGACAAATTTATGATTGCGGATTTTCCGATCACGGAGGAAGAACGGACGCAATACCGCGCTTACCGGCAGTATCTGCGCGATTACACGAAAACGGAAGACTGGTTTAATGCCGCTCCGTCAAAGTTCGACGATTTTTAAAAATCGATTTAAATGTAAATGCCGCTTCGGTCAATTTGTACCGAAGCGGCTGTCATTCATTGTAAAAACGAAAAAAATAGAATCAACGGGATAGAAACATTTTATTGACATACAACTTCTTTTTAAATGCCCGTACAAGGCTTTCTTTTATTTCTATTTCTGCCGTTTCTTCACTTTCCACAGCAGTATGCGGTGTTTGAATAAAATCAGATATTTTCGTTTGACGCCGTTTTTCGTGAAATGTTTTATGCCGATGTACTTTCGGAATCCCGAAACATTCTCCCAAAAATCGTTTGTTTCGGAAAAGCCGCCGTTGGGAAGCAAGTAACTCTTATACACTTTCTGTTGATCGGAATTGATTTTGTTCATTCTGTTCAATATTTCTTCTTCATTATAGAACGACGAAGCAAAGGAAGGTAAAACACCGCATTTGAAAAAGTGTTCCAACAAAGCTTTATTGGGATATGTTTTTACCAAATCTTTTTTTAAAAAAGCCGGAAAGACGGCGTAAAACAAACAGAAAAAACCTTTCCATATTTCGGGGTCGGCATTTTCTCTGAACGTTTGTGTATACATTCTTGTCCAGTTTTCGGTTTGTTCCAGATTCAACGAGTTTTCGTCCGTTTCGGAATCCCTGTTCGGATGCGCTCTGAAAAAAGTGGCGTTAGTGTCGCTCAGACAGGCAAAAGAGCCGTGTTTCAATGCAAACAAATAGAAAACGGTATCATCCGCTTTCGCGTATTTTTCTTTTTCTTTTTCAGCCTGAAATTCTTTGAAAAGATCGGTTCTTATGACGAGAAACGGAGTGTTTCCTATCGGCGGAAGAAATCTGTCGTTAAATCTTTTTATCATTTGGGCGATGAAATCTGTTTTGTTGTTTATCAATATGATATCATGCCCCAACGGTTGTCGTGAATAGTATTTTTTTATTTTATCCGTAATATCCGGATATAGGAAAGAGGAGCCGTATTCCGTAAAAAAGATTTTGAATGAGGCGGTCGCAATCGCAATGTTTTCGGAACTATTCAGAATTTTTAATACGGATTCGAAAAAATGTATGTTGATCAGGTTGTCGTCGTGAAGGCGTATCATATATTTTCATGATGCCAGATCTTTTGATTTTAAATAATTTCCGTTTTGTCCGAAGGTTTTGACATACACGACATTTTTATTTTTGTATGACCGGCAGACTTCTTCCGTATTATCCGTGCTTTCATTATCCAATACGGTGATTTTGTCGGGAACGACGGTTTGCGCCAAAACGGATTCGATCATTTCGGGCAATAAATGCGCCCTGTTATGCGTTATAATGAATACGTCTATATCGTTAATGGTTATTTCCATCTTATCCTCCAATGTCTTTTAATGTCAGAGCTGTCCCGAAGGGCAGGTCGCGCGCGGCGGTTTTACCCAGTATTTCCTCGTAATATTTCGGATGCAGTCCGTTTGCCGGACGGATGGAGCGAACGTTTTCGACGGTGAATTTTTCGCCGGCCCTGATGTCTTTGACGACATACAGCGAACGTCCCAGCCGCCTGTTGGTTTCATTGACGGTGTAATCGGCGTTGCCCAAAGCTTTTTCCGTATCGCGGACGGCCTGAACCATGGCGGCAAATTCCTCCGCGTTCAGGGAAAAGCCGCTGTCCGCTCCGCCCAAAGCGCGGTCAAGCGTGAAATGCTTTTCAATGACCTTTGCGCCCATCGCGACGGCGGCGACCGGCGGAACGATGCTCATCGAATGGTCGGACAGTCCGATTTTCACGCCTTGCGGCCCGAAACGGTCGATCATGTCTTTGATCGTTATCAGGTTCATATCTTCGATTTTCGCCGGATAGGCGGACGTGCATTTCAACAGGGTGATATCGTTGTTGCCGACCGATTTGCAGGCGTTGATCGCCCCTTGAATTTCCTCTAAAGACGAAACGCCCGTGGAAATGATCATCGGTTTGCCGAGCTTTGCCGCGTATTTGATCAGCGGGTAGTCGAACGCTTCGAAACTGGCGATTTTATACATCGGCACATTCAGCGTTTCCAAAAAAACGACGGCGGTGAAATCGAACGGTGTCGAAAACAAAGGAATGCCGATACTGTCCGCGTATTCCTTCAATTCTTTCTGCCATTCCCACGGCATATAAGCTTCTTTGTAGAGATCATAGAGATAATACCCGTCCCACAATCCGCCGTTCAGCTTAAATTCCGGATTATGGCAATCTATGGTCAGGGTATCCGCCGTATAGGTTTGGATTTTAACGGCATCCGCTCCTGCGTCTTTGGCTTTGGCTATGATTTTTTTAGCCAGTTCCTTGTCGCCGCAATGATTGGCGGACATCTCCGCAATAATGAAAACGGGACTGTATCGAAACATTAAATAAACTTTTTTATTCAATTCCGTTGTTCCGGCCTGTTTATAGTCGAGAGAAAGGAACATTTTTTGCGACGGGACGTTTCCTTTTTCCACATAAGCGACGCAGTTTTGCAGACACGATTTTTTCATTGCCCGCTTCAACAGGGCCGTTCCCAGTCCTTTGCCTCGATATTTTTTTTTCAGACTGATGCTGACGATCCGATCGGCGTTTTCACGGGCAAAACGCACCTGACCGATAAAATCGCCGTCCGCCGTTTCCGCAACGTAGAACAGAACCGCCGGATTTTTCAGCGTGTTTTCGAACCATTTCACATGGCTTTCCCATTCGATTTTTTCCGGATGGATCGACATGGCGCGGACGGTATCGTCGTTCGACAGTTCAAAGACGTTTTTCACGTCGCGCGGTTCAGCCGAACGGATTATAAATTCTTCAGCCATATCGTATCCTTTTCAAAATCGTCCAGAGTTTCTTTGCTGTCTTTGTTCGTTTCGACGGAAATGACGGCGTCGGCGGGGAAGATTTCCCTTTTCAGCCGCGCGATGTCCAACTGTCCCGTTCCCAAGTGCGGATGCGCGTCATAGGGCGACGTCATATCCGTAACGTCGGACAAATGGAACATCGCCGGTTTCAGACTCATCAATTCGCGCAAAAACGCGTAAGGTTCCTTTTTCTGCGAATTGGCGGAGCAGACGGCGTGCCCGATATCAAAGCAAAAACCGCATTTTGCCGTTTCGATAATCAGCTTTAATTCGTCATACGTCGCGCCGCGGCAGAATTGCCCGCCCATACGGTTCGGCAAAGCGACAAAAGGTTTGTTTTCGATCAGCGCGCGCGGTTCGTTGAAGCTTGCCAGCTGTACCGCCGTTTCTTCGACGTTTCCGTCAATCCCGCCGTGAAAGATGATGTGCTTTGCGGTCAATTCGTCGGCAAAGCGTTTCGTTTGTTCGTAAATTTCCCTGTTGCGTTCTTTCTTTTCCGTTTTTGCCAGATTGAAACCGTGCATAAAATGCGGGTTGTGAATGATGAACGGGATACGTTTCAGTCCTTTCCATGCGGACAGCGTTTCCAATGTTTCGGGAACGATATAAAGCTCGATATAATCATAGACGCCTTTGTCATACAGGCGTTCGGCCTCTTTTAAATAGAAATCCGTATTTATCGACCAGAGCTTTAAACCGATTTTCATGGTTCATCCCCTTTTGCCGGAGCGAGAAAATCGCCGTTTTCGATTGCCCATGTGATGTTGCGTTTGACCGTTTTCGCCGGATTCCCCGCGATGACGCTGTTCGGTTCCGAAAATCGTTTGGTAACGACGGCCTGCGTTCCTACAATGGAATCATTCGGAATCGCCGCGTTTTTCAAAATGGTGGCACCCATTCCGATCCAAACGTGATCGCCAATGTCGATGCCGTTTCCGGCCCTGACCTTGTTCAAACATTTCTTTGTTTCAATATCGTAAATCGGATGGCCGTCCGTGTTGCGGACGGATATGTCGCTTGAAAACAGACAATTTTTTCCTATATTGATGTAGGCATCGGAGTGGGGATTGGTTATGGATGCGTCAAGAATATTGCTTCCTTCGCCGATGCGTATGCATCCGCCGGTGATTTTTGAGCAATTTTCCTTATCACCGTTGAGTACAGTCAGATTTTTATTAACCACAATATACGGCAATTCAATTTTTCCGTCAGAGCAATATGCATTAATGATTGTCGGGCCTACATTCAATATTTTTCCAATAAATACCGTATTGTTATCGCCTTTGACATCAATGTTTATTTCCCCCGTTCCTTCAGCGGAACAGATGACGATTTGATTGTTCTTTCCGTTGACGTTAACGGTAATATCAGAATACGTGGCTTTATTTATTCTGACTTCGTTTGATTTATCCGCGTATACTTTTATATGGCTCTTTGATTTCAAACGATGCCTTTTGGCCTTTTCCAGAAAATAAAGTTCTTTTTTCGAAAAAATAAGGGAAAGCAGTCGATATAAGTAAGACTTGAATAGATGTATTTTATATGTCTTTGTTTTCTTTCCTGAAATTTTTTCAGGAAGACGTATCCAATCATTTAAAAGCGCTGTTTTATAATCTATATAACCGTTTGGAATAAAAACATTTTCTATTTCCCGGTAAAAAATATTTTGACATTCGTTATCGCCGTTCAGCAGAACATCCGCCATTTTTCTGATCAGGTTTATTTGCTTGTCCATAGAAGGCCAATTAAACGTATCCTGCCCTTTATGTAAACGATAATGCAAAAAACGGTCTTCCAAACGGCAGACTTTTCCGTGTTCGGCGATGTCCATCAGGAAAGGAAAGTCCCCGCGGTTTCCGTACAAATCCTCTCTGTATTTCGTATTCTTATACCAGACGGATTTATAACAGATCGCGGGAAAGGACATGCTATCTCCCATAAAATACCATTTGACCATATCGCGCATATCGCCGTGGATATACTTCCCCGTCGGTTCGTCCCATTCCAATTCTTCCGGATTTTCCGACGGCTTTGTTTTGCCTCCCAAAATAACGAATTCCGGATGCTCCGGTATGATTTTCATTAAATGTTCGACATACCGCGGGTGCATCAGATCGTCATCGTGGAACACGATGACATAATCCGCCGTGATAAATTCGTTTTTTCTGTCAATAAAGTATTGATCCAGGTTGTTTTTTCCCAAATTCAAATAGTCAAACTTATGGTGCGGATATTCGGCTTTGACTTTGTTAAACACCTCTTCCGTGTTATCGGTCGACCCGTTGTTTAAAACTTTGACCGTAAAATCCTGATACGTTTGATCGCAAACGGAACGCAACGATTTTTCAAACAATTTGGCACGATTGTAGGTCAGGACAACAACATCTAATGACGGCACTAGCGGCATGGTTCATCCCCTTTTGCCGGAGCGAGAAAATCGCTGTTCTTTTTTACCCATGTGATGTTGCGCTTGATGGTTTTCGCCGGATTTCCCGCGATGACGCTGTTCGGTTCGGAAAACCGTTTGGTAACGACGGCCTGCGTTCCTACAATGGAATCATTCGGAATCGCCGCGTTTTTCAAAATGGTGGCACCCAGTCCGATCCAAACGTGATCGCCAATGTCGATGCCGTTTCCGGCCCTGACCTTGTTCAAACATTTCTTTGTTTCAATATCGTAAATCGGGTGTCCGTCCGTGTTGCGGATGGATATGTCGTCAGATAGCATACAATCTTTTCCGATAGTTATATGAGTATTCGAATGCGGATTAAAAATGAAACAATTTGAACCAACACTTACTGTTTCACCTATCGATATACATCCTCCCGTAATTTTTAGATGTTTATAGCCATTGTAAATAAGCAAGTTATCTTTTGCGACCATTCCATTTATACGGATCATTCCGTTATTGCCGTGAGATTTGATTGTCGCCGTCCCTAAAGCAGTAATATTTCTTATAAAAATTTTATTATTATCTCCAATGACGTCTACAGTTATTTTTCCAATACTTCTCTCATTTTCGGAAATCACATAAATTTTGTTGTTTTTTCCGGAAACGTTTATCTCTATATGAGCTTCCGTTTTATTGATCACCCTTATTTGATTGAATTTATCCGCAGATATGCGGATGCGTTTTTTTGCCCTTACAAAATTCTTTTTTGCTCGTCTTTCAAAAGATGCCCGTTTCCAAAAGATAAGAGTTGCCAATATCTTATAGCATTTAAATTTTATGAAACAAATCAGTTGTATTATTGGATTACTCTCGTTCGTCAATATATGGGGCTGTTTGTTGGCTTTCATTAAATATTTTTCCGCTTTTTCTTCAAAATACGAACGTTTCCCCGGAACAAGCTTTGCTAGTATATTTAATAATTTTGATCTGATGAAACGGAGATAATTTTTAATGCTCCGTTTTCTTATTTTGCAATACAGCCAATCATTCAAAACGCAAGAATCAAAATCGATATACTTTGGAATGAAAAGAGATCTTAAACCGTATTCTAACGCCTCTTTGCCTTCTTTTCCGCAGGAAAGCAATATATCCGCCGCCTTTTTTATCAGATTTATTTGTTGTTCCTGTGTCGGGAGAATCACAGCTCCCTGTCCCGGATGTCTGCGATAGTGCAAAAAATGATCCAGCAGAACGCAAATTTTTCCGTGTTTTGCAATATCCAACAGAAAGGGAAAAATTCCTCTGTCCGCATAAAGATCCATTCTGTATTTTGTGTTTTTATACCAATAGGATTTATAGCAGATTGTAGGGTAAGAAAATGAAATTCCTTTAAAATTCCATATTGCTAGCTTTTTTATGTCACCGAACCAACATTTACCAGTAGGCTCTTCCCATTTTAAATCTTCGGGATGCTCCGATGAACGCATTCTGCCGCCCAACATAACCAAATCAGGATGCTCTTTTAATACGTTCATTAAGCATTCGACATACCGCGGGTGCATCAGGTCGTCGTCGTGAAAAACAATGACGTAATCCGCCGTGATAAAGTCACATTTTTCCTTCATCATGAAATCGTCCAAATGATTTTCATTCAAACGCTTATATTCGAACCGTCTTTCCGGATATTGTCTGATAACATTTTCATATACTTCTTTCGTATTGTCGGTCGATCCGTTATCGAAAACCTTGACCGTAAAATCCGGATACGTCTGATCGCAAACGGAACGTAAGGTTCTTTCAAATAATGCTGCACGGTTGTATGTTTGTATGACAACTTCGATCGTTGGCGTTGTTTGCATTACAAAATCTCCTTTATCCTTCTGACAATTTCTTTCAAATCCTCATCCGTTAACGCCGGATACAACGGCAGGGAAATACAATGCGCGTAGTAGTTTTCCGCTTTCGGATAATCGCCTTTTTTATATCCGTATTGCGCGTAATAAGGCTGTGTGTGAACGGGAATGTAATGCACCTGCAAATTCAATCCGGCTTCGCGGGCTTTAAAGTAAAAGTCCCGACGATTGTCGATCAGAACCGGATACAGATGGAAACACGCGTTTGAAAAATCCCGCTCGATCAGATGGGGCAATCCGAGATGTTCGTTGTAATACGCCACGATTGCACGGCGGCGGGCTTTGAACGCGTCCAGTTTTTTTAGCTGGCTGATTCCCAAAGCCGCCTGAAAATCCGTCATGCGGTAGTTGTACCCCAACTCCCGCATTTCGTATTCCCAGGTGTTGACCATGTCGCCGTCTTTGTGCATACCGTGCGCTCTGAACGCGCAAAGCTTGTCATACAGTTCCTTGCTGTTGGTCGTAACGGCGCCGCCTTCGCCCGTCGTGATCGTTTTGACAGGGTGGAACGAAAACACCGTCATGTCTGAATACGTGCAGGAACCGACTTTCGTATTTTTATAATCGGAACCGATTGCGTGTGCCGCATCCTCAATAACGATCAGATTGCGTTTTTTTGCGATTTTTGAAATTGCTTCCATATCGCAGGACTGCCCTGCGAAATGAACGGGAATAAGAACTTTTGTCTTTTCCGTAATGCGCTTTTCAATTTCCGCGGGATTAATATTCGCTGTTTCGGGATCAATGTCGGCAAAAACGGGCGTTGCTCCGGTAAAACAAATACAGTTGGCGGAAGACAGAAACGTGATCGGCGTCGTAATGCCTTCGTCGCCTTTTCCGAGCCCTGCCGCCAATGCTGCGATATGCAAGCCGGCAGTGGCATTGGATACGGCAACGCAATATTTCGCATCCGTATAATCGCAAACCGCCCGTTCAAACGCTTTGACGGCGGGGCCGCACGTCAGGTAATCGCTTTGCAATGTTTCGATAACAGCGTCTATATCGCTTTGATCAATGGTTTGATGACCGTATCCGTATGTTTTCATCTTTGAACCTTTCTTGCTTGTTATTTCAACAGGCTCTTTTTGATATCGTTTTTGATAAATTTGCCGACATGACCGGCATTGATGGAAAAATACTTTTTTACGACTTCTTCACGTTGCCGTTTTTGCGGATATTCGTCTTTTTTGACGACGTGTTCTATAAAGTTAACAATATCTTCCCATTCGTAGGCGATATGAATCGTCTTTAACAATTCTTTTGCTTCCGGATTGAATTTACTTTGCAAAATATGCCAGTCTTTCTCACGGGATAAAAAACACATTGGTTTTAAAAGAGAGCCGTATTCGGGTAAGAACGACATACAATCTAAAATCATCGCATCTGATGATTTAAACAAACCAAAATAATCGGCATCATCTATAATATTTCCGTTCGGTAATTCTTTCCATTTTTTCAAAAAATCGTTGTATTCATTTATCGTTAAATGAAACGAAGATCCACCCCACTTTTCCTGCAAGGCTTTATCTGCGATGAATCTTTTTAAAAAAGGATGTGGTGAAATAACCATTTCTATCTCCGGATTTATTTTTAAATACTCATAAATTTTATCGTAGTATCTATGAAATGTTCCAAATGCCACAACATTGTCGTATAAAGACCAATGTACAGCATAGATGATTTTTTTTGTATTTTCTTGTTTCCAGTATTGAAAATTTTCTTTTGCTTTAGCTAGCATATCTGTTTTAAGGGAACCAGACAGAATGATAATAGAACTGTTTACAAGTAGTTTCGTTTTTTGTAATGAACTCAGATGGTCGTATTTGATATGATATTTGTTCGGCAAATACTCTTTCCAGAAAAAACACATAATTTCTTTAGAATAGTGAAAATGTTCAGCTCTCGTGTTTTCAACAACCCAAATATAGGGGCAATAAACTAATAAACATTTCTTATAAACTTGGTCTGGACAAAAAGTTAACCCGATGTGTTCGAAATCAGGTCTGGGACAAATCAATATATCAGGAAGGTTTTTTCTATTTATTTTACGTATAATGCTATAATTCTTATCGTTGAAAAAATTTATTAAATCCTTTGTCGATTCTTTTTCAACATATTTTCTTTCCCACGCATTCAGGACAAGAACTTTCGGATCAAAAAGACTGTCTTTTTTTAATTCATCATAAAGCGTATCGAATGCCCATTGCAACTTTTCATACGCGACCAAATAAACAGAAATTTTTTGATTGTTATTTATCTTTTTCTGAATATTTTTTATTATTTTTTTCTGCGTTTCTCTTATACAGTCTTTTTGTAAAAAGAAAGCATATTTATTTTGATAATGCTTTCTTCTCTTTTCAAAGAAAATTTTTGAAAAACAATATAATTTAACTTTTTCTAAATTGTATTTTAAATTCATTTTTATAGTTCCGTAAAGACTTGGTTATACCGTTCGATAAATCTGCAAAAAGGTTTTTAATCAACGCTCAATTCCTTAATCAGTTGACGCATTTCTTCGACGCTGAGCCATTGCGTGTTCGTTCCCGAACTGTACGAAAAGCCCGCGGGAACCGGCTTTCCGCCGATGCCTTGCGAATTTTTCGCCCACCACGGCGCGTCCGGACAAATAATGTAGTACGTGTCGAATTCCAGTGTGTTGCGGGCGTCTTCCGTGGAAATCATCTGTTCGTGGATCTTTTCGCCCGGACGGATGCCCACTTCCTTGATCGGCAGATCCGGCGCGATCGCTTTCGCCAGTTCCGGCATACGCATGGAGGGGATCTTTTTGACGAACAATTCGCCGCCGCGCATGGTTTCAAACGCATTCAGCACCATTTCGACCGCCTGCTCCAGTTTCAGCCAGAACCGCGTCATCGAACAATCGGTCACGGGAATGAATTCCGCGCCTTCTTCAACCAGTTTCTGCCAATAGGGAATGACGGAACCGCGCGAACCGGCGACGTTGCCGTAGCGGACGACGGAAAGACGGGTTCTTCTGCCGCCGCGGTAGCCGTTGGAGGCGATGAACAGCTTGTCCGAGCACAGTTTCGTCGCGCCGTACAGGTTGATCGGCGAGCTGGCCTTGTCCGTCGAAAGGGCGACGACTTTTTCAATATTGTTTTCCAAACAGACGTCGATGACGTTCTGCGCGCCCATCACGTTCGTTTTAATGGCTTCGAACGGGTTGTATTCGCACGCGGGGACCTGCTTCAAAGCAGCGGCGTGAACGACGTAGTCGATACCGTCCATCGCCCAGCGCAGGCGTTCCTTGTCGCGCACGTCGCCGATAAAGAAACGCAGTTTGGATAAATACGGCTTGAATTCCGGCATGTTGCTCATCATGAACTGCTTGAATTCGTCGCGGGAATAGATGACGATTCTGTTCACGTCGGGATTTTGCGCTAAAACCGTTTTGATAAACTTCTTTCCGAAAGATCCGGTGCCGCCCGTGATCAGTATTGATTTGCCGTTGAAATCCATTGTTTTGCCTTTCATTCCGAAATCATAAGAGCTTTAAATTCGTCCCTGTCGATGAACGGGGACATATCCTGCAGCCACGCGGGGTCGGACGTCCCGTCCGAGCGCAGCTTTGAAATCACGCAGGGAGCTTTGACCGCGTCGAAACTTTGTTCCACTTCCAAAAACGCGAAACCGTCCTGCCCCAGCAACCAGTCGAGAGAATCGGGAACGTCCCTGTTCGACGGACATTTGCGGTAAGGGAAACCGAACGCCGCGGCGACTTTTTCAAAGCTCGGGAAAGAAATGCCGCTGTCGTGATCGCATCCGGTGTTGACGCCGTTGAAGTAGTTTTTGAACGTGTTGCGCAAAGCGTTGTATCCGCCGTTCGAAAAAACGACGATTTTGACAGGCAGTTTGTTATGCGCGATCGTCGCCATTTCCTGCAAATTCATCATAAAACTGCCATCGCCCGTCTGAATTACGACAGAGCGCTTCGCCGCCGCAGCGACACCGGTCGCCAAAGTGATGTCGTCGCCCATGGAACCGCAGTTCACATTAACCAGAATACGCTGCTTTTCCGTCGAGATACCGTAACGCAACAATCCGACAATACTGCTTGAATTTCCTAAACAGGTAACGCCGTCTTCCGGAATCTTTTCGGCATACGTTTTCCAAAAACAGTAGGGAGAAACTCTTCCATCCGTTGTTTCGGCCGCACCTTCAAACGGATCGAATTTCGCTTTAACCGTTCGGGCGTATTCAATCCATTTGGCCGGCGCTTCGATTTTGAAATGCTTTGTCTGACCGAAGAACTCTTTTAAATCGGCATGAATGAACGTGTTGACGTGCATTCCCGGTTTGCGGTGTTCGTATTCGTCAATGTTGACCATAATCAGATGCGCTTTAGGGGCAAAATTTTCCTGAACCCAGCCCGTTTCGGTGAACGTCAGAGAGGCTCCTAAAACCAGAACGACATCGGCGTTTTGCAAAACGAAATTTCCGGCACGCTGTCCCGTCAACCCTTCCGCTCCGACACAAAGAAGATGATTCCTGTAAAGCAAATCACCTTGAGAACCTGCGTTGACGACGGGAATTTTGACAGTGCTTAAAAAGTTCAGGAAAGCTTTATAATTGCCGGAATATCTGATGCCGCTTCCGGCCAGGACGACGGGACGTTTCGCCGCCTTCAGCAAGGAATAAAGTTTTTCGATATCCTCTTCCTTCGCCTTCACCGTTTCGGGCGCGGGAAGGACCGGCAAAAGGTCGCTTTCCTCCACCATCGCGTTCTGAACGTTTTGCGGAACGTCCAACCACACGGGACCGCGCCGCCCGTTCATCGCGATGTCGTAAGCTTTCCGGACTTCGCGTTTGATTTCCAGCGGGTCGACGACCATTTTAGAATACTTGGTCATCGTTTTGACCGTGTCGACGATGTTGAATTCCTGAACGCCGCGGCAGCGCAAAGGTACGCCCGCGTCGGGAACGCTCGTGTTGTAGCGGCACTGACCGGAAACGACGATCATCGGGATACTGTCGACATAAGCTCCGTAAACGCCCGTCAGCGTGTTCGTTCCGCCGGGACCGCTGGTCACGCAGACCAGAGCGGGCTTGTCCGTCGTATAGCGGGCGTATCCTTCCGCCGCCATCGCGCAGGCCTGTTCGTGATGGTTGAATATCGTTTTGATGCGCTTCGAGATCCCCAAAGCGTTGTCAAGATACATGGAGCCGCCGCCGACGACGCAAAACGCCTGTCCGACGCCGCAGTCCGCCAAAGTATCCATGATGATGTCGGCCACTCTCTTTTTCATGCAAGACTCCTTTGCCAACCGATCTCTTCCGCGATTCCCTGTTCCATGGAAGTAAATTCAAAATCGGGAAATTCCGTTTTGAAGCGCGTGTTGACGGCCGTGTATTCGTTGTTGAAACCTTCCGCCCCGATTTTCACGGGCGACGGATTGTTCATTTGTTTTTTGACGATTTCCGCCAGTTCCGAAAGCTTGTACGCGCCGGCGCAAACGTTGTAATCGTGATACGCCGTTTCGTTTTCCAGAACACGCAGAACGGCGCGCGCCAGATCTTTGACGAAAACATAGGAAAAACGGCAATCCTGACGGATCGTGACCGGTTCGTTCCTTAAACAGCAGTCGATCGCGTGCCGAATAAAGCGGCGTTCCGGCTCCGTCGGTCCGTAACAGCCGAAAATCCGTATGTTGACGATGTTTTCCGAAGAACGGGCGATTTCGTTCAAAGCGTATTTCGCCAAGCCGTATTCGTCGGCGGGAAGGTTCTTTCCGATGTCTTCTTCGCAAACATCGGTTATGTCTTTGGATTTGTCGTATTCCGCCCCCGAACCGATATAAACGATTTTTTCAAACGGGTGGCGCGTCAGACAAAGAAAAGCCCTTAACGTGTCCGCCAAAACGCTCCTGCCCGCGTCGGCGGCTTTCGCCGGATCGACGATGGCGCAATGGACCAGAACGTCCGGCCTGTTTTCATTTATCCAATCGTCGACGCTTTTCCGATCGTTGATGTCCATCTCCGCTCTTGTCGGAGCGGAAACGTCGTACTTTTCGCGCAATGTCGGCAGGATATTGCGTCCGATAAAGCCCGTTCCGCCCGTTAAAAGAAGTTTTTTCATTTACGAAAATCCCTTGTTGTCTGGATAAACCGTTGTTCCGTCGGGGATCTCCGTACCGTCGGCGACGAAAATCATTTTGCCCGCCCCGTTAAAGACGAAGCGGACGTTTTTTCCGATTTTGACGTTTTCCCCTATGATCAGCGTATTTGTTTCGGGATCGCAATTCTCGATGACCAGTTCCCCGCTTGAACCGTTCCCGACATAAACGGCGTTCGGATACTCGACCTGCATCGGAACGACAAAGGAAGAAGCGTTCCTCTTTTTCCATTGCTTTTTGAAATTGCCGTCAGCGCCGCGTTTCTTTATTTTCCACCAGCAAATCAAATCCTTGATGAGATGATTGGATAAAAAAACGATCAGTCTTAAGTAAAAGAAAATCGAAAAAATGTAATACTTCTTTAAAGAATCAAATAACTTAGCGTCTTTCCCGACCATATTTGAAGAATAAAAATAGTTAAATATATGTTTTAAAACGCGTCTTCTTTCTTTTCTGAAAACCTTCCTTGAAAGAAGTTCCTTGTTAACGTATCCTTTTAAAAAATCCAAATAATGCAATCCGAACAATTTAGAAACATCATATTTTTGCTTATTCCAAAAAAATTGATATTTCATATATTTCTTCTTGAAGACAACAGCTTTTTTCTTTCGGGCAACTTCCCGCAAAAGAATGTCCGTCTGCGCCAATTGTGTGTTTACGTTCGCGGAAAAATCAGTTATCCGATCAAGATCATCTTTCCAAATGCCGAATGCGCCAATCCATGTCATTGAATACGACGCCTGTTCGACAAATTCGCTTAAATCGGAACAAAGAACGACTTTATCGGCTTTATCGTTCGGGAAAAACAAAACCGGACGGTCTTTTTGGTATTGTTTGATATCCGATAAAAGCTCTTCGAGTTTATTGTCGCAGAACCAGAACGTATCGTTGTTCAGCTTTCGAAATTCACCGTGCCCCGATCGAAGAGCCTTTTCGAAATTCTTATCGGCGATGTCCTCTTCGTTGCGGGAATAAACAATTTTATCCCCGTACTTTTCAGTGAAAATTCTAACGATATCTTCGGTTGCGTCCGTCGAAGTATTATCGGACACGACGATCTCAACCTCGTTTCCGTTTTGAAAAACGGGAGTTTCCGTAATCGAGCGAAGGGTGCGGTACAAAAACGCTGCTCGATTGCGGGTCGGTATGCAAATCGATAGAAGCGGCTCTGTCATTATCAAAACCTTTAATCCGGATTAAGCCATCTTCGATTTTACAAACGTGTGAATAGTATCGGATGTCTTTTGCAGTTCTTTCTCGCCGAGAGCGGGGAAAACTCCGACCCAGAACGTGTTGTTCATAATGAAGTCGGTATTCGGAACGCGTTTGTAGTCGTCTTCAGTCAGTATGTTTGAGTACAGCAACGGAGAATTGTTAATTCTCAAAGGAATTTCATTATGCGTAAAACTCGGCTGGCGCAAAATGTTTCCAGCGAACAGCTGGCGTGTCCCGATTTGATTCTTTTCTAAATATTCAACGAGTTCCTGCTTCTTAAAAGGAGCATTCTCTTTGACGGAAATCAGAAATCCGAACCATGCGGGATTTGATTTTTCCGTGATTTTCGGCAAAATCAGGTAATCCTGCAAATCCTTCAGCATATCAAACAGGATTCTGAAGTTTTCCCGCCGCTTGGAAATGAAAAAGTCGGCTTTTTGCAGTTGGGCAAGTCCGCAAGCCGCCTGCCAATCGGTGATTTTCAGGTTATAGCCGATATGAGAATATGTGTACTTATGATCATATCCGAACGGCAAATTTCCTAACTGTTGAGCAAAACGGCATTTGCAGGTGTCGTCATGCCCCGGTTCGCAGTAGCAGTCGCGTCCCCAATCGCGCATCGATTTGACGATTTTATATAACAACGGGTTTTTCGTAGCGACCGCACCGCCTTCGCCCATTGTGATAAAGTGTGCAGGATAGAAGCTGAATGTCGCCAAATCACCGAACGTACCGGCTTTTTTACCGTCGTACTCAGCACCCAATGCATCGCAGTTGTCTTCGATCAGCCACAGATTATGCTTTTTACAGATTTCCGTCACTTTTCCCAGATCGAACAGATTACCCAAAGTGTGGGCCATCATCACGACTTTTGTTTTAGGCGTGATCGATTCTTCCAGTTTTGTCGTATCGATGTTGCCCGTAGCGATATCCACATCCAAAAAGACAGGCACAAGATTGTTTTGAACGATCGGATTGATTGTGGTCGGGAAACCGGCAGCAACGGTGATGACTTCATCTCCTTTTTTGACCTGTCGTTCTCCCAGCTTATAAGACGTCAGGCAGGATAAAGCCAACAGATTGGCCGAAGAACCGGAATTAACTGTCAGACAAAACGGTAACCCGAGATATTTTGAAAAAGCTTTTTCAAATTCTTCATTAAAGCGTCCTGTCGTCAACCACATATCCAACGAGGCGTCAATCATATTGCTCAATTCTTCCGGACCGAGCAATTTGCCGGAAGCGGGAATATAGTTGAACTTGCGCTTTCCGCCATAGAAGGCGTTGTAATACATTTTTGCTGTTTTTTTGACCAGACTTCGCAGGAAATTTTCTTTAAAACTCATTTTTATCCCCTTACAGGCAGTATCTTAAATCGAAGACTTTTTTGCCGTTCAGCAAAGCCTTCTGTTCTTTGAATTCCGGCCAAGCCGTAACAACTGCAACGACATCGGCGCATTCGGCCACTTCCTTGACGGAATTTTTATACGTCAGCGGCAACTTGTACGTTCTGTCGAACAGATCGTTCGCGATCGGGTCATAGACGACGATGTTCGTGTATCCTTTCGCCAGCAACTGTTCCAAAAAGGCTTTTGCAGGTGTCTGACGAATATCGTCGGAATGAGGTTTGAAGGACAGCCCTAAAACGCCGATTGTCGCCGTTTTCGGCAGATTTTCCGTGATTTGTTCAATCCAGAACGGTTTGATTTCGGCGTTGACCGCCAAAACATCTTTCAAAATCTTAGCGTTATAACCGAACTCTCCGGCTTTATACGCCATCGCCTGTGTGTCCTTCGGCAGGCAATAGCCGCCGAAACCGCAACCCGGAAATGCGTAGGACGCCATCATGCAAGTTTTGTCTTCGCCCCAACGTTTATCTTCATGCAGAATCTGAAAAGCTTTGCGCGTGTCGATGTCGCCAATCGTCATGGCGATCATGGACATTTCGTTCGAATAGCTGATCAGCGTGGACAGCAACGTGTTTGACAGGTATTTGATAAATTCACCCGTGTTCAGGGAAACGTAATGGACGGGAACGGCAAACGGGGCGTAGATTTCTCCTAAAACCGTTTTTGCGTAATCATCCTGCGTTCCGATCACAATGCGGTCGGGTTCGATAAAGTCTTTCCAAGCATGACCTTCGCGCAAAAATTCAGGATTGTTCGCGACAATGACATCTTCACCGATTTTAAATCCTTTTGATTCAATGAACGGAATGACATAATCCCGCGTCGTCGACGGGGGAACGGTCGATTTGACGACGATGATTTTCTTTGATCCCTTTTGAACGGATTTCAGAATATCCCCGACGGCTGCCAGCAAATAAGTCAGATCGGCTTTTCCTTTTTCGTCGGAAGGCGTACCGACACAAAGGAAAACAACTTTACTGTTCGAAACGGCATCAGCCAACGTGTCGGATACGGTAAAATTATGATTCAGTTGTTCGTCCAGCACTTCCTGCATATCCGCTTCAAAAAACGGAATCTTTCCCGAAGCGATCACGCCGGCTTTTGTTTTATCGACGTCAAAACCTCTGACGCGGAATCCCTTCTTGCTGAATCCCAAAGCCGTCGTTAATCCGACGAATCCCAATCCCAATACGGCAATCATTAGTTCAATCCTTCCAATTTCAAATATTCCAAAAATCTTTTCACGCCTTCACGGACATAAATCTTCGGCGCATAGTTAAGCGTCTTTTGAGCTTTTGTGATAATCGGGCAACGCCTGTTAGGATTGTCGGTCGTATAGTTTTTATCGTCCGACACCTGATAAATGACTTTACCTTCGTAGCCGAAAAGTTCCTTGGCAGTTTCTGCGTAAATCTCTGCCAACTCGCGAACGGAAATCTCGGGTTTTTCAATACCGATGTTGAAGAAATCAAACTCGCCGTGGAGCAAAATCTTCAAATATCCGGCGATCGCATCGGCGATATAGCAGAATGTTCTGCTGGGCTTTCCGTCCGACAGAATGACGATGTCCTTATTGTTCATCACGGCCTTTGCAAAGTCGGCGGGAACGCGCTTGTCGTCCAGTTTCATTCCCGGACCGTAGTTGTTGAACGGACGCGCCAGACCGATCGGCATTTTGTATTCCTTGGCATATTCATAACAGATCGTTTCGCCGAAACGCTTGGACTCGTCATAGCAGGCGCGAGGACCTACCGTGTTTACGTTGCCGCGGTATGTTTCCGGAGTTGGAATGTTTTCGGGCGTCGGGTCGCCGTAGATTTCCGAACTTGAAAAGAACAGGAAACCGCGCAAAGAGGTATCTCTATAGTCGTCTAAAAGCCACTTCAGTCCCCAGATATTCGCTTCAATTGTCTGAATCGGATATTTGCGGTAGAAAGTCGGAGAGGCAATAGACGCCATATGAATGACGAAAGAATTTTCCTTGTCGCGCGCAATCGTCGAAATATCGCCTTTGATGATGTCGAATTCTTTGAGTTCGATATTTCCGTCTTTTACGATCTCATCGACCCAGAACGGACGCCCGACCTGAAAATTATCGACAGCGACAATGGATTTAATTCCCAGTTCTTTCTTATAAAGATTAAAGAAATGGAGAAAATAATATCCGAGAAAGCCGCAACATCCCGTTATAAAGATATTTGAATTTCTGAATTTTTCCTTCTTGTCGGATACGCTGTTAAAAATATATTCCATATCCTCTTTGACAATTCTGTTCATTTCGTTTTCCTTCAATCAATCGTTCCAGACTTTCCACGGGGCTTTTTTCGTCGTCCACATTTCATTGAGTTCAAGTTTGTCTTTCAACATATCCATCGGGCGCCAGAAGCCGTAATGCTTGTACGCGTTCAGCTGTCCGTCCTTCGCCAGATTTTCCAAAGGCGCGCGTTCGAATATCGTTGAATCTCCGTCCTTTATGTAATCGAAAACTTCCGGCCGGCAGACGAAGAAACCGCCGTTGATCCAGCTTTCCTCCCCTTTCGGCTTTTCCATAAACGACGTGATCATGTTGTCGTCTTTGATGACCAAAGCGCCGAAACGTCCCGCCAGCTGAACGGCCGTCATCGTGCATAGTTTGCCTGATTCTTTGTGCGATTTGATCAAAGCGTCGATATCGACATCGGAAACGCCGTCGCCGTACGTCAGCATGAACGGCTCATTGCCGACGTATTCCCGCGCCCGTTTGATGCGGCCGCCGGTCATCGTGTCCTGTCCCGTATAGAGCATCGTTACTTTCCACGGTTCACTGCGCGTGCGGTGGATCTCAACGCTGTTATTCGTCAAATCGACCGTGATGTCCGAATACTGCTGATAATAATTGACGAAGTATTCCTTGATGACGTGGGATTTATATCCGGTCAGCACCACAAACTCGTTGAACCCGTAGTACGAATAAATCTTCATGATATGCCACAGAATCGGATACCCGCCGATTTCGACCATCGGTTTCGGCTTCAGGGTCGTTTCCTCGCCCAGTCGTGTCCCCAATCCGCCGGCCAATATCAAGACCTTCATTTGTTTTTCCTTCCATAGAGAGAACGGGATGATCTTGAAAAAATGCTGAACATTTCTTCGGTTTTTAGGTGTTGGACCCTGGACATAACCGAAACATCCCGTTCATAAGAGGAAACGAGAAAAATCATCAAACAGCCTCCTGCTTTAATTCAGGATGGTCTTTGACATATACGAATAAAGAAGAGCGGGGAATGTTCAGCAACCGGCAGATTTCCGGTTCTGTCTTTCCCGATCGGAGCAACTTCCGGATTTCATTTTTTTTGACGTCCAATTTATGATTGCTGTTCTTTCTTCCTCGCGGACGTCCTAATGTTTGTCCCGCCAGTTTTCGCGAAGTCAGAGCCTCTTTCGTTAAACGGGAGCGCAGTTCCTCCACAATATCCGTTACGACGCCAAGCATATGAGCCATTGTTTTTGACGAAGCGGAATCTCCGCCGAATTTCAAGTCATCTTCGCAGGAGCAAATAATGACGCCTTTTTGCAACAATTCCTGCATGATCGCAGTGATCGTGCGGATATCTTTCCCCAGACGGAATGTTTTTTCCAACAGCAGAACATCCTTTGCTTTGAACAATTCCGGATTGAAAGACGTCGAATCAAGCCATTTATCTATGGTTAAAGACCGGCTTTCCGCATAAGAGGAAAGCGATTCCCATTGCTGTCTGAGAATCCCGATATTCTGACCGTCCTGCACAAACGCGTAAATCATTTACCTGTAACCGTTCCCGTCCTTTTTTGTGTGAAAAAGTTCACTCAAATATTCACC
>DGGW01000017.1 GCA_002393065.1 Alphaproteobacteria bacterium UBA3864 | reverse complement strand
CTCCCAGCTGAGCTACACCCCCGAAACAAAAGGGACTATACAAAAGCGAAAACGTACTGTCAACACTTTTTTATATCGTCCGCGCTTATTTTTGTTCGCTTTCCAAAATAGCGGAATAAATGACTTCCGGATCGTCGCTGCCGCGCAAAACGGCGCACATCCTTCTATCACGCAACAAACGGGACAGCTTTGCCAGCGCCGTCAGATGATCCGCGCCGGCGTTTTCCGGCGTCAACAACAAAAAGAACAGATCGGCGGGGCGTCCGTCCGGCGCGTCGAAAGGAACGGGTCTGTCGGCGCGGGCGAAAATCAGGAAAATACCATCCAAACCGTCCAGCTTTCCGTGCGGAATCGCGACGCCTTCGCCCATAGCCGTCGTCCCGAGCCGTTCCCGTTCGACCAGAACATCCAGAACGGCCTGCTCGTCCGTTTGAAGCTCTTTAGACGCAACTGACGCCAGCTCCGTCAAAACCTGCTTTTTATTATTGGCTTTCAAAGCGGGAATGACGCGGGCCGGCGTCAACAATTCTGAAATCAACATTTCAGACGACCGATCATCAGGCCTGCGGATCGACCCAGCCGATATTTCCGTCGGCGCGGCGATAGACCATGTTCAGACCGCCGTGGGCGACATTGCGGAACAGCAAAGCCGGAACATCTTGCAAATCCATGCGCATAACGGCGCCGCTGACCGTGCACAACGGCAGTTCGGACTGCATTTCGGCGATAACGACCGGCGCGGATTCATCCTGCGGCAACGTTTCGTCATCCGCTTCCTTTTCGGGTTCGATGACCGACAGATTGACGGGTTCGGCTTCGAACTTGTGATTCGTCAAACGCTTTTTATACCGTTTCAGCTGTTTTGCGATGCGTTCGTTCGCCATATCGAAAGCGGCATATGCGTCATCATGGAAACCTTTGCCCTGAATCATCACGCTGCTGATCGGATGAGCGGAAATATCAACCTTGATGCCGGACCCTTCCTTGGAAAAAGAAACCGTTGCGTTCAAAGGATCGTCGAAATATTTGTTCACAGCCGCGTTCAGTTGTTCTTCGACATGCGTACGCAGACTTGTGCCGATATCGATCTGTTTACCAGTAATAGCAATTTTCATGTGCCGTTTCTCGTTGTTAAAAGTTAAACCTTCCGCGGGTTACCCCGCCTAACTTGAAAAGTTAATTCCTTACCGTTTTCAAGTCAAGCAAACTTTTCACTTTCGCTTTAAATTAAGCCGTTTGTCCCGTTTGCGTTGCGCGGATGTCGGAATACCGACGGATTCCCGATACTTTGCGACCGTTCGGCGGGCGATTTCTATTCCTTCGCGTTTCAGCAGGACGACCAAAGCGTCGTCAGACAAAACATCGTCAGGCTTTTCCGCGTCGACAAGCGCTTTGATTCGCGCCCGTACGGCCTGTCCCGAAACGATTTCGCCGGCATTACCGGCGACGCCCTGCGAAAAAAAGTGCCGCAATTCGAAAACGCCCGACGGCGCCGCGATATACTTTTGGACCGTCACGCGGCTGACCGTGCTTTCGTGCAAACCGACGGCATCCGCGACGTCCTTCAGCACCATCGGCTTCATGGCGCTTTCCCCTTTTAAGAAGAAATCGCGCTGACGGCGGACGATTTCCGTTGCCACCTTTAAAATCGTTTCGGCCCGCTGATTCAACGCCTTGACCAACCATGCGGCGGAGGACAGTTTTTCCCTGACGAAGCGTTGCGTCGCCTTGTCCGTTTTGGCAAAGGACGCCACTTCCGCGCTGTATTCGCGATTGATCAGCACGCGGGGCAAAGCCGCCCGATTAAGCCGGACGACGAAAGTCCCGTCTTTTTTTCGGCACAACAAAACGTCCGGAACGACGACTGGCGCCGCCGTTTCCCGCAAATCGGACAACGGCCGCGGGTTCAGACGCCGGATCTCTTCCGCCATGTCAAAAACGTCTTCCTCGTCCGTTCCGCAAAGTTTGGCCAGTTTCGCGTACTCTTTCTTTCCGAGCAAATCCAAATGCTCCAAAACGACGGCGATAAGAGGATCGTAACGATTGAGCTCTTTCAGCTGAAGCGCCAGACAATCGGCCAGAGAAACGGCAAAAACGCCGGTCGGCGAAAACGTCTGCAAAACGGGCAACAGCTTTTCTTCCTGCGCGTCAAGCGGTTCGGTCAGCCATCCGCAATCGTTCAGTTTTTCAAGCATACCCGTTGCGACGGCGCGGTCTTTCGGATCCGAAAAAGCGGCGTTGATCTGGCGCAAAAGGGATTCTTCCGCGGAAACCGGAGAGGCCCGGCATAAATCGACGGCGGAAAAATCGTCGTCCGCCGAGGAACCGCCTTCCCACGGGTCGGAAAACGAAGACGAAAAATCATTGTCTTCGCTGTAATCGGGACGTTCGTAAAAGCTGTCTTCCTCGCCGCCGGCGACCATATCAAGCGGGGCATCGCCTTCCTCGTTCGCCGAATCGAGGAAAGAATCCCCTTCTTTCCGTCCGTCCGTTTCCCCGTCGGGCGAAAAGCTTTCGGCGTCCGTTTCGCGGGAATCGTCGCTTTCTTTTTCCAAAAAAGGATTTTGTTCCAATTCTTCGGCGACGGCTTCGTTCAATTCCAAAGCCGACATTTGCAACAGACGGATAGCCTGCTGCAGTTTCGGCGTCATCGCCAGCGTTTGTGTCTGTTTTAAGTCCAGACGAGGTGTCAAGGACATCTATAGCCCTCCCCTCCGTCCGATCACAAAGCGAATTTTTCGCCCAGATAAACGCGCCGGACCTCTTCGTGGCTGACGACGTCCCGCGGGTCGCCTTCCATCAGAACGACGCCGTCATACAAAATATAAGCGCGGTCGATGATATCCAGCGTTTCGCGGACGTTATGATCCGTGATCAGAACGCCGATTCCGCGATGCTTCAAATGACCGACCAGATCGCGAATCTCGCCCACGGAAATAGGATCGATACCGGCCAGAGGTTCGTCCAACAGAATAAAGGACGGATTCGCCGCCAACGCGCGCGCGATTTCCACGCGACGACGTTCGCCGCCGGACAACGCCAGAGCCGGCGCGCGGCGCAAGTGCGAAACGGAAAACTCGTTCAACAGGCTTTCCAGCCGTTCTTCGCGTTTTTCCCAGCTCGGTTCGACGATTTCCAGAATGGCGCGGATGTTGTTTTCAACGGACAAGCTACGGAAAATAGACGCTTCCTGCGGAAGATAACCGACGCCCAAACGGGCGCGGCGGTACATCGGCATGGACGTGATGTCGATCCCGTCAACGAACACCGTTCCGGAATCGGGCGTGATCAATCCCGTAATGCAATAGAAGGAAGTCGTTTTACCGGCGCCGTTCGGACCGAGCAAACCGACGGCCTCGCCGCGATCGACCTTAAAGGATACGTTGCGCAGAACGGGACGTTTTTTATATGACTTGGACAGGCTGACGGCGCGCAATCCCGATTCGCCGGCCGCGGCCAGATAAGGGCCGTCACCCTTCTTCGTCGGAGAAACCGAGGATTCGCTCATTGCTTTGTTGTCTTCCACTGCCGTTATCCTTCACCGCTTCGGGCTTTTTCGGTTTGACGACATTTTTGCCCGTTTCCTTTTTAGTCTTCGATTTATCCGGAACAAAAACGCCGCGAACCTGTTTTTTAGGTTTACCGCTTTCGGACGGAGTTTGCAAGCGACTTACGCCTGTTTTCATATTTATATCGGCGACTTCGCCGGTAATGAAGTTCCCGCCCTGCGATATTTTCACGTTTCCCTGCAGGCTGGCCGTTTCCCTTTCGACCCAGTAAACGCCGAAATCCCCTTCGACTTTTTCCTGACCGTTGGTGATGGCGACCCTGTCTTCCGCTTCGAAACGTTCGATTTCCGTCGCGTTTTTGTCGTTCCGGACAAAGTACGCACGAACGGTTCCCGCATCCAACCGGCGATCGTCTTTGACCGCAACGACTTCGTCTTTGGCAACGGCCATATTATCCTTTTGCCACAATTCGACGCGTTTCGCCGTCAGTGTTTCCTCTCCGGTTACGAGCTTAACGGGATTTCCTTTCAAAATGATTACCGATTCGCCTATTTCATAAACGGCGTTGTCGGCGTAAGCGATTTGTTTTTCCGTTCTGATGATGACTTTGCCCATCGCGGTCACACGAAAGACATCCGTTTTCTTTCCGTCGCCGACGTCTTTGTAATGCGCAACGATCTTATCGGCGCCGAGCGCCGTTTTTCCCCGAACGATCAACGCTTTCTTTTCGGCCGTCAGCGTTTTTTTGCCGCTGTTCCACTCCAACCCGCCGTCGCTGGTCAAAACGATCTTTTCCCCTTTGGCCATCGTGTCGACCTGCGCCGAACAAACGGGAAAAGAAGCAAAAAGCGCGCACACCGTCAACAACGTCGATTTGAAGTTCATTGTTTTTCCTTTCGATCGGGATAATAAATCGCCTTCGTTTTCCCCTTCAAACGAATGATCGTTCCGTCCGCTTCGGTTTCGAATCCTTCCGATTCGGCCACGGCGAAAGGCGTACGCAAAAGAATTCTTTTATCGCCGCGCACATTCTTGTTTTTCAGGTTCAAAACGGCACCGGTCGTTTCCGCTTCGACGCCCGTTTCCGTATACAGGCCGACTTTGCCGAGCAGTTCGATTTCATCCCCGCCCTGCGCGTACAAAGCCCGCGTCGCGTCCAAAACATACAGGCGGTCGCTTTTGCGCAACATATCGGCGCGCACGTTGTTGAATTGGATCAAACGGACGTTGTCGTCGGATTCGTTCGTTATTTCGAAAGCGCTGTCCGCGACGACGTTAATCGGTTCGCCGTGCTCGTCCTGCGTAAAAAAGCGCGGATTCGTCATCACTTGTTCCTGCGGCTTGTCGCTTTCGGATTCGGCGGCGATCAGGCTGATGCCCTCCTCCTGTTGCGCGACCAGTTGAGGCCAAACGATGACCAGACCGATCAGGAGGGCCGCCAGACTCGGCAACAGCACTTTCAGCGAAACGACCATCCGCGTATGGCGGCGCATGCGGCGTTTTTGCTTTCTGTGCCACTCGCCGCCGGAGGCCTTGTTTTTGCCCCATTGAGCTTTGCTTAAATCGACGACATTGTCGCTCATCAGGCGATTCCCGCCCGCAAGCAATCGTGCATATGCAACAATCCGACGGGCTTTTTCGCGTCCAGAACGAACAGGCTGGTAATGCCTTTGCCCGTCGTGTTCATGATTTTAAGGGCTTCAAGCGCCGTCGTTTGCGGCGTCGTCGTTTTCGGACGGCGGGTCATCACGTCGGATATCTTTTTGGTCAGCAGATCGGACGACATGCTGCGACGCAAGTCGCCGTCCGTGAAGATGCCGAGCAAATCGCCGGAATCATCGACGATTCCCAGACAACCGAAACCTTTTTCGCTCATGACCACCAAAGCGTCGCTCATCTTTAAATCGGGGCCGACGAGCGGCAATTCGTCGCCCGCGTGCATCAGATCGGAAACGAGCAACATCATCTTGCCCAACTTGCCGCCGGGATGGCGGAGCTTATACTGCTCTTTCGAAAAATGGTGCAATTTCAACAAAGCGACCGCCAAAGCGTCGCCCCACGCCAGCATCAGCGTCGTCGTCGTCGTCGGCGCCAATCCGAACGGGCACGCCTCCTCGACGGGCGGCAGACACAACACGACGTCCGAAGACTTGCCGAGCGTACTGTCGCGATTTGACGTCATACCGATCAGCTTCGTTCCGAAACGGCGGCAAAACGCGATGATATCCCCCAACTCGGGCGCTTCGCCGGAATTGGACAGAGCCAAAACGGTATCGACGGGTTCGATCATCCCCAGATCGCCGTGGCTGGCTTCCCCGGGATGGACGAAATAAGCCGGCGATCCGAGCGAGGACAGCGACGCCGCGATTTTCCGTCCGACATGGCCGCTTTTTCCCATGCCGGTAACGATAATGCGTCCTTTCGTTTCGTACAGGGTATTGACGGCGCGGGCAAAAGAATCGTCCTGCGATTTCGCCAGCAAAGCGAGGGCTTCCGCCTCTCTTGTCAAGACGTCTTTTGCGATTTCGGACAATTCGGCATCAGTCATCGACATATTGAAAGCTCCTAAAAAAATCAGTGCGAAAAGAATGTTTCGACAGGAAATCCGAGGATGTCCATTTTAGCAACCTGCGGCAAAAAATCAAAGCACTTTCGGGCGGTTTCGATACGACCTTCGCGGTTCAGCAAACCGTCCAGCTTTTCCTTAAGAGCGTGCAGATACAACACGTCGTTCGCGGCGTACGTCAGTTGTTCCTGCGAAAGCTTTTCGGCGCCCCAATCCGACGTTTGCTGCTCCTTGATCAGCTCAACGCCCAACAAGAGGTCGCACAAGGCTTTCAAGCTGTGGCTCGTCGCGTTCGTCCGCGCCAGTTTCGACGCGATTTTCGTGCAATAAACCGGTTTGCATTCGACGCCCAGATAATACTCGATCGCCGCCAGATCGAAACGGGCGAACTGAAAAATCTTCAGCACGTTCGAATCGGCGAAAAGTTTTTTCAAATTCGGCGCGTCGTACGAACCGCGCTTGAAACGAACGATATGGCAATCGCCGTCGCCCGCGCTCAATTGGACGAGGCAAAGACGGTCGCGTTTGATTTCCAATCCCATCGTTTCCGTATCGACGGCAACGGATCCCGTAAAACGGACATCGTCCGGCAAATCGTTTTCATGAAAGAAAATCCGCCCCATAAGCCCCTCCCGATTCCGGTCAAAAAAGAAAGGGGCTTGCGGCCCCTTAACTCTGAATTATGGTGCCCAAAAGAGGACTCGAACCTCCACTCCCATACAGGAACTAGCACCTGAAGCTAGCGCGTCTACCAATTCCGCCATTTGGGCAATCAAAAACAAGACTTTGATACAGCCTTCCGTTTTTCCCGTCAAGAACTTTTTTCAAAAAAGATAAAAAAGCAGTCCTCCGAGCAGGATCCGGTAAACGGCGAACAGTGCAAACGAAGCCTTTTTGACCCATTTCATCAAAAACCACACGGCGCCGAGCCCGCCCGCAAAAGAAACCAGCATGCCGAACAGAATCACATCGGGGCTTTCGCCCGCGGACGAAGAAAGAATCATCTGCAAAGCGCCGTATCCGCCCGCGGCGCCGATCGTCGGAACGGACAGCAGCATCGAAAAGCGCGCGGCTTCCTCTCTGCGGACACCCAACAATCTGGCCGCCGATATCGTAACGCCGGAACGGCTGACCCCCGGAACGATCGCCAGAACCTGCGCCAGCCCGATCAGCAACGCTTTACCGAAAGTCAGGTCGGAAACGGCGAATCTTTTGGAACCGAATCGATCGGCAACATATAAAAAAACGCCGAAAAGAATCATCACGACGGCGATCAGGCGCGGCGAACGGAAATTTTCGGCGACGGCGTCCCCGGCAAAGAACCCGACGAACAAAATCGGCAGAACGGCGATGATCAGCTTGGCCGAAAAACGGGCGTTTTCCGTATTCAAACGCCCCCGCATCATTTCAAAGGCGCCTTTTGCCAAAGCGACGACGTCCGCCCTGAAATAAAGAAGGACGGAAAAAAGCGTCCCGACATGCAACGCGACATCCATCGGCAGCCCCTGATCCTCCCATCCGAAAAAAAGCGGCAACAGAATCAAATGCGCCGAAGAGCTGATCGGCAGAAATTCGGCTAAACTTTGCGTTATTCCCAAAACAAAAGCACGGAGCATCAAATGACCTTTCCGATAAAAAAAGACTTTCAGATTTTAAGTTTTTTTAAAATTTTTACAAGCTATAAACTAATTTCCGTTATAAATAGAAACACGGATTTGAATACGCGATTTTAAACCAGAGCAGCTCATGTTTACGCTTTATCATCATCCCGCCAGTCCTTTCAGCCGCAAAGCGCGCATCGTTTTGGGCGAAAACGGGTTGGATTTCATACCGGTCACGATCGAACCGTGGAAACGCGACGATTCTTTCATGACCAAGAATCCGTCCGGCGAGATCCCCGTTTTGCAGGAACCGGGCGGGCGTTATATTTGCGGTCACCGCCCCGTTTGCGAATACATCAGTGAAATAACCTCGCGGCCGCTCGTGGGCGTCAATCCTTTGGAACGGGCGGAGGTCCGCCGCTTATGCGACTGGTTCGACGAAAAATTCTTCAACGAAGCGACCGTTTATCTGGCCGGCGAAAAGATATACAAACGCCTGAATAACGGCGGTGCGCCCGATTCGGACCTGATCCGCGCCGGAAAAGCGAACGTCGTTTCGCATTTGCGATACGCCGAATGGCTGTTAAAACAACGCAACTGGATCGCCGGAGAAAACTTTTCGATGGCGGATATCGCAGCGGCGGCGCAATTGTCCGTTTTGGACTATATCGACGAAGTGCCCTGGGACAAAACGGACAAAGACGGCTCGCCCCTTTTCGAAGAAACGAAAATCTGGTACGCCCGGATCAAATCCCGCCCGTCGTTCCGGCCTTTGCTGAACGACAGGCTCGGGACGCTGTTGCCGTCCGAAAAATACACGGACCTCGATTTTTAGGCGAAAGGAGTTTATGTTATGAACCGTTTGAAACTGCTCGCTCTTTCCGCTTTATTGTTTTCCGCGACGGCATGTTCGACGCCGACCAGAGTTTACTACTGGCAACAGCCGAACGTCGGCGGAGAACAATTCGTCCGCGACCACAACAAATGCCTTCGAAAGGCGGATTTCTGGCCGTTCAGCTGGTTCAATCCGATTCCCAACATTCCCGAAGACCGTGATTTAAGGCTCGATTTGGAAAACGGCGGCATTTGGGGGAATTATATCCCCTATCCCGGCGCCATGCCCCTTTACGTCAACACGGCCCAGCCGACCTGGTCGCGCGTTTACTGGTGGTACGCCCGTTGCATGCGCAAAGCCGGCTACACCGAAAGAAGACCGTACGGAAGACCTCTTTAAAATATTCGCTATCCATAATTTATTAAGGAAGAACTTTGATGAACAACAATGTCCCCGTGATTTTGCAAGTTTTGCCGCGTTTGGAACAAGGCGGCGTCGAACGCGGAACGATCGAAGTCGCAACCGCTTTGCGCGAAGCGGGATGGGAACCGATCGTCGTGTCGGGCGGCGGGCGCATGGTGTACGAACTGACGAAGCAGGGCATCCGTCACATCACCCTGCCCGTTTATTCCAAAAATCCGCTGACCATCCGGCGGAACGCGACGTTGCTGGCGAACGTTATCAAAGAATACAACGTCGATATCGTTCACGCCCGTTCGCGCGCGCCGGCCTGGTCGGCCAAAAAAGCGGCCGAAATGACGGGCGTTCCGTTCCTGACGTCTTTCCACGGCGCTTACAACATCGGACCTTTCAAGCTCAAGAAGCGGTATAACTCCGTCATGCAGTCGGGCGTCCTGACCATTGCCGTTTCGAATTTCATCAAACGGCACATTCTGGAAAACTACGGCACGGACGAAAGCAAGATCCGCGTCATCCACCGCGGCGTCGACATCAAACGGTTCGACATGTCCAAAGTAACGCCCGAACGGTTGATCGCACTGTCCAAAGCCTGGAACGTGCCCGAAGACAAGCCCGTCATCATGATGCCCGGTCGTCTGACCCGCTGGAAAGGCCAGATCGTTTTGCTGGAAGCTCTGTCCAAAATGAAGCACAGGGATTGGCGGTGCATCTTCGTCGGTTCCGATCAGGGCCGTACCTCTTACAGCGCCGAATTGCGCAAAAAAGCGAAAAAGCTGGGAATTGCAGATTCCGTTCAATTCGTCGATCGTTGCAACGAAATGGAAGTCGCATACATGCTGTCCGGCATCGTTGTTTCGGCGTCCACGGACCCCGAAGCGTTCGGCCGCGTCCTGCCCGAAGCGCAAGCGATGGGCCGCATCGTCATCGGATCGAACCATGGCGGCGCGACGGAAACCGTCAAAGACGGCGAAACCGGATTTTTGTTCCCCTCCGGCGACGCGCAGGCGTTGGCGGACTGCCTTGACAAAGCTTTGGACATGACGGAGGAAGAACGCCTTGCGATGGCCGAAAAAGCCGTCGAAAGTGTCCGAAACGATTTTTCAACGGCGAAAATGTGCGCCAAAACGCTGGATGTTTACAAAGAAATCCTCAAAATTTGACATCCCTGACGTTCCGTATCGCTTTTTATGCTTAAATTCGCTTGAAACGTCGGGCGAACAAGACTACAATGCGCCCGAAATTTGTTAACTGAAAGAAGGATGTTATGCTTTCGATTACTCTTCCCGATCAATCGGTTCTTTCGTTCGAAGGTCCCGTTACGGGTGCCGAGATCGCCGCGAAAATCGGCGTCGGTCTGGCCAAATCCGCTTTAGCCGTCAAAGTCGATGGAAAACCGCAGGATTTGTCCGCCCCGATTACGCGGGACGCCGCTGTTGAAATCATTACGGCCAAGACGGAGGACGGCCTGAAAATCATCCGCCACACCTGTTCGCATGTGATGGCCGAAGCGGTGCAGGAGCTTTACCCCGAAACGCAGGTCACCATCGGACCGGCGATCGAGAACGGCTTTTATTACGACTTCGCCCGCGCGACGCCCTTCACGCCCGCCGATTTGGAAGCCATCGAAAAACGCATGACGGAAATCGTCGATCGCGACGAACCGATCGTCCGCGAAGTCAAAACCCGCGACGAAGCCGTCAAATTCTTCGAAGAAAAAGGCGAAAAATACAAAGTCGAACTGATCAAAGACCTGCCCGAAACGGAAACGATTTCCTTCTATCGTCAGGGAAACTTCGTCGATTTGTGCCGCGGACCGCACCTGCCTTCGACCGGCAAAGTCGGCAAAGGCTTCAAACTGATGAAACTGGCGGGCGCTTACTGGCGCGGCGATTCGTCGCGCGAACAGCTGCAGCGCATTTATGGAACGGCCTGGGCGGACAAGAAAGGGCTGGACGCCTATCTGACACAACTTGAGGAAGCGGAAAAGCGCGACCACCGCCGCATCGGCAAGGAAATGGACCTGTTCCATTTTGAAGACGTCGCCCCCGGCGATATCTTCTGGCATCCGCACGGCTGGACCCTGTTCCAAACACTGATCGATTACGAACGCAAACGGCAGAACGACGCCGGATACGTCGAAATCAACACGCCGCAAATCATGGACAAGGTTCTGTGGGAAACGTCCGGCCACTGGGATTGGTACCGTGAAAACATGTTCACGACGACGATCGAGGAACGGACTTACTGCATCAAACCGATGAACTGCCCCGGCGGCATCCTTGTTTTCAAACAGGGCATCAAGTCCTACCGCGACCTGCCGCAATACATCGCCGAATTCGGCCGCGTCCACCGCTACGAAGCGTCCGGCGCGATCCACGGATTGTTCCGCGTCCGCGCCTTCACGCAGGACGACGCGCATATCTTCTGCACGCCGGAACAGCTGGAAGACGAATGCCAGAAAGTCGTCCGTCTGATGTTGAGCATTTACGAAGCGTTCGATCTGAAGGACGTCAGCATCAAATTGTCCACCCGTCCGGCGGAGCGTATCGGTTCGGACGAACTGTGGGACCATACGGAAGCCGCTTTGGCGAAAGCCCTGACCGACATGGGGTATAAGTATACCCTGAACCCCGGCGACGGCGCTTTCTACGGTCCGAAGCTGGACTTCAAAGTGCGCGACGCGATCGGCCGCGAATGGCAGCTGGGCACGTTGCAGGTCGACATGAACCTGCCGGAACGGTTCGACGTTTCCTACATCGGCGAAGACGGCGAAAAGCACCGTCCGATCATGTTGCACCGCGCTTTGTTCGGTTCGCTGGAACGCTTCACGGGCATCATGATCGAAAACACGGCGGGCAAGTTCCCGTTCTGGCTGGCGCCGTTGCAGATCGTCGTCGCAACGATCACCGACGACGGGTGCGATTACGCCAAGGAAGTCGCCGCCGCGCTGAAAAAAGCGGGATTGCGCGTCGAAACGGACTTGCGCAACGAAAAAATCAGCTACAAAGTGCGCGAACATTCATTGAAGAAAGTTCCCGTCATTTTGGCTATCGGCAAACGCGAAGCCGCCGACAGAACGGTCGCCGTCCGCCGCTTGGGCGAAGAAAAGCAGACCGTCATGCCGCTTGACGACGCGATCGCCGAATTTAAAAAGAACGCGGCTCGTCCGCACATTGACGAATAACTTAATCAAAGGAGGTCTTTATTAATACGGAAACGACACGGTCCACGCCCACCCGTGAGGGGCCGCGTGCCAACCAAGACATTACAGCGAAACAAGTGCGTTTGATCGGCGCCGACGGCGAAAACGTCGGAGTTGTCAGTATTCGCGAGGCTTTACGGCTTTCGGACGAAGCGGGATTGGATCTGATCGAAATCTCGCCGAACGCGGAACCGCCGGTGTGCAAAATTCTGGATTTGGGCAAATACCGCTATGAAATGCAGAAACGCAAAGCCGAAGCGAAAAAGAATCAGCGCGTCGTCGAAATCAAGGAAATCAAATTGAGCCCGAATATCGACACGCACGATTACGAAGTCAAGCTGAAAAGCGCGCAACGTTTCATTTCCGACGGCAACAAAGTCCGTTTCACCCTGCGTTTCCGCGGACGCGAAATGTCCTATATGGAACAGGGACGCGAAGTGATGGAACGCGTCATCGGCGACAGCGCGGCTTACGCGAAAGTCGAACAGATGCCGAAACTGGAAGGAAAACAGTTGAGTTTGGTCGTCGTTCCCAAATAAGGCTTTTCTTTAAAAACAGACGGAAACACCCGTTCGGTTCGCCGGACGGGTGTTTTTTTTGCGCCTTGTTTCCGTGAAGGGAACGCGGTATACTCCCCTTACGTCCGTGCGAAATCGGTTCGCGCGGAACAGCGCCTTAGCGGGTGCGGGGCCGTGAGAAGCTCTCATATATAGCCGGCGCAGAGATGCGTCGTTATCCGTTTTGCCTATGGGAAAACGGAAAATATCCCCGACTGTCTTTAATGATGGTTCGGGGGGCTTTTGACGTATGTTCAGAAGTCGCCGGTTTATCCCCGGACGATTTTAAAGGTCAAAAGGGTCATCGCTATATATGATTTCTCAACCTCCCGAACCGCCAAAAGGCGGTTTACGGGGGATTTTTTTATGGCAAATGATAAACTGCATAAGGCAAAAGCAGTAAAAAACGACGAGTTTTACACGCAATACGCCGACATTCAGAATGAAATAAACGCTTATCTGGATTTTGATCCCGACGTGTTCCGCGGCAAAACGGTTTTACTGCCGTGCGACGATCCGGAATGGAGCAATTTCACCAAGTTTTTCGCGCAGAACTTTGAATTGTTCGGATTGAAAAAGCTGATCAGCACCAGCTACGCCGTCGAAAGCAAACAATATAAGAAAGGCTATCAACCGACTTTGTTTGAAACGCAAAGCCCGTTGTTTGATTCGGACAAGACGCGGACGAACGGCAAGATTTTTATGTTGACCCGCGGCGAAGCCGAAAGGACGGATATCAACGCCCTGAAATGGGAATATCTGAACGGCGACGGCGATTTCCGCAGTCCGGAGGTGACCGCCCTGCGCGATGAAGCCGACATTATCGTTACCAACCCGCCGTTTTCCTTGTTCCGCGAGTTTTTGGCGTGGATCATGGCGGAAAACAAAGCGTTTTCAATCATCGGAAATATCAATTCCATTACTTACAGAGAAGTTTTTCCGCTGATAAAGAACGATAAAATCTGGCTTGGAAAAGGTTTTAGTGGCGGAAACGCTTATTTTTGTTCTCCTCTTTCACAAAATTACGGTCGTGATGTTCTGGATGATAAAAGCGGATTGCTGAAATTCAGGAATTGTTGTTGGTTCACAAACCTTGAACACGGAAAACGTCATCAACCGTTGTCCCTGATGACGATGGCGGACAATGTCAAATTCAGCAAACACAAGGAAATCAAGGGTGTCGGTTATCGGAAATACGATAATTACGACGCGCTGGAAGTCCCCTTTACCGACGCGATTCCGTCCGACTATGACGGTGTGATGGGTGTTCCGATCAGCTTTTTGGAAAAATACAATCCCGACCAGTTTGAAATCATCGGGGCGACGGAAAGCGAAGGTAAAGGTTTTTCAAACGGGCTTTGGCTTGAAGAAAGTAAAACGGCTCAACCTTTAATCAATAACCGGAAAATCTATAAACGGATATTTATCAGGCATAAGGAAAAATGAAATGAAAACTTTTTTGAATCAAATCAGCGTGAAAGACATCTGTGAAGGCTTCGTGTATAACGAGCTGGAAGGGAAAGGACTGTTCGGATTAAGCGGAAAACTGGTCATTCAGCCCGAATATCAACGTAACTATATCTATGCGGATGGAAAAAAAGACGTTGCCGTCATCGAATCCCTGATAAAAGGCTATCCGCTCGGCCTGATTTATTTCAACAAAACGGCGGACGACAAATTTGAAGTGTTGGACGGTCAACAGAGAATCACCAGCATCGGACGTTTTATCACAAATCGTTTCGCCGTTAAGGATGCCAACGGAATGGAGCAAAACTTTGGCAGTTTGGATAAGGAAATACGGGAAAAAATCTTAGAAACGAAATTGCTGGTTTACGAATGCGAAGGAACGGAAGCCGAAATCAAAGAATGGTTCAAAACGATCAATATCGCCGGAATTCCTTTAAACCGGCAGGAATTGTTGAATGCGATCTATTCGGGACCTTTCGTAACGGCGGCGAAGGAGGAGTTTTCAAATTCTCAAAACTCGAACATCCAGAAATGGAGCGCGTACGTCAACGGAACGGCGAACAGACAGGATTTTCTGGAATGCGCTTTGGATTGGGTCGGCCACGGCAATATCGACGGCTATATGTCCGCCCACCGCTTAAATCCTGACATTACGGAGCTGAAAACGTATTTCAACAGCGTAATCGACTGGGTTTCGACCGTATTTGCCGACGTTGAAAGCGAAATGCGCGGGCTGGAATGGGGACGGCTTTACGAACTGTATCACGCGAAGCCCTATGATCCGCAAAAGGTTTCGGCCAAAGTGCGCGAACTCTACGCCGATCCCTATGTGACAAGCAAAAAAGGCGTCTTTGAGTATATCTTGGGCGGGTGCACCGACCCCCGCCTGTTGAACGTGCGCGTTTTCGACGAAGCGACGAAGAAAACCGTTTACACCCGTCAGACGGAACGGGCGAAACGCGACGGCGTGTCGAACTGCCCTTTGTGCGCCGCGGGGGACAACGCGAACAAAACAAAGATATGGAAAATATCGGAAATGGACGCCGACCACGTCAAAGCGTGGAGCAACGGCGGCGCGACGGATATTTCCAACTGCGAAATGCTTTGCGCCACGCATAACCGCGCCAAAGGCAACGGA
>DGGW01000091.1:4850-7268 GCA_002393065.1 Alphaproteobacteria bacterium UBA3864 | reverse complement strand
CGCCGCGCCGTTCATGTTGATGGTCGCGCCCAGAGGAATGGAAACGGAGTAAACTTCCTTATCCAGTTTCAGTTCTTCGCACAGCTGCATATTGACGGGGATGTTCGCCGCCGAGCTTCGGGTGAAGAAGGCGGTGACGCCGCTGTCCTTCAGACATTTGAAGACCAGCGGGTAGGGATTGCGGCGCATGATGCAAAACACCAAAATCGGATTGACGACCAGAGCGACAAAAATCATCGTTCCGGTCAGTGTCATTCGCAAAAGGTTGTAGTCTTTAAAGAAGCTCAATCCGTTTTTGGTGACGGTCGTGAAAAAAATGCCCATGATGCCGAACGGCGCAAAACGGATGATCCAGCGGACAATGGTCGTCAGCGCTTCGGTGATTTGAGCGATGACGTGCGTTCCCGCCGCCGTCGCGTGTTTCCTCATGGCGATTCCGAAAATGATCGCCCAGATCAGAATGCTGATGTAGTTCGCTTTCCGAAGGGCGTTAACGGGATTTTCAAGCAGATTCGAAAGCAACGCCGTCGCGACTTCCTTCATGCCGCCGGGGACGGGGTGCGTCGCCGCCTGCAAGAAGTGCATTTTGACCGGAAACAGAAAACAAATAAGGACGGAGATGACGGCGGCGATCAGCGTGCTGAACAGATAAAGCCCGATGATTCTGCGGAATTTTCGCATTTTCAGGCCCGTCGCGTTGATGGCCGCGCTCATCACCGAAAACAGAACCAGCGCGGGCGCGACGGCTTTCAGCGCGTCAACGAAAATCGTTCCGAACAAATGCAGAAAGTCCGCTTCGGGAAAGAAGCGGCCGGCCAGCGCGCCGGCGATCAGCCCGATGACAATCTGGGTGACCAGAGATTTTCTCAAGAAATTGAAGATAAACGACATAAACGCTTCGTCCGCAAACAACCCGTTGCCACGGTATCCCAAAAAGGCTTGGCGGACAAGAAAATTTCCGACGGAAATCATCGGCCGGATTAAAAAATTTAAGGGGGCGACACGCGGTCGGCCCCCTTCATTTTGTGAACGATTCGTTCTTGTTAACGGAAAGACACAAAATAATCATCTGCTACAATGATAAAAACATTTTGCCATATATTTGAAAGTGTGTCAATATATTTTAAAACAATTTTTAAGAGGTATCGTCATGCGTTATGTATTGGGTTTGGATCTGGGCGAAACGTCGCTGGGGTGGAGCGTTATCGAAACAAAGGACGGCGCGCCGTGCCGCTTCGTCGATTTCGGCGTCCGGATATTTTCGGACGGGCGGGATTCCAAAACGAAGGAACCGCTTGCCGTCGCCCGCAGAATCGCCCGAGGAATGCGTAAACGCCGCGACCGCTTTGTGATGCGTCGCGAAACGCTGATGAACAAGCTGATCGAGTACGGTCTGATGCCTGCGGACGAAGCGGAACGTAAGGCGCTGGAGCGGCTCGATCCGTACTTTTTGCGCGCGAAGGCGTTGGATGAAAAGCTTTTGCCGTACGAACTGGGCAGGGCGCTTTTTCATATCAATCAGCGCAGAGGATTCAAAAGCAACCGGAAAACGGACAAGAACGATAAGGAATCCGGCGCGAAAGAGGCCATTAAGGAAACCCGGCAACGGATGACGGACGCCGGCGCGCGGACGTTGGGCGAATATCTGTACCTTATGAACAAGGATAAAACGTCCACGCAGGATTTTGTTCCCATTCGCGCCAAATCGGTCGTTGTCAAAGGAAAAGCAAAATATCCGCTTTATCCCGACCGCGCGATGTACGAGGACGAATACCGCCAAATCATGGCAAAACAAGGATTGTCCGAAGAAATCAAGGACGACTTGTTTCACGTTATTTTCAATCAGCGTCCGTTGAAACAGCCGGAAATCGGCTTTTGCCAATTCGAGGAAGGCGAACGCCGCGCGTATTGCGCTTATCCGGCTTTTCAGCAATTCCGTCTTATGCAACAGATCAATCAGCTGAAAATCCTTTACGATGACGGGGAGCAGAATTTATCGGATGAGAATATGGCGGAGAAGCGGGCGGTTTTGTACCGTTACGGGGCGCAGGACTTTTCCGCTTTGGACAAGAAAAAGCGGACGCTGACGTGGGCGGCGGCGAAAAAGCTGTTAAAGCGCTTCGGCGTCAATCCGAAAGCGGCTTTCAATCTGGAATCCGAACGGCGCAAGGGCTTGGACGCCGACACGACGGCGGCGCAGTTGGCGGATGAAAAATGTTTCGGCAAGGCGTGGTTTTCTTTTGACGAAGCGAAGCAAAACGAAATTGTGGCGTTGCTGTTGAACGGGCAGGACGAATCGAAACTGATCGAAGAACTGCAAAACAGATACGCGTTGAGCGCGGAGCAGGCGGAATCGGTCGCGAATGCGTCTTTGGAGGACGGGACGGCCTCTTTGAGCCTGAAAGCGTTGGAAAAAAT
>DGGW01000091.1:0-4745 GCA_002393065.1 Alphaproteobacteria bacterium UBA3864 | reverse complement strand
ACGTTTTCTTTAAAGACAAAGGATAAACTGCCCGAATATTACGACAGCTTCATCAATCCGGAAACGGGCGAGGTTTATGACGAACTGCCGTATTACGGGGAAGTGCTGCCGAAAGCGGTCATCGGCGGGACGCAGAACCCGGCCGATAAAGATAAAAAAGAAAAATACTATGGCAAAATCAACAACCCGACCGTTCACATCGCGTTGAATCAGGTTCGGAATCTGGTCAACGCGCTTGTCGAACGTTTCGGTCATCCCGAATCGATCGTCGTCGAATTGGCGCGGGAATTGAAGCTGGGTAAAAAAGCCAAAGACGAACTGAACAGGATCCAAACCGAAAACACGAAAGAGAACGACGCTATCGCCAAAAAATTGGAAGAAGAGTGCCATGTTAAAAACTCTTACGACAACAGGATGAAATATAAACTGTGGACGGATCTTTCCGATAACGCTTCACAACGGTGCTGTCCGTTTTGCAGAGAAGAAAAACCTATCAGTAAAGAACGGCTGTTTTCCGACGAATTTGAAATCGAGCATTTGTTGCCGTTTGCGCGGTCTTATTCGGATGCCCGCACGAACAAAGTCATTTCCTGCCGCGCCTGCAACCGTGAAAAGGGCAACCGTTCCCCGTGGGAGGCTTTCCACGCCGACGAAAAGCGCTGGAACGCCATTCTCGGGCGCGTCGAACGGTTTTCCTTAAAACACGACGAAAACAAAAGCCGCGCCAAAAAGTTCCGGGAGGACGCTTTTCAGGAGGTTGACAAAGTTTTGGATCGTATGTTGAAAGACACGCAATATATGGCGAGAGTCGCGCGGCAATATTTGTGCTTTGCCGCCCATCCGTCGAAAGTTTACGGCATCCCCGGACAACTGACGGCGAAATTGCGCCATCATTGGGGATTGGAAGCTCTGTTTCCAGAAGACCAAAAGGATCGGACGGATCACCGCCACCACGCTTTGGACGCTTTCATCGTGGCGTGCACGGGGCGGGGGACGTTGCAGAAGTACGCAACCGAACGCAACGACTACGCGCGCGAAATGCCGCAAGAGAAAGCTCCGCATCTGCCGTATCCCGATTTCAGGTTAAGGGAGCTTCAGGACGCTTTCGACCGCATGGTGATTTCCCACAAACCCGACCATGGCAACCCGCAAAAAGCGATTAAAGAAGGCAAAACCGTTGCCAAATTGCACGAGGAAACGAATTACGGCTTTGCCGGCGAAGGGGAGAAAAAAGGGACTTGGAAACTGATCCAGCGTCTGCCCGTTTCCGAATTTAAAACGGAGGCGGATCTGGACGTCATCATCGACCAGGCCGGAACGGCGGACAAGATTCGCGCTTTGTTGGACGGGAAAGACAAATCCGAACACGAAGCGATCATTCAGAAATATTTTTCGGACAGAAACACCCGGAAAGTCAGGACGTATCGGGAACGAAACAAAAAGGTTGTTTTTCCGTTTAAAAATAAAAACGGAAAAGTATACAGATATGCTGTTTTTGGAAGCAACGCGTATGCGGAAGTTTATTGTCCCGACAGGGGGAAGAATGCCGGAAAATGGCAACTTGAAGTTGTTCCGAACTATTGCGCCCATCAGAAAGGCTTTGTGCCGAACTGGCGGCATACGGACGCGCACGCCAAACTGATTATGCGTCTGCATATCGACGATATGGTCGCCTATGAAGAAAACGGGAAAACCGTTATCGCCAGAGTTCAAAAAATGGATGCTCAAAATGGGGTTTTCTTTCAAGAAAATAAAGTGGCAAAAGATGAAAAAAAATCCGGAGTAGGGGCGGCAAAAATGCAGATGCTTAATATGCGCAAAATCACGGTAACGATAGACGGACGGGTGATCGATCCGAAGCGTCCGAAAGGGCAGACCGGTGGATAGAATCATTGAAATCGCGCAGGATGGTCGGCATCTGGCGGTCGAACGCGGCTTTATGACGGTTTGCGAAAACGGAAAGGAGCTCGGCCGCGTCCCGTTCGACCAAATCGGGGCGGTCATCGCCAACGCGCACGGGTTGACGTATTCGAACAATCTGCTTGTCCGATTGGCGGAACAAAACGCGCCGCTGGTGATTTGCGGGTCGAACCACGTTCCCGCCGCCGTCGTTCTGCCGATGGAAGGTCATCATTTGCAGGGCGATATCATCACGGCGCAGGCCGCGATGACGCCCGCGGCGCTGAACCGGTGCTGGAAGGAAATCGTACAACAGAAAATCAGCCGTCAGGCGGACGTCGTCGCCGCCTGCGGGTTTATGGACGGTCCGTTGCGCTTTATGGCGAAACAGGTCAAAAGCGGCGATCCCGACAATCAGGAAGGGCAGGCCGCCCGTTTCTATTTCACGACGCTTTTCGGACGGAGCTTTCGCCGCGACAGAAGCCAAAGCGGGATAAACGCTTTGCTGAATTACGGATACACGATCCTCCGTTCGGCGGTCGTTCGGGCGATCGTCGGGGCGGGGCTTCATCCGTCGCTGGGCATCCATCACCAAAACCAGTACAACGCGATGCGTCTGGCGGACGATTTGATGGAACCGTTCCGACCGTTCGTCGATTACTGCGTCCGGAAAATGGATTTCGAAGGCGTGCGCGACGTTGATCCGGACGCCAAAAGGCGGCTGGTCGCGTTGCTGTCTTGTCCGATGCCCGCCGAAAAAGGCGCCGTCGAAATCGGGTATCAAATCGTAACGGCGGCGGTTTCTTACGCGAAATGCGTGACGGGCGAATCGGACAGACTCGTTTTTCCTTTTCCCGTCGGTGAAGCGGATTTGCAGAGGTTGTGAATGTCGATAACGGGGTATCAGCTGATGTGGATGATGGTGATGTTCGATTTGCCGGTCGGCGAACCCGATGAAAGGAAAAGGGCGACGGCGTTTCGGAATTATTTGTTGGACGAAGGTTTTGAAATGAGCCAGTTTTCCGTATATCTCCGCTTTTGCGGCACGCGGGAGGCGGCGATGCCCTTCGTCAAAAGAATCAAAAGCCGCATTCCGCCGGACGGGGACGTGAGCATCCTGTTTTTTACGGAAAAACAATTCGCTGATATCATTTCGTTCAAGAATCGAAAACCGGTTTTGATGGATGAAAAACCGGATCAGCTGACGCTTTTTTAGCCGGTGAAAATGCGGGAAAAGCCTTTGTTTCCAAAGGCTTTTTAAAAACACATTATAGCAGATGATTATTTTGTGTCAAACCGCAACGCAAATGTAAGGCGTCCGATCAATAGCGTTATTATAGCAGATGATTATTTTGTGTCAAACCGCAACAATAACTATAACTAACGTTCCGTTACGTTAATTATAGCAGATGATTATTTTGTGTCAAACCGCAACCAAGATCGCATATCCGATTTCCGTTATGATATTATAGCAGATGATTATTTTGTGTCAAACCGCAACCGGCGGGACGTGTCATCGGATTCGTTCGGAAACGGCGATTTGCTCTCGTTTTAACGGGAGTAAATCGCCGTTTTTACTTTTTTTATTCGACGGCGACGACCTTGAAATCGTGGTCTTCGACCGCTTTGACGAGCGCTTTGCTTTCCGTGTCCGCCGACAGGACGACCAGCGCCGTGCCCGTTTTGTGATCAACCGTCGCTTCTTCAACGCCGTCCAACTGTTCCAGCGCCTTTTTGACCGTCGCTTCGCAATGCGGGCACATCATTCCTTCGATTTTCATTCTTTTCTGCATCTTTTTTTCCTCCCTTAAAGGCTTGTTTGAAAACTTCGCTTTTTTGTCCCTTGACGCGTCGCGCGGGTCGATTCCGTTCAACCGCAACGCGTTCAGGCAGACGCACAGGCTCGACAGGCTCATCGCCGCGGCGCCGTACGACGGCTCTAGCGTCAGACCGAAAACGCCCGCCGCCGCCGGAATGCACAAGGCGTTGTAGAAAAACGCCCAGAACAGGTTTTCGTGAATGTTCCCGATGACTTTCCGGCTCAAGCGGACGGCAGCCGGAACGTCCGTCAGCGAGCTTTTTGTTAAAACGACGTCCGCCGCGTCGATCGCGATGTCCGACCCAGCGCCGATCGCGAAACCGGCGTCCGCCGCCGTCAGCGCCGGCGCGTCGTTGATGCCGTCGCCGACCATCGCGACCCGGTAGTGATCCCTGGCCGGCTTCCCGGTCAGCCGTTCGAAGAGCGTCCGCTCAATACTGCCGTTTCCTTTCTCCCGGAGAGCCCGGATCACCGCCTCCTTGCCGTCCGGCAGGACGCCCGCGATGACCTCGGAGACCCCGGCCTCGCGGCCGATCGCCTCGGCGGTCCTTGCGTTGTCGCCGGTCAGCATGACGACGTGGATGCCCATGTTTTTGAGCTCCGCGATTGCCTTCGCGCTGTCCGCCTTGATCGTGTCCGCCACCGCGATGACGCCGAGCAGCCGCCCGTCCTCCGCGAAAAGCAGCGGCGTTTTTCCGTTTCCGGCCAGCTCTTCCGCCTTCTTCCGCATCTCCGCCGGCAGATGAACCTTCTTTCCGATGAAGGCAAGGCTTCCGCCGGTGAGCGTCCTTCCGTCCAGCACCGCCGTAAGCCCGTTGCCCGGCAATGCGGAAAATGAAGACACCTCGCCCGCCGCTTCTCCCCGCGCCTCCGCCTCGGCGAGGACCGCCTTCGCGAGCGGGTGCTCGCTCTTCTTCTCGAGCGAGGCGGCTTTCCTGAGCAGTTCATTTTCCGAAACGCCTTCCGCCGGGATCATATCCGTCACTTTCGGAGCGCCCTCCGTGATCGTGCCGGTCTTGTCCAGCGC
>DGGW01000020.1:8474-26324 GCA_002393065.1 Alphaproteobacteria bacterium UBA3864 | reverse complement strand
ACGGTTCCGAACCGGTCGGCAACGGTATCGGTCCCGTTCTGGAAGCCCGCGACGTGATGAAAGTGCTGCGCTGCCGCGACGACGCGCCGCAGGATCTGCGCGAAAAATCGCTGTTCATCGCCGGCCGCATGCTGGAATTCGATCCGAATCTGCGCGGCGGACAGGGATACGCGGCCGCCCGTGAAATTCTGGATTCCGGACAAGCGCTGGAAATCATGACCCGTCTTGTCCACGAACAGGGCAAAGTCATCCCGCCGCCGCTCGGCCAGCTGACCCGCGACGTAACGGCGCCGATCGGCGGACTGATCGAGGAAATCGACGGCGGACAAATCAACCGCATCGCGATGACGGCGGGGGCGCCGCGCGACAAGGGCGCCGGAATCGACCTGTTCAAGAAAGCCGGAGATTCCGTCGAACAAGGCGAACCGATCTATCGCATTTATTCGGAAATACCGACTTCGTTCGCTTTCGCCAACGGCTTGGCGGAAGGCAATTCGGGCTTTATCATCAAAGGCAAAGCCTCTTCGGTTTACTGAATCAACCGCCGGTATAAACGTAAAAAGAGCCGCACTTCAAAGCGCACGATGCGCAGGCGCGCGAACACACTTGTTCCTTCTCGCGGCGAAGGATTTTTTTACGCGCCCAATGGTCCAGCATATCCCGCGCGACGGCTTCGGAAACGTCAAATTGCAAAGCCGTATCCCGAACGGAAACCCGCCCGTGCTCTTTCACATACGCTTTGACGTCGGACAGGATCATGCTTCGGCGCTGTCCCCCGCTTTTTTCAGAATGAAGAACAGCGCCGCTTCCGTTGCGCAGACGCCCGCAATCCAGACGGCCGAAAAAGAAGGATGACGGTCGAACGAAACCGCCTGATAAAACAGGGATGACAACAGATACGCCTGCCCCGTCGTCCACAACACCGTGAAGCCGACCCACTTCGCGCCGAACTCCTTTAAAATCGCGCCCAGCGCCGACAGGCACGGCATATACAGCAAAACGAACAGCAGATAGGCGAACGCCCCCGCCCTGCCGTCAAAGAAGCCGACCAACCGTTCGCTTGCCGTCGGCTCGGGCGACAAAGTGGCATATAACGCGTCCAGAGATCCGATGACGGCTTCTTTCGCCATCGTGCCCAACAGCAATCCGACCGACGCCGGCCAGTTTTCTTCGGAAATCCCGATCGGGCTCAAAGCGGGCGTTATCCGTTGCCCGAGTTCGGCCAGAACGGACGAAGAGGCTTCGACGGAACGGCCGCGCCAATCGACGGAATTCAGCACGTTCAGCACCATGACCAGCGGAACGATCAGCACGCCGGCGCGCACGACGAAACCGCGGAGCCTGTCCCACGTGTTCCGCAAAATGTTTTTTAAAATCGGCATATGATACGGCGGGATTTCCAAAATCAGCGGAACGGGGTCGCCCTTCAGCAACGTCTTTTTCATCACCAGCCCCGTCGCGATCGCGATCAAAATCCCCAACAGATAAAGCAGGAAAACGACCCACGATCCGCCCGCGCCGAAAAACGCCGTCGCAAACAAAGCGTAAACGGGCAGACGCGCGCCGCAGGACATAAACGGCGTCATCGTCAGCGTCAGCAACCGGTCGCGGTGCGACGACAAAACACGCGTTCCCATCACGGCGGGAACGGTGCAGCCGAACGCGACGATCATCGGCACGAACGCCGTTCCGGGCAGGTTCAGTCCGCGCATCATCCTGTCCATAACGAAAGCCGCCCGCGCCATATAACCGGAATCTTCCAAAACGGACAGGAACAGAAACAGAAAGCCTATCGGCGGAATGAACGTCGCCACCGTCGCGATGCCGCGTCCGATGCCCGATCCGACGATTTCCGCCGCGCCCTGCGGCATATTCATCCATTCCAGAACTTTCATCAGTCCGGCGATGCAGTACGTTTCCCCGAAATTCTCGATCGGTTCGATCAGCAGTCCGCCGACGGAAACCGTCCAAACGAACATCACGTACATCACGGCCATGAACAGCGGGATCCCCGTGTATTTTCCCAAAGCGACGAGGTCGATCCTGTCGGACAGGGAACGGGAAAAGCGGTCTTCGCGCCTGACGACTTTTTTGGCGATTTCCGTGATGCGGGCATAGCGGCCGTCGGCGATCAGCGTGTCGGCGTCGTCGTCGAAACGGTTTTTATACGCGTCCATGAAATCGGGTGCCGGCAACAGGTTCGGGTCGTTGTCGCCGTCAAGCAAATGAACGGCGAGCCAGCGCTTCGACCAACCGTGCTTATCGGCGATTTCCCTGAGCTTCGGCCGCATTTCGGTGATCGCTTCCTCGATTTGCGGACGATAGGTCAGCGCGAAGGGGGCGGAATTGCCGCCGGCGGCAAACGACGCTATCTGGCTCTTCAGTTCCGCCAGCCCGCGGGCACGCGCCGCGACCATCGGCACGACGGGTACGCCGAACGCCTGCGCCAACGCCAGCGCGTCCACTTTGATATGCGCCTTTTCCGCCGCGTCCATCATGTTCAGGACCAGAATGACGGGCAGTTTCATTTCAAACAGCTGGACCGTCATATACAGATTGCGTTCCAGATTGGCGGCGTCAAGGACGTTGACGACGCAGTCGGGTTTTTCGTAAATCAGGAAATCGCGGGCGATGCGTTCGTCCTCGGACGATGCGGAGATGACGCTCAACGAATAAACGCCGGGCAAATCGACGACTTCGATTTTTTCGCCGTTGACGGAAAAGAATCCGGATTTTTTTTCGACCGTGACTCCCGGCCAGTTGCCGACGTACTGGTGCGCCCCCGTCAGCGCGTTGAAGAGCGTCGTTTTCCCGCAGTTCGGATTACCGATGAGAGCTATCTTTTTCATGACCGGATCAATTCGTTTTCATGACCGATATGGCGGCCGCTTCGGCGCGGCGCAACGACACGGAATACCCGCGCAAAGTGATTTCCACCGGATCGCCCAAAGGCGCCGTCCGCACGACGCGGAACGCCGTCCCCGGCGTCAGCCCCATCGCCAGCAGCTTCTTGCGGTACGCTTCGCTTTCCCCTTTTTCGAATGAAAGGATGACGCCTTCGTCACCGGAAGTCAGCATTGTAAAATTGATCTTTTCTTCTTTATCCCGCATTAAAAGTTTTCCTTATCAAACTTTTGTAGTCAGAATGTATCACACCGTTTGCCGAAAGGGAAGATATTTTTGCATAGAAAATAAAAACGTTCGGCTGTATAGTAGATAGTCTTTGATTTAAGGAGTTTCCATGCTGACGGAACTGGCACATTACGCTCTGCTGTTTGCGGCCGCCCTGGTCGGATTGCAAACGATACTGCTGACGCCGACATTGTGGGGGAAAGGATCCGCCGTCGCCGTCCGGCTGGGTTTTCGTGGACAGATCTTCGCCGTTTCGGTCATGTTCGTCGCCTTCGCGATCTTGGCATACGATTTCGCCGTCCGCGATTTTTCCGTCGCCGTCGTTTTTGAAAACTTCGACACGCGAGCGCCGCTTGTTTCCGTTCTGCCCGCCCTGCTGATGTCGCGGGAAGGATATTTTTTCGTTTGGATTTTGACGGTGACTTTAGCGGGACTGGCCGGTTTTTCAAAGATAACACTCGGCACGTATCAGGAACGGGGCCGGTATTTGTTCATCTTTGACGCCGTAACGTCTTTTCTGCTTTTTTTGATGATCGGCACGGCCGACCCCTTTGAGCGCATCGTCGATCCGCCGTTGGAAGGTCTGGGGCTCAAACCCGTCGCCGCATGGTTTCCGTTCGCCGCCGACCGTCTGTGCCTTTTCGCCGTTTACGCCCTGTTGAGCACGGCCGCCGTCCGGTCGCTGTGTCGGCTGTCCAAGAAAGCCGATTTCGCCCTGCCCGCAATTCGTCTGGTTCAAACGGCGCTTGTTTTCGCCGTTGCCGCCGCCGCCTGCGAATTTGCGGCGCACGCGCTTCGTCCCGAGGACGGCGCCTTTTTCGGATGGCTGCCGAACGCGGTTCTGGAAACGGCCGTCGTTTTTGTTACGGCGGGACAATTGTTGCTTTTATATTTTAACGCTTTTTCGGGCGTTTTCGGAAAGGCGGCGCTGATTTACGGATTGACGGCTCTGACGTTGTTGTCGGCCTCTTTCTTCGGAACGGAATATCAGGTCTTCACTTTGTCGGCGGAGGAAATTTACTTTCCGAATCCGTTGACGGCCGCTTACGGCGTGCTGGGATTGATTTGCGTGTACCTGTTTTCGCTGACGCCGTTGAAAATGCGGATCGGAAGGGAACCCGGGTTCGCCCTCCTGTCGCGGGAAAGTCTGATTTCGTTCGCGGCGGCATCGTGTCTGGGCTGCGGGATCAGCATCGGTCTGACCGCTTTGATTCCGGCGGCGTTCATGTTCGCGCCGGACATGCCGTTGCGCCTGTTACCGGACATGATCGTCAAAGTCATTCTTTTTTATACGTTTCTGGCGACGTTTTTCCTGTCGGCGGCGTTTTTGCGCAAACCCGTTTCCGGCGGCTGGACCAGACTTTACCCCGTTCGCATTCTGTTGCCGTGGGCCGCGGCCGGTCTTTGCTTCGTGCTGTTCGCGAAAGAAACGGAAAGAAGTTTGTTATATGAAATACCGGTCCTGTGCTGTTTGACGATCGTCCTGAATTTCATGCCGTTCCGCACGCCGAAAGATTTACGGAGCGCCTTTTCCGCCCTGCGTCGGATTCCCTTCTTTTTTTACGGTTTGATCCTCTTGCTCGCAGCGATCGGCGGCCTTATTGTGTTCCGAAAAAACCTTCATCTGACGATGAACACGCTGGCGATCGCCGGTACGGGTCTGATTTTGATGACGAAGGGACTGGCTCCCGAAAAGGAAAATAAAACCCCATGAAGATCAGCGGCTTTATTATTCTGTTCTTTCTTTCGACGTGTTGCGCGAACTGGCTGTCGTTCAACCGGATCGGTTTTTCCGACAAACAGGAACTTGTCGAAATCAACCTGCCCGTTCCCAAAGCCCGACTGCCCCTTTACAACGAACAGGGGAGCCTCGATTTACCGCAAGCACCTGCCGTTCTGGTCGTTTTCGGGTCGTGGTGTCCGCCCTGCCGCAAGGAATTGCCTGTTCTGAAAAAGCTCTCGGACCGCAAAGAGATGCCTTTCATCGGCATCGCCCTGCGCGACAACGCGAAAAGCCTGAATCGTCTATTTCAAAAGAATCCCGATCCGTTCAACCGGATCGCACTGGACAAATCGGGGGATTGGGCCGGCCCGTTGCGCGCCTATCTGATCCCGACGGCTTATCTGACCGACGGCAAAGGACGCGTCGCTTATGAAATCCGCGGCGAAATCACAAAGGATTTTTATGAAAAGACCATCCTGCCGAAATATCGGGAGTTGACACAATGAAGCTTTTGTTTTCCGTCCTGTTGTTTTTTCTGAGTGCCGTTCAAGCGAACGCGAACGATTCGGCGTCGGTCGAATCCGAAGCGCTGGAAATATCGGAACGCCTGCGTTGTTTGGTCTGTTCGGACGAAAACATCGAAAAAGCAACGGACGAAACGGCCAAAGACTTACGCTTTTTCATCCGCCGCCACCTGAACGACGGGAAAGACGCCGATCTGGTCGTCAATCTGGTTTTGGCGCAATACGGCGACATGGTTTCGCCCGAAGAATCTATCGCGCCGTCGGACAAAGCCGAACGGAAACTTCTGCTGATTTGTTTTCTGCTGGTCTTTTTGATAACGGGATGTTCCGTATTCTCGCACGTCCGGACGTTCGGGAACGAACAACAGGAAAAGGATACGCCGCCATGCTGATTTTTCTGACCAGCGTTTTGTTTCTGACGATCGCGGCGTTGAGCCTGTTCGTTTTTCCGATGTTGCCCGCCGCGCACGGCAAAGAAGGTCTGCCGCGCAGCAAGCGGTGCTTCATTTTGCTGACTTTTGCGACGTTCGCGTTCGGCGTTCCGCTGATTTACACGCTGAAAGGGGCGCCCGCGATGCGCGATTATCCGCTGACTGCCCGCGACACGCTTGAAGCCGAAAAATCACCGGCGGACATGGCGAAGATCCGGCGACTGGAACGCTACCTGAAACGAACGCCTGACGACGGCGAAGTTTGGGAACAGCTGGGATCGGCCTATCGCGACGCGTTATTGTACGATCGCGCGGCCATCGCTTTCCGCAATGCGATCGACTGGGGGATTCCGGAAGACATCACGAATTGGCACGCCTTGGCCGAAACGCTGATTCGCGCAAACAACGGCCGCATTGTCGGCGAAGCGCAAAAAGCGTTGGAAAACGTCCTGCGTTACCGTCCGGACGATCCGAAAGCGATCTATTTCATCGGATTAGCGCGTTTGCAAAACAAAGAACCGCAAAAGGCTTTGGCGTTGTGGCGGCATCTGGAACAAACGCTTTCCGCCGAAGATCCGTGGTTGAGCGTCATCCGGAAACGGATAACGGAGCTTTCGAACGAAACGGCTATCGATCCGTCTTCCGTTGCCCCGAAAGACGTTGACGCTTACGGCTTGCGTTAATACGGTTTATCCGAAACGGGACGACGGAGCAAATCGATCAGCGTCCCTAACGTATGGCGGAGCTGTCGCCGGTCGACGACCATGTCGACCATACCGTGACTGCGCAGATACTCGGCCCGCTGGAAACCTTCGGGCAGTTGAGCGCGAATCGTCTGCTCGATGACGCGAGCGCCCGCGAAACCGATCAGTGCGCCGGGTTCGGCGACGGCGATATCGCCGAGCATCGCGAACGATGCGGATACGCCGCCCGTCGTCGGGTCGGTCAGCAAAACGATATACGGCAATCCCTTTTCTTTTAATTTGCGCACGGCCAGCGTCGTCCGCGCCATCTGCATCAGCGACAGGATGCCTTCCTGCATACGCGCGCCGCCGGAAGCCGTAACCATCACGAAAGCGGCGTCCTGCAAAGCGGCAAGCTCCGTCGCGGTAATGAACGCTTCGCCGAAAGCCGTTCCCATCGAACCGCCCATAAAGGAAAAGTCCATGACACCCGCAACGGCTTTCTGCCCTTCCATCGTTCCGGAAGCGACGGTCATCGCGTCGGGACGTCCCGTTTGCTTGCGCGCGGATTTCAGTCGGTCGGGATAAGATTTCAGATCGGCGAAATCAAGCGGATCCTCTTTCACTTCGGGCAGTTCGATTTCGTCGTATCGGGCGTCGTCGAACAGGATATCGAGTCTTTGTTTGACGGTCAGCCTGAAATGATGGTTGCATTGCGTACAGATCTGCGCGTTCTGCTCCAGCTCGCGATGATAAATCATGGCACCGCAGGACGGACATTTTTCCCACAGATTTTGCGGGATGTCCCTTTTGCCGGCCAAGCCCTGCAATTTGGGGCGGACATAATTCGTCAGCCAACTCATAAGATCACACTACTTTCACGCGTCGGAACCGTTTTTTCGCAAATCGTCGATTTTCTCGTTCAGCTCCCTGATTTTCCGAGACTGACGGAAACGTTCGGCGCGGACGGGAATCGCGCGCACCCATACCCACAATCCGCCGAACACGAAAAACAGCAGGGAAAAAGCCAGCACGGCGAAACCGAGAGGAACGACGGCTTCGAACGGGAAAGGCCAAAGGGACAACGAAACGGGCTGTTTGTTGGAAACGGCGAACGACACCGTTACGAACAAAACAAGGCAGGTCAGAATGAACTTGATGATTTTCAACGGACGGCTCCCGCGATCAATCGTTGGCGTTCAAGCGGTCTTTAAGTTTTTTTCCGGCCTTGAAGAACGGAACTTTTTTCGCGCTGACACTGACCTGTTCGCCCGTACGGGGATTACGACCGGCGCGCGCGTTGCGGTTGCGCACGCAGAAAACGCCGAAACCGCGCAATTCGACGCGCAGGCCTTCGGACAGCGCACTGCCGATTTCATCGAAAATCGTCGTAACAATCTTTTCCGCATCCGCCTGATAAAGGTGAGGATTCAACGCCGCAATCCGCGCAATCAATTCCGATTTGGTCATAAGCAACCTCCTGCAATCAGCAAAACTTCGACAAGCATTTTGCCAAACACGCGCGCCGACGTCAACTTTTTTAAAAAAAATAGCGCCGTTATCATATTTTTTGATGAAAATTTTAATTTTTGCAGATATAAGGTGTAATTAGTTATCAAAGTATTTTTCAAGGAGCCTTCGCATGTCGTCGGACGGTCAGGTTTGGGAACTTATAGCCTTTTTTGCGGCAGTCGTCATCTTCATCCCCGTTTTCTACAAGATGAAGGTCAATTCGATTCTGGCGTTCATCGTAGCGGGCGTGGTTCTGGGTCCGCACGTCCTCGGCCTGATCAAAAACACGGAAATTGTCGAACAGGTCGGTGAAATCGGTCTGCTGTTTCTGATGTTCTCGATCGGGCTTGATTTGTCGTTCCGCCGTTTCAAAATCATGCGCTTGTATATCTTCGGGTTCGGATTGGCGCAAATGGTTCTGACGGCCGTTATTTTCGGATTGGCGGCCTATGCGATGCACCGCACGCTCAACGAAGCGATCCTGATCGGTTTGGCGTTGAGTATGTCGTCTACGGCGGTCGCCCTGCGTTTGATGGCAAACCGCAACGACAAGCATAGCGCATCCGGCCGTGCCACGATCGGTATCCTGCTGATGCAAGACCTGGCGGTCATCCCGACAATGATCATCTTGCCAAAGATGGCGGATCCCGAATCGGTCGGCACTTTGCACGATTTGTCGCAGTCGTTTTTGCAGACGCTCGGCGCGATGATGGTCATCATCACAACGGGTCGGCTGTTGATCAAGCCGTTGTTCAAAATCGTCGCCGCAACGAAAAACAGCGATGCGTTCACGTCGGTCATTTTCCTGACGTTTCTGGCAACGGCTTGGGCGACCAGCGCGGCCGGAATGTCGGTTTCCCTGGGCGCGTTCCTTGCGGGCATGCTGATCGCGGAAACGGATTTCTGCCACGAAGTCGAAGCGGAAATCGCGTCGTTCAGCTCATTGTTGCTGGGCGTCTTTTTTCTTTCCGTCGGCATGATGATCGACTTGTCTTACGTCATAACGCACATCCCGCAAATCCTTCTGTTGACGACGGGAGTCATGCTGGTCAAAGCCTTCGTGATCTTTTTCGTCGAAACGCAATTCAAAGTCGCCCGCTCCGGCGCGATGGCTTCGGGCGTTTTGCTGTGTCAGGCGAGTGAATTCGGCTTTGTGCTGTTTTCGCTGGCGTTATCGACCAACATCATGAATTCCAAAACGTCGGCGATCATGCAATCCGTCATCGCTTTGTCAATGGCGCTGTCGCCGTTCCTGTGTTCGTTCGTGTTCAAAAAGATCGACGAACGGGAAAACAAAGCTCTGGCGGCAAAGGACGCCATTGTTCCGGAAAATCTGAAACCCGTTGACGATGACGAAACATCGCAGGAAGACCACATCATCGTCGTCGGCTACGGCCGCGTCGGTCAGGCGACCACGCGCATGCTGACACGCAACGATTTGAAAGTGCTTGTCGTCGATACGGATACGGCTCACCTTGACCGCGCGCATAAGAACAACCGTCCGTCCCTGTTCGGCAGCGCGGCGAACGAAAAGGTTTTGAGCGCCGCGGGATTGGACAGGGCCAAAGCCGTCGTTATCTGCATCAGCGGACTGCCGACCGCCATCCGCATTCTGAAAGCCATTCGCGAACTGGATGCGAAAATCCCCGTCTTCATCCGTTGCAACGACGATACACGCTGGTCCGAACTGACCAAGCTCGGCGCGACGGGCGTGATTTCCGAAACGCAGGAATGCGGCATCCGTCTGGCGGCGGCGACCATCCTACTGAACGGCGGCGATGACGCCCGCGTTCGCGAAACGGCGGCTATCCTGCGTCAGGAAAACGTCATCAACCCGCCTCTGCCGACCGGGGAAGCCGTCTGACCGGCTTTTCTTCCGTATCTGCCCGCGAAAACGGAAACGTCTGCGGGACGGGTTTCAGACCTTCTTCGCGCCGTGTTCCGACGTGACGACAGTGCCGTAAAGCTGCTATCCCCCCCCTTCCTTGTCGGAAAGATTTACAACATCGGAAAACGCATCAAAAAAAGCTCCGGCAGAACCGGAGCTTTTTCGTAAGGGATGTCGGCGTTATCACAAACCGAAACCGCCCTGTTTGGAGTATTTGGACGTCTGATAGCGAACGCGGCCGATTTCGATACCTTTTTCCAAATCGGTAATACGCAAATTGATCGTGAATTCTTTGATCGTTTTGCCGTTGCGCGTCGCCGGACGAACGAACGCCCTGCCGAAAATCAACGCTTCGGCGCCCGTTTGACGGCCGATTTTCTTAATGTCTTCAGGTTTGACCATACCGTCGTTCTGATAGTGGATTTCCTTCAACAGACGTTCGCGCGCCGCCGCGTCGATCAGCACATAGTCGCCGCTTTCCGAAAGGGCTTCAAGCAAAGCGTCGCTGATATCGCCGAGCGGGAAATACGCGTCGTTCGTATCGTTCTGGATTTCGGCGATGAACACTTTCGGTTCATGACCCAACTTTCTCAACCATTTCTGATACGATTTGTTCGTGTCCAGCTTTTCCATAATGGCTTTGACGGTGTTTTCCGTATCGGTCACCAGCCAATCGTCCGTGATTTCCATCGCACGCTTGTCGCCTTCTTCAAGGGAAACACGTTGCGCCTGGAACGAGGAACACCCCTGTACCGTCAAAACAGCCAAAACGGCCATTAAAAACTTTTTCATTTCAACTCCTTAAAATTTTACGTCAACCAAGTGTTCGGACAGATACTTTTTCAGCGATTCGGTCGCGTTCGCCGCCGCCTGAACTTCGTTCCGTCCCGTTTCATCAAAAGATTCGACCAACTGTTCGACCTGTTTGCCGGTCTTGTCCGGTCCGCGCAACGTAAAGCGGAACGCGTATTTCACAAAACCTTTGACGTTCAGGTATTGCTCGTCGCTTTCGACCGTCGCCGTGACTTGAGCGGCGGCCTTTTCCGGATCGGAAACGAAAATGTATCCGTTTTCGAGCATCGCGTTGCGAATCGCCTTATCGAAAGCGCGCTCGCCCTTCGTCGTCAGGAAAATCTTTTTCCCGGTGACCGCTTTTTTATAGGCCTTCACATCGTCATACGACAAAGATTCCATGTAATCCTTTCCCGTCAGGACGACATGGCGGCGGTTCAGTCCGGACCGTTCGGCAAAAAGCTTTTCCAACCGAATCGCGGAAGGCGGCGTTTTGCGGGAGCGCATTTCTTCCATATCGCCGTCCAGTTTGGCCATATCCCGCTTGAGCAGTTTGACGGCTTTGTCCTTGTTCAGAACGGCCAAAGCGAAAACGTTTTTGGCATTTTCAAAAGTTTCGCGGATCTCGACGGATTCCAGAACGATATCCGTTTCTTCGGCAACCGAATCACGAACGCGTTCCCGCGTTCCCTCTTCATCCTGCGAAAGCGTGTTTTCGAAAGACGCCGCCAGTTTCGTTTCAAAAATTTTGCCCAACGCGGCGCGGGCGTCGGCTTTGGCACGTTTCGGCGTTCTTCCTTCGCCGACCGCGCAAAGTTCATCGGAAGAACAGACCGAAGCCGGATTTTTGATCCAATCCGGCTCGCCGACCTCTTTCTTCGCGTCGCCCGTGCTTGCACAGGACGCAAGACACAATGTCGCTAACAGAAAAAACGCTTTTTTCATTCTTCAACAGCCTTCAGATTCGCAAGCAGGCTGTCGGCCGCGGCTTCCATCGCCTTTTTGTCGCTGTTTTTCAGATCGGCCAGCGTTTTGGCCTTGTACGCTTCGATCGCGGCGGCCAGATCCGTCTTTTTCATTTTGACGTTGGCGTCGCATTTATACGTTTCGTAATTCTTGGGCGCGCCCTTTTCAACCTTGTAAGCGCGTTTTTCATAATACTTTCCGGCAACGGTAACACCGTGCAGATTGACCTGAATATTCTGTTTCAGCTCTTCCTTCATCTTGGCCAATGCCTGTTCGTCTTCGGACTTCGTCATTTCGGCGTATTTGCTGACCAGTTCCTGCGCGATTTCGCCGGCGACTTTTTGCGTCGCGCGCGTTTCGGCGGATTTCAGGCACAAACGTTTATTGACGTTTTCGGCTTCGTCGACAAAGTAGCGGTATTCTTTCGCTTCGGACGAAGAATCGATTTTCGCGGCCTTTTCCTGACGGATCCATTTCGGAGCGGAATCTTCGGACGCTTCAACGACGTCGTACGTCGGTTTGAACGACGCGCAACCGGCCAACAGACACAAAGACGCAACAGTCAGAACTTTTTTCATTTTTCATTTCCTCCTTAGAGTTTCAATTCGGGTTTGAGATATTTTCCGCCATCGGCGCAAAAATATCCAGTAAAATCGGATTGCCGCCCGATATCTTGAACGACCTTTCGGCGACTTTCCGATCTCCTTTATATATTTGCGCGATGTAATCCCCTTTTTTCAGCGAAAACGATTGCTGATAGACCGCATGCGGCAACAGATTCCACATGCGCACGTCGGCATATTCGGAAGCGGATATCAGAGCGGACGAAGCGGCAAAAGTCCCCCATGCCGTCAGGCCGCTCGCGAAATCGTCCTTTTTGTACGTCGAACAGGCCGCAATCGCCGCCGCCGCGTATTTCGCCCCCAAAGACGTTATTTTTCCCGTATAAATACCGGCTTTGCGTTTTTCAAATTCGGCATAGGCGATTTCCGAAACGGGTTCCGTCAGCACCAAATCCTTTTCGATTTTAGTCTGGCCGTCCGACGTTTTGACGACAACGCGATACGACGACGCCGAAGCCGGTTTTTTCATTGCGGGCATTTCAAAATCGATGGATTGCCCCGGCAATATCCAATCCAGACAGGAACGGTTGGTCGACGCGAACAGATAAAAAGGAATACGGTATTTGACTTTTTCGGCATACTTCGGTTCGATGACGCCCGCCGCGAAAACCAGCTTGACGTTATCGGGCGAAGACAGCTTTTTCATATTCTCTTTCGCATATTGTTTCAGCTTTTCGGCGTTTTCGCCCTGCAAAGACGGATACGGCAGTTTTCCCGCCAAATCCTCGGCGTTGCGGTACAGGACACGGGCGATCTGCCGTTCGTTCGACCCGCCGGACAGAGACTGCCCGTCGCCGCCGAACGTTTTTTCAAGCATGTCGACCGAAAAATCCTTGCCTTTCGAATCGTTGGAGAACGTCCGCAACGTATAGTCCCAATCGCGCAGAGCCGCACGGAACCCCTGCCGGTACTGCCGTTTCATCGTGTCGTCCAGATCCTTCCGGACGACGCCGGTTTCGTCTTTGACCTCGTAGTATCCCTTTTCCGCCAGCTTGTAATTGGCGAGCGCGGTATAAAAGCGCAGCAGTGACAGTTCGTAGTTTTCTCCGACGTAATCGGTGATTCCGTCGCCGACGATTTTGGACGCGACGGTTTTCGACACGCTGGTCGTGTACAGTTCTCGCGATCGTACCGCCGCCGCTTTGAAATCGGAAACGGCCGCGTAATAATCCTCCGTCATGAAGTGCAGCGTGCCGACGTTGAGCGCGCGCGCAACGGCGGACGGCTCGTCCGTGTAAAGGTCTTTCGACGCGTCCAGAGCTTCCTGCGTTTTGCCGTTCCGTACCATGTCGGCGATCTGCGCCGGCAGTTCCCCCTGATGACCGCACGCCGACAACAAAAGCGTTATTCCGACAAGATACTTTTTCATTAAACGGTCAATCCGTATAAATTCGCGCGCAGTTCGGGCAGTCCCACCCCCGTTTCCGAACTGGTCGCGAAAATTTCGGGATAAGCGGCCGTATGCTTCGACAATTCGGCGGAAACAGCGGCTTTGACTTTTGCCAGCTCGGCCGGTTTGATTTTATCGATTTTGGTCAGGACGATCTGATAAACGACGGCGGCCTTGTCCATCATGGTCATCACTTCGATGTCTTTTTTCTTCAGACCGTGACGGGAATCGACCAGTAAACAGGCGCGGCGGAGCGTCGGGCGCCCTTTCAGATAGCCGTCCACAAGCGTCTGCCATGTTTTGACGATTTCAGGCGGAGCTTTGGCGAACCCGTATCCGGGCATATCGACCAGCCGCAGCGAATCCCCCAGCGCAAAAAAGTTCAACAGCTGCGTCCGTCCCGGCGTGTTCGACGTGCGCGCCAGCCCTTTCCGTCCCGTCAGAGCGTTGATCAGGCTGGATTTCCCGACATTGGAAAGCCCCGTGAAGGCGACTTCGGGCGCGCCGGTCGGCGGCAAACCGTCCAACGCGGCGGCGCTCATCATAAAATCGCACGGGTTCAGGAACAGCAGGCGTCCTTCTTCGATCGGAAGGGAATCATCAGCCATTCTTGTTCTTCTTTCCCGTCCACCGCAAAGCATACTGTTGCGCCATCGACAACAGATTGCTCCACGTCCAGTAAATAATCAGTCCGGATGCCAGCTGGCCGAGCATGAACGTCATCAGCCACGGCATCATGGTCATCATCCACGCCTGCGCCTTTTCGGTCGGTTTCGGATTCAGGAACTGCTGCATCCACATCGTAATACCCATCAGCAACGGCCATACGCCGATGTTCAGGATGGCGGGGACAGGCCAATCGATCAATCCGCACAACGTAAACACGGACGACGGGTCGGGCGCGGACAAATCGTGAATCCATCCGTAGAAAGGCGCCTGCCGCAATTCCAGAGAAATCGACAAAACCTTATACAGCGAAAACAGCACGGGAATCTGAATGAACATCGGCAGACAACCGGCGGCGGGATTGACCTTTTCGCGCTGATAAAGCAACATCATTTCCTGATTGAACTTCATTTTGTCCTCGCCGCACTTTTCGCGCAAAGCTTCCATTTTCGGCTGAAGTTCCTTCATTTTAGCCATATTGACAAAAGACTTGTTCGCCAAGGGGTACAAAGCCAACCGCAACAGGAACGCAAACAGCAAAATCGCCAATCCCATGTTGCCCAAAATGGAATAGAACCAGCTCAACAGGAAAAGGAACGGTTTGGTGATGAAGTAATACCATCCGAAATCGACCGTCAAATCGAACCGCTTGATGCCCAAATCCTTTTCATAAGCGTCGATCAGCTTCAGTTCTTTTGCGCCGGCGAACATCCGGACGGTCGTCTGAATCGCCTGCCCCGCGTTCAACGTTACGGGCGGCAAACGATAATCGGTTTGATAATACGGACCGTCGTCGGTATCGTTTTCGCTGAAACGAACGGTAACGTCCTTTCTGTCCTGATCGAAAGCCAAAACGGCCATCCAATATTTATCGGTAATTCCCGTCCAACCGCCTTCGGTGACGAACGACACCTGTTTTTCTTTGGCGATCTTGTCGTAGCGGTATTCCTTCAACGCCCCGTTCGCGTATCCGATCAGCCCTTCCATAACGGCCGACCGCGCGTTCGGCGGAACGTTCGTCCGTCCGATCAGACCGTAATTGAACAGAGTAAACGCCCGATCGGCGTAATTTTCAACGCGGTCGGTGATGGTAAACATATAGTTTTCATCCACGGATATCTGACGGATGAACCTCAAACCGTTCTTGTTGTCCCAAGTCAGCGTCAACGGCTTTTCGGGCGTCAGTTCCCCGTCCGGCGCCGTCCACACGGTTTCGGCCGTCGGCAAAGCCAGTCCGAATTCGTTGGAAATCCAGCCGAATTCAGCAAAAAAAGGAAATTCCGAACCCGCAGGCGAAAGCAGGCGGATGATCGGGCTGTTTTCGGCCATCGTTTCGCGGTATTTTTTCAAGCTTAAATTATCGAAACGAGCCCCTTTAAGACGCAAAGAACCGCTCAACGCGGGCGTCGCGATATCAATATGCGCGGAAGAGTCAACGATTTGCCCGACCGGCAAAGGAGTCTTTTCGGCCTTTTGAGCCTGTTCAGCCGTCGTTTTTCCCGCGGCGACGGGCGCGTCGACCGATGCGGGCTCCTGCGTCGCGCTTTTCGGGAAAAGAGCGTCAACGACAAAAAGCGCCACGACCGAAAAAAGAAGCGCCAAAACCAGATTGCGTTTTTCCATTTTTTGTTGTTCCATCAAAACACCTGTTTAAAAATCGTCTATGGCAGAGGATCTTCCCCGTGCCCGCCCCAAGGATTGCACCTTAAAACCCGTTTAAACGTCAGCCAAAGCCCCTTAACGGTGCCGTATTTTTTCAAAGCCTGAATACCATAGGTCGAACAAGTCGGCGTATAACGGCATTGTCCCGGGAAAAACGGGGACAATTTTGTTTGATAAAGCTGAATAAGCCGGATAAAAAAACGGGTCGAAGGATTTAAAACGGCTTCTTCGGCCGCGGGAACGGCCGGATCTTCCTTTACGCTCGGAACGACGGACGGCACAGAATAAGGCTGAGTGTCTTCGCCGTCTAAAACGGAACACAATCCCACGCCGGCGCTGAAAACAAAAACGAACAGTCCCGCCAACAGCTTCGTCCGACGTTTCGTGCGAAACGCCGCCCCTTTCCACGACGGGACGGGATCGTACCCGCTGCCGCCCAAAGGATGACATCTCAACAATCGACGCAAAGTCAGCCATGATCCGCCGAAAAAACCGTGGATGCGCAACGCTTCCAGCGCATAGGCGGAACACGTCGGGCGATAACGGCAGCACCCGGGGAACAACGGAGATATGAGCTTCTGATACCCTCGGATCAAAAAGGTCAGAAAACGGACGGCCAACGATGACTGACGACGATATTCCATCAAACGCCGTCCTCTTTTGCGAGACTCAGGATGATTTGTCGCGATTGGCTGAAAGCGTCTTTCATATCGCGCCGGATCTTATCATACGGTCTGTCCAGAATCGCCATCCGAGCGATGAGAACATAATCGTATCCGGGGACTCCCTCTTTTGACATGAACTCGGCGCACAAAGGCCGCAACCGACGTTTGGCACGCGCGCGCAAAACAGCGTTTCCGACTCGTTTCGACGCCGTAAAACCGGCTCGAACGACCGGAGAGGGGAACGAGCGGCGCGACAAGACGTATTGCAAAACAAAACCGGATTTTACAATCTTGCGCCCATGATCGGCGGCATGAAGAAAATCCGGTCGTTTTTTTATAATCATCAAAACATTCCTGCCTTCCCGATTTAACGGGGATAAGGAATCAAGCAGCGAGCTGCTTGCGTCCCTTGCGGCGACGGCTGTTGAGGACTTTGCGTCCGCCCAAAGTAGCCATACGCGCACGGAACCCGTGACGACGGGTGCGGACGATTTTGCTGGGTTGATAAGTACGTTTCATAGTACGGCTCCGTAAAATAATCAAATCCGAGTTCTATGTATATAAACGCTAATGCTTTCGGAGTCAACACGGATTTTGCGTTCTCGTCTTAACGTTGAAAAATAACGCTTGAGCTTTCGTCGAAAAAAAGTATTCTTAAGAGTACGGATTTTGAACGGTTCCTTTGTTTTGCCGAAGGACGCGGAACGAATGTTCCGAACATTGTTTGCCCAGTAAAAATCTTTGCCGAGGTCCGACGGTTTTTCGGATATTTTGCTTTTAAGAAAGGATCTTAGAATATGGCAAAAGGAACGGTTAAGTGGTTTAACACGACCAAAGGCTACGGCTTCATTCAGCCGGAAGAAGGCGAAAAGGACGTTTTCGTTCATATTTCCGCCGTTCGCGCCGCCGGATTGCGTACGCTGAAGGAAAATCAGGTCGTGACCTATGAGCTGGGAACGAACAACGGCAAGACTTGCGCCGAAAAAATAGCGATTGCCGAATAATCGCCATCTTGATTGAAAGAAGCCCGTTTGCTTATGTCAAACGGGCTTCTTTTTTTACGGGGCGGAACGCCGCCCCCACTGAACGGGTTTCTTTGACAGGACCGGAGGGCGATCGGTCGAAGGAGCCGGCGTCGCCGGAACGGGTTCCGCTTGATTCCGAATCGGCTGAACATTTTGCGCAGCGGCTTG
>DGGW01000020.1:0-8388 GCA_002393065.1 Alphaproteobacteria bacterium UBA3864 | reverse complement strand
TTTCGGTTGCGCGTCGGACCGGACGGATGACGTCTTTTCCCCTTCTTTATTATCGCCGTCCGTCCCCGACTGTTTGTCCAAGCCGCTCCACAAGTCGATGTAATCAAATATTTTTTTTCGGATTTCCTCTTTATTCTCAAGCTTCTTGTTCACCGCGGCTTGTATCATTTCTTTCAAGAAACGGCATTGACTGGATTTCGGGATCGCCATAAACAATTTCACCGCCCTGAAAATCTCTTTGTGCATATACAGTTTATCAAGCACATTCAATCGCTTGGCTTCGGCAAGAAAAACGTATGACGACGCGAACAGCAAATCGGCCTCGCCCGATAAAACCTTGTCGAAAGCCTCTTTCATGGTTTGCGTTTCAACAAGTTTCGCATCCGTGGGCAACACGCCCGTCAACAGACGCTTTATGTTATCCCCTTTCCAAAAAACGGCCAGTTTTCCGCTGAACGCTTTCGGGTCGACCGTTTCGATTTTTCTTTCCTGCGGCGATATCACCATGATCGGATTGCCGAAAAACGCGGGGAAAAGATAATCATATCCTATCGAATCGCCTTCATATTGGGTTAACAGAATCAAATCGATGTTTTCCCGAATAAAATTTTTTTTCATCTCTTCCGGCGAAGAAAAAAAGACGTCTTTCTTATGAACGATTCCGAGTTCTTCAAAAATATCTTTCAACAGATAGGGAACAAACCCGTTATAAACGGATTTTACTCTGCTAAAGTCGATCCTTTCATAAGTTTTCCAAATAAAAGGAGGATAATCGGAAAAACCGCCGACCAGATAATCGCGTCTGTCCCTCGTTCCGCAGTTTTCCATTTTTTCTTTGAATTTTTTCATATCTTTGGCCGAAGCCGGCAAAGCCGCCAACAGAACGGCGATCATTATCCCGAAAAAGACCTTTTTCATCATCCGTATCACCTTAATCATTAAAGCGCAAAAGAAACCTTTTTGCATTTCTTCGCTTTTTAGCGTATCATATTTGCGTTGTCGTTTCAAACGGAGCTTGATAATGAATTCAAATCTTTACGCCACGGCGGAATCTTCCGCCATTCCTCAAAACGAACTCGAGGCCCGCGCCCTGATCCGCACGGCGTCCCGTTTAAACAACATTAAGGAAAGCTGGCCCGTCGATCGGGAAACGCTGCAGGACGCTCTTGACCTGAACAGGAAACTGTGGACGATTTTCGTCACCGACGTTTCGGACGCCGAAAGCAAACTGCCGCTTGAAATCAAACAAAACATCTTCAATCTCGGCCACTTTGTGTTCAAACACACTTTTTCCATTCTGGCGAAACCCGATCCGGCCGCTTTGGACATTCTGATCAACATCAACATGAACATCGCCCGCGGATTGAACGAGCAAAGCGCCCGCCGTTTGCAGGAAGCCGAACAAAAACAAGAGGCGGAACAAAACAGTCCCGCCCCCGTTTCGAACGATGAAACGGCCTGATAATCAGGTAACTTCCGTAACCGCGCGGATATTCCCCTGACGATTGATTTGAACGACACGCAACTTGTCGTGCATTTCGGCGATGGTTTTCGTTCTGTCGATCGTCGGATAGCTGTGTAAAATACGATCCGTAAAAGCTTTATAGGCGGCTTCGGAATTTTCCGCGTGGATAGTCGCGAAGCAGTTGTCGTGACCGGATCCCATCAGTTCCCACAACGCGCCGGCGTTCGCCGTTGAAATTTCACCGCCGATGATCGCGTCCGGCGTAAAACGCACGACAAGGTCGATCAGTTTCGGATACGTCATCGTATTCGATTGTTCGGTACGGGACAGGACCAAATGAACATGATTCGGATGCGGCACGATAAGTTCGCGCGTATCTTCGATCGTGATCACCCGCTTGTGCGAATCCAAAATCGTCAGAAGATTGTTCAGAAAAGTCGTTTTACCGGTGGCGGTCGCACCGGAAACCAAAATGTGATCGCCGCGTTTGATCGATAGAATCAGACGTTCGTACGGGTCTTCGGGATTTTCGACTTCCTGCAGCTTGTTCAACTTTTGCAAACGCTCCCCTTGCTTCAAGCCGTAATCGCCCAATCCGAATTTCACTTCGTCCGAATGGACACGGATACACATCGCGATACCGCCGGTCAGATCCTCGTTGTCATACATGACGTTTTTACCGGCAATACCCGTAAAACGGTGGTCGCCGGGCAACGTGGCGTACACCGTCGGCGAACCGGATTCGGGATCGTACGGCAATTCATACGTATTCGCGATAATATGCATGATATCGTTCAGATACGTTCTGGACAGGTTCTTATCCTGCTGGCACGCCCACGGATAAGCCCGCCGGCCGCGCAAACGAAGCCAGATTTCATCGGGACGATTGATCGAAACTTCTTCGACGTTATCCTGTTCGTACCAATAAGACAGGTATCGCAAAGTCGATCTTAAAACTTTAAACGCGTCTACGGACATCTTATCATCCTTTCATCAGAACAAATCAGGCGCTTCGTCTCCCGTTTTGACCTTTTGCGGCGGAGGCGCCGACACCGCCGGTTCCGTATAAACGGGTTGCGGTTGCGCCGGTTTCGTAGAAATCAATTCCTGCGTTTCCGGCTTCGGCGGCTGACCGTAATTATTATAGTACAACTGTTGCTGGTTTGCATTATTTGTTTGCTGTTGCGCCGCCCCCTGCGGAGAGCTGTCGCCCGGTCCGCCCGAAGGTTGCTCCTCAATACTCTGATGATCGTTAATCAGCGGTTTATCTTTTGCCTTGTTGATCTCATCCTGCATATCCTCGTATTCCGAACGGAGCCATAAATCCCGTTTGGCAAAAACGGTGATCCGCGTTCCCTGAGGGACATAGGTTCTGGTCGGGATGGAAGTCAACTGCTCCAGAATATCTTTGAAAATATCCTGCATATTGTTGGAAAACGTCGTACGGGCATCCTGCGCGGCCTGTTGTCTGTCGCTCAAAGCCACCTCGCCGTCCGAACCGACTGTCGGCGCTTTGCCCGACGACATGGCGTAAACGATGGCCGAAGTGATCGAGCTCTGCAACAGCGGAACGGCATACTTTCTCATCAACTGCAAATCAACGTACGACGAAATGCCGGCGCGTCCCATCGCATCCCCGGAAGAACCTTCGTCAAAGAAGAACGCCGCGCCGTCCGGACGAATCAACCGTTTCCACGTGACCTGCGTTTTCACGGCAATGGAATTACCGTTATTGTTGCCGCCGCTGCCGGTGGTTGCACCGATCAATCTGCTTCCGGCCGGAATCAAAATCTTGCGTCCGCTTTCGGAATAGATGTTTCTTTCCACCACGGCGGAAACGGGAACGTCGGTGTAAATGGAGTCGATGGGACGGGTTAAAACGGCCGGAATGGCTTTATCCGCCAAAATCATATTGTCCATCTTGACTCTGTAGCTGGAAACGCTTCTTTCATCGGCGTCGAAACCGCTCCAGTTGTGGGCCATTTTCTTTTTGCGCATCAACGCCTTCTCGGATTCCTCCGCCGAACTTTGCGACAAACCGGGACGGATCGTACGGCGCAAAGCCATCTGCTTTGCCCGCAGTCTCTTAATACGGCTCGGGTCATAGCGTTCACCTTTGCCCGTTCCGCCGCCTTTTCCCAGATCGCGTCCGCGATAACGGTACGTTTCGGGATCGAAAGTGCCGAAAACGGAAACCCTGTCTTTTTGAGGCGTTTCTTTTTTCTCCGGCTGAGCGGTGGTCGGCTGAACGATCGTTCCGATCTTGACACCGTTCAGATCGACGATATCGTCGCCGTCGACACGGCCGATAACGTTACCGTTGGCGTCGACGACCCTTCCGTCGTCCAAAATCGTTCCTATCCGTTTTCCGTTTTTGTCAAAAGCGAAGCGCAGTTTTTTCTGGCCGCCGCTCATCGTTAATTTGCCGTTGGCATAAACGCCGATGACGTTGCCTTCATTATCGACGAGTTCTCCGTCGGCATTCAAATGACCGATAACGTTGCCGTTCAAGTCGATCACCGAACCGTCGCTCAAAATCAGTCCGATGATATTGCCGTCGGCATCACGCAACAATTCGCCTTCCACCACGGAACCGATGACATTGCCGTTCAGGTCGACGACCGTTCCGTCGGGCAAAACCCGTCCGATGATATTGCCGTTCGCGTCGCGGACGAAACCGTCCTCGCCGACAAAGCCCAGGAACTTCCCGTCCCGGCCGATGGCTATTCTGGTCTTTCCTTTTGCCGGCGGCGCAATCGTCGTCGAACCGATGACGTTCCCTTCGTTATCGACGACCGTTCCGTCGGCCTGAACTCTTCCGACAATGTTGCCGTTGGCGTCGCGCACAACGCCGTCTTCGCCGACAAAGCCCAAGAACTTCCCGTCGGGACCGAACGCCATTTTCGGTTTCTGCACATGACCGATGACTTTTCCGTTCAAATCGACGACCGTTCCGTCAGGCAACACGCGCCCGATAATATTGCCGTTGGCGTCGCGAACGAAACCGTCTTCGCCGATATAACCGAGGAAGTTTCCGTTTTCGTCAACGGCGATGGCTTTATCGTTTGTCGGAGAGACATAACCGATAATATTGCCGTTCGCATCGACGACCGTTCCGTCAGGCTGAACTTTTCCGATGATATTCCCGTTCAGATCGCGCAAATTGCCGTCCTCATCGACATAACCGAGAAGCTTTCCGTCCGGACCGTAAACGGGCCGACCGACCCACGCGTCGTCAAACGTGTTCATCGGAGAAATCGAACACAGGGTATCGCCGGCATTGCTTAAAGCCCGTCCTTCCGCCATCAGGCGACCAAGAACTTCACCTTCGTCGTTGACGATCGTACCGTCGAAATGAACTTTACCGACAACGGCGTCGTTTGCGTCCTTGCATTCCTCACCGATCGGAACGACGCGGCCCAAAAACTTAAGGTCTTTGGATACGGCGCGCATTCTGGACGTGACATACCCGAGGTCTTCGCCGTCGTCGTTCACAACGCGTCCGCGCGGCAAAACCGTGCCGACGATCGTGCCGTCGCGGGCGATGACGCGGCGTCCGGCGGGAACGAGGATTCCCATATCTTCATTTTTGGCGCCGCGAACGACGCCGTCCTTCAAAACGCCGACCGACATATCGTTTTCCGGCGAAACGGCATACTTTCCGCCGACGACGCGCGCCGTCAGGCGACCTTTCTTGTCAACGGCATATTTCAGCATGTCGGAAACGCCGATAACGCGTTTTCTGGTATTGTAGATAACGCCGGAATCCCCGTAGCATCCCAGCTGTTTTCCGTCTTCGTCCAAAACTTCGCCGTTCGGCACGACACGACCGATCGTTTTGCCGTCAAAGCCGATGGCCGCGCCTTTTTGAACAACGGCGCCGATTCGTTTCGTGTTTTTATCCAGCACGTATCCGTCATAATCAAGGCAACCGACTTCTTTGCCGGAATTGTTGTGAACCGTTCCCATCGAAGAAACGGAACCGATGATTTCACACGGCTTGCCGATGATGTTTTCCTGCGTTACGGCGATACCGATCTGTTTATACGAATCATCCAGCAACGCTTTATCGTATGTAACGAAACCGAGCTTGTTCTTCGTCTTATCGAAGACAAATCCGTCCTGATCCAAAGACCCCAAAACCTTGCACTGCCGCGCAACGGGAGCGGCGCCGGTAAGCCCGCGTCCGATCGGTTTGCGCATCATATCGAACACGGTATCATCGACCTGCAAAGCCCCTATTTCCTTGCCGTTTTTGTCCGTAACAGCCCCCTGTTCGGAAATACGGCCGATGACTTTGTTGTCAAAATCGATTGCAATACCCTGTTTGATCGTATACCCGATCACTTTGCCGTCCGAAGAAACGACCGTTCCGCCGGCCCTGTATTGCAAAGGCTTGCCGTCGGGACCCAAAACGGGATTGCCGTTTTTATCAACGATGGTTCCGTTCAAACCGACATAACCGATAATATTGCCGTCCGGTCCCAACACGGGCATACCGACAGGCAGCACTTCGCCGATGACGTTGCCGTCCTTATCCGTGACCTTTCCGTCCAGATCGGCCTGTCCGATCACGCGTCCCGTCGCATCGATGACGGTGCCGTCGTCCAGAACGACGCCGAGAATGTCGCCGTTCGGACCGATGACCTGTCTCAATCCGACAAAGATGCGTCCGACGGTTTTGCCGTCGCCGTCGAGGATTTCGCCGCCGGGCATTTTCAATCGTCCCATGATACGGGCCGACAAATTCAAAGCCGTGCCGTCGGGAAGCAACCGGCCGATGACTTTGCTGGTTTTTATATCCAGCACGGCCGCGTCGGAAGGAATGACGCCGCCGGTAACTTTATCGCCGACATCTTCGCGAATATAGGAGCTGATCATCACCGTGCCGATAAAGTCGGAACCGTTCAACGACAACGCGCTACCGACCGAATCGACGCGGCCGTACAAATCCGTTTTCGGATTAACGGCAAAGCCCGTCATCATTTGAGCGCCGACAAACTTGTTTTGCGTATCGACAAACATGTTATCGGGACGCAAACAGGCGATCTTGGATCCTTTGTCGTCCAGCAATGTCCCTTTTGCGTCGACGATGCCCAAATACGTATTTTTCCCGTCGATACCGCGACGGGCGGTCGCCAGACGTCCGAGGAACTCGTCCTTAAGATCGACGACGGAATTATCCATTTTCAAATACGCGGTCCGTTCGAAATCGCCGTTGACGATTCGCCCGTCCATGATGAGCTGCCCGACCGGTTCGCACGGACCGCTCAAAGCCAGAGATCCCGTCGGAACGACGCGGGCGACGTTTTGTCCCGTCATATCGACGACGCGACCGTTGCCCAGAACTTTGCCGACAGCGACGGATTTCGAACTTTTCACGGAAGCGTCGGGCATGACCCATCCGACCGTCCGGCCGTCGCGATCGATCGCCGCGTGTTCCGGCATAGCGAAGCCCTCGACGTTTCTGCCGTCGGACAGAGCCAGATAATCCGGATCCATACACGCAAAACGTTTGCCTTTTTTATCAACGACGAAACCGGCCATATCCGTTATACCGACGACACGGCCTTCGTTGCCGATCACGGCGCCGCTGTTCAAAACACGACCCAAAACGACTTTTTGCTCGTCCAGAACTTCGTGCGTCGCGGCCTGACAGCCCGTTTTTTCACCTTTGACGGTAAACATGTCGCCGTCGACATTGACAAAGCCCAAAGACCGGCATCCGGGCGCCATTGCGACATTGGAAGAAACGACACCTCCGCCAATCGTTCCGTCGTTCCTTAAAAATTTTCCGTCAGGAAGGATGCGCCCGTTCATGTCGCCGTTGTTGACGACGGATCCGTCCGGCATGACGCGTCCTTCGAAACCGCAGGAATTGCCGACGACCGTCCCGCGCGGCATGACGCCGCCGATCATTTCGTCGTCGTCGTTGACGACCGCGCCGTTCGGCAACAAGCATCCCAAAGAATCCCCTTTAAAGGAAACCGGCTGACCAGAAGAATCGATCTTTCCGATGACTTTTCCCTTCCAGTCGAACAGAATGCCTTCGCGAACATACCCGCCGATCGGATTGCCGCTCAAATCGACGACGGTCATCGTTGCCGTCAGCTTACCGATCGTACGGTTATCCGAAACGACCGAACCGTCGGTGCTGACCCGACCGAGCATCTTGCACCCCGGACCGATGGCCAAACCTTCCTGAATGACCCGACCGATGATGTTGCCGTCTTTGTCGACGACAATGCCGTTCGGCAACACCCGACCGATGATATTGCCGTCTTTATCGACGACGGTGCCGTCCGGCAAAACGATGCCGAGCGGATTGCCCATCGCGTCGACGACCGTTCCCTGCGGCATGACGGATCCGATGATATTGCCGTTCAGATCGACGATGGTCCCGTCGGGGTTCAAATAGCCGATCAGATTGCCGTTTTCGTCCAAAACGCGACCGTCGGGCATGACCGTCCCGATTTTATTGCCGTACTTGTCAAAAGCCGTTCCGATTTTTTGCGCCGAACCGATGATATTGCCGTTCAGATCGACGATGGTCCCGTCCGGCAAAGCGTACCCGATCAGGTTGCCGTCCTTGTCGATAACGCGGCCGTCGGGCAGAATCGTCCCGATAATACTGCCGTCCGGACCCAAAGCGACGCGAACGCCTTCCGCCACGCCGATAACGTATCCCTGATCGTCGACGACCGTTCCGTCGGGACGCAAAGTTCCGATTCTTTTGCCGTCCAGCCCGTAAACGACGCCGTTTTCATCGGCATAACCGATCGGTTTTCCGTCAGGCCCCAAAATCAAGCGACCTTTCGCCCTCAACTGGTCGATCATCGATCCGCCGCCGGGCGCCTGATCGCAAACGCCGCAAAGACTGGTGTCGATTGCCATGGCTGAAATCGGGATATGGACCGGCTTGC
>DGGW01000027.1 GCA_002393065.1 Alphaproteobacteria bacterium UBA3864 | reverse complement strand
GTCGTTGCCGAAGCGATGCACGACACAAACACGGAAGCTTTGGCGGCGCAGGCGAAAGCGATGGCCGAAGCGCAGGCCGCCGTTCAGCAGGACGCTCTGGCGGCGCAGGCGCGCGTCGTCGCCGAAGCCGTCGCGGGATCGCAGGCCGCCGTTCAGAAGGATGTTTTGGCGGAACAGGCACGCGTCGTCGCCGAAGCCGTTGCGGGATCGCAAGCCGCCGTTCAGAAGGATGTTCTGGCGGAACAGGCGCGCGTCGTTGCCGAAGCGATGCACGACACAAACACGGAAGCTTTGGCGGCGCAGGCGAAAGCGATGGCCGAAGCGCAGGCCGCCGTTCAGCAGGACGCTCTGGCGGCGCAGGCGCGCGCGATGGCGGAAGCTCAGGCGAAAGTTCAGCAGGACGCTTTGGCGGAACAGGCGCGCGTCGTCGCCGAAGCCGTCGCGGGATCGCAAGCCGCCGTTCAGAAAGACGCTTTGGCGGAACAGGCGCGCGTCGTCGCCGAAGCGATGGCTCAAACGCAGAACGCCAATCTGTCCGAAACATTGGATATGCTGACTCAGCGCCAGATGGACCAGAACGAGGCGTTGGTCGAAGCGATCTCCAACAAACCCGTTACTGTCGCTTCGGCCGTGCCGGGAGTTATGCCCGGAACTTTGCCGGAAGGGTATGTTTCCGCCGAGGCGGAAGAACCGGCGAAGAAGAAAAAGAAGCCTTATGTCCCCGAAGAACCGAAGAAAAGATTCGAACTGCCGAAGGTTGATCTGTCCGGTTGGACGGACAATTTGGAAGAAGCGTACGCGCAGCTTGAAACGCCGCAATCCCTGCCGGGCGATCAGGGCGACGAGGCTTGGGGATACGGATATTCCTCCGCCGACGAAACGGCGAACGAACAAACGCCCGGAAATTACAACTATCAGGACACGGAAGGCATTCCCGCCCCCGCTTTCCCCGCGGAACAGGAAGAGCAGGGACAGGACGACACCTACGGATATATCGCGCCGATACCGGAGACGGCGTATTCTTATACGGACGAAAACGGCGAAGAGATCCGCTACGATCCGGGAACGCCGTATGCCGACGAAAACGGAAACACGTACTATATCGATATGACCGGCGTCGCTTACTATTGCGACGAAGACGGATCGGCGTACGTTTTTGATGAAAACGGCAATCGGGTTCCGTTCGAACCGTCTTTGCCGCAACAGGAAACACAGCCGTATTACGTCGACGAAAGCGGAACGCCGTACCAATTCGACGAAAACGGCAATCCGTACTACTTTGATTCGAACGGGATGCCGTATTATCTGGATCAGAACGGCGTTCCTTATTATCTGGACGAAAACGGAGCCGCCTATTATATCGACGCGAACGGGATACCGTACTTCGTTGATGAAAACGGACATGCGTATTATCTGGACGAAAACGGGGCGCCGTATTATGTGGATGAAAACGGAACGGCGTATTATTTGGATGGCAACGGGGTGCCGTATTACCTTTCCGAAGACGGAACGCCGTATTATGTCGATGCGAACGGTATCCCTTACTATGTGGACGAACAGGGAACGCCGTACTATGTCGATCAGGACGGGCGGGCGTATTATCTGGATGAAAACGGGGCGCCGTACTATCCGGAAGATATCGAAAAAATCAAAGAACAGGAATTCTCGGTCGATGATATCGACGCCATGCTGAACGATATCGATTCCCTTTTGGAAACGGACAAGCCTTCCGAAGACGCGCAGGCGGCGGAAACGAAACCGGTTTCCGAAGAGGGCGAAGAACCCGCCGTTGAGGAAGAAGTCGTCGAAGAACCCGCCTACGAAACGGACGAGGTGACGGAAGAGCCTGTCGTCGAAGAGGAAGTCGTCGAAGAGCCCGCTTACGAAACGGACGAGGTGGCGGAAGAACCGGCCGTTGAGGAAGAAGTCACCGAAGAACCCGCCTACGAAACGGACAAGGAGACGAAAGAACCCGTCGTTGAGGAAGATGTCATCGAAGAGCCTGCTTACGAAACGGATGAGATGACGGAAGAACCGGCCGTTGAGGAAGAAGTCGTCGAAGAGCCCGCTTACGAAACGAACGAGGAGACGAAAGAACCCGTCGTTGAGGAAGATGTCATCGAAGAACCCGCCTATGAAACGGACGAGGTGACGGAAGAACCCGCTGTCGAAGAGGAAGAAGTCGCCGAAGAACCCGCTTACGAAACGGACGAGGCGACGGAAGAGCTAGCCGTCGAAGAACCCGCCTATGAAACGGACGAGGTAACGGAAGAACCGGCCGTCGAAGAGAAAGTCGTCGAAGAACCCGCGGCGGCTCCGGTGATGAAACCGAATGATACGATTCTTTCCGTTCTTGTCTCTTCCGGCAGTGGAATGACGCCTTTCCTGCATTTGGACAACGCCGGTCCGGTCGGACGGATCCTGCGCGCGGAAATGCCGCATTTGCCCGTTTTCATCGCCGAACGGAGCGTGTTCAAACCGGTTCCTCCGCCCGATAAAGTGGTCGTTCGGGCGCAGAAAGAGGACGACGATCCTTATTTTAAAGGATAGTGTTTGCATTTTACCGCAAAAACATAATATAAGGGAATAAAGAGGACGTTTTGTTTCAAACGGTGTAAAGGAAATGGCTGACAAAGAAATTCCGGCGGCGCTTTCCGCGCTTTTTGAGGCTGTTCAGGCGTATCAGGATACGCAGGAAGGGCTGGGGCGCGTTCGTGCCGTGGCGGAATCCGTATGGGGCGAGGATTGGCGCGCGCGTTTGCCGTCGATCATTAACGACGCGCCCGAAAGCATCCTGCCGCAGATCAAAACAAACGTTCAGCGCGCTTTGACGTACGATAAGGCCGCTTCCGTTTGGGGCGAAGCGTCGCGTCTGGCCGACCCCCGCCGTCCGATCGACGCGGAACAGGTCAAAAAGCAACTGCCCGATTTCCAAAAATGGTTGAATATCTTCGGAAAAGCGGGCGCCGACTTGTACGCGAAACTGGTTAAAAAGATTCAGGACGTTGAAGCTTCCGCGCCGAAAGGGGCTGTAACGACCGCCAATCCGTACGGTCTGACAATCGAACAGCTGTGGAATTTCGACCATTTCATGCGTTTGAAAACGTATTATGACGCGACGATTTCCAGAACGAGCGCGCGATGCGTCCATTTGGGCGGATTGGAGATATCGCAATATCCGTATTACGGCTATATCCTTGATTTGTTAGATGAAATTCTGACTTTCGGGATGGAGATCCTGACGCCGCCGTATTCGGCGATCATCCGCGACCGGTACAAGGGCGGATTGCCCGCGCTGAAAAAGTTGCTGTCCGAATTTCAAAAGGAATTTGAAGCCAACGCTCCTCCCGAAATGATGGGGGACAACGGCGAATCCCTTGACGAGATCAAAAACAGGCTGGGCAACTTGGCCGACGCGGGCGAGACGGAGGAAAACATCGGTCCCGCTCCGGACGGTTTCAAGGCGCCGACCGCCGAAGAAATGGCCGAACAAAAACGAATCGCCGACGCGGCGGCCGCCAGCGGAACGGTTCAGCGTCCGATTCTGCCTTCAATGGCCGAAGAAACAACTTGAGGAACAGAAATGTTTTGTCCGTTTTGCCGAAAATTCGCTCTTATGATGGCCGCGGTCCTTGCGCTGGCCGCTTGCCGTCAACAGATTCAGGCCGGCCGTCCGCTGGTCAATCTGGTGCGACCCAATACGTTGCCGACGGAACCGCGGACGACGCAGTCGGCGCAAATGATCAGTCTGGAAACGCCGCTGCGTTGCGAAATCCAGAACGCGAAACAGGACCTGATGACCGTCATTCCTTTCCGTCAAAGCGCCTTCAGGCTTGAACGCACGGAAAAAAGCGATCCGCTTCCCCGCTACGAAGTGACGGGCTTTTCGTTTGAAGCCCAAACGACCGAAAAGGTGTTTTACAGTCTGCTGAAGGAAGCCAAAATCCAGGTTCTCGGCATCGACGGTCCTTTCCCCGAACTGACGGCGGAAAGCATTTCGGGCGAACTCAACGACGTGATGAATAAAATCGCCGCCGCCGCCGATGTTTACTATCGTTATGTCGCGCAGCAGAAAGTTTTGATGGTCAGCCGCGAAGTGTCCTGGATCCTCCACGTCCCCGGCGAAAGGGAAGTCATGATCGCCGTTCTGGATGCCATGCGCGGGTCGGGAATGCACGATTTGCTGGTGAACTGGGAAGACAGCACCATCGCGTTCAAAGGCGACAAATCCGTCGAAACGAAAATGCGCCAATTGATGGATTTGTTCGACAAGGAACCGAAACTGATCGTTTTCGACGTTCAGGTTTTGCGTTTGAAACCGCACGCGCCCGCCAAAGAAGTCAATTGGCAGGATCTGATCACCGTTTTCGGCCCGAAAGCCATCAGATTTTCGCTGAACGGCGTGTTGGGGCGCACAATCGTTTCGGGAAACGAAATCAATATCAAAAGCCTGAAACGCTTTTTGAACACGCGCGCCTCTTATACGCAGGTGTCCGAAGGTCTTTTCATCGCGGCGAACAAATGGCGCGCCCGATTTGACGTCGGCCGGTGCGGATATATGTCCATGCCGGAAGCGCAATTGTCCGTTATGGCTCAAACGGAACTGAAAGAAGAAAACCGTCTTGAAACGCTTTTGACTCTCGATTCGGATCGGGGGGAAATCACGTCTTTCGATATTAAGAGCGTCATCGGCGACAGCATCGTTATTTTCGGTATGCCCTCGTCGTCGTTCAGCGAATCTCTGAACGGATACGAAACGCTGATCGTTCTGACGCCCAGAGTGATACGTTTGGTTAAAGAACTTAATTAAGGTGGGAAGTATGGACGACGAACAGCAACAACCGCAGTATCCTTATCCGCCCGCGACTCCGTACGCGCCGCAAGCGCCGGTGCCGCCGCAACAGCAGACGCCGATGCCGCCGCAGCCGCAGGGCGGTTATCCGTACGCGCCGCGTCCGATGCCGATGAAAATGCCGGCGGGGATGAAGATGCCGCCGCGTCCGATGGGATATCCGATGCCGGCGGGGATGAAGATGCCGCCGCGCCCGATGGGATACCCGATGCCCGGATATATGCCGGTCGCTCCGGTCGCGCCGGGCGGACAGCCGCAACCGGAAATGCCGTATCAGCCTCAACCGATGCAGGAACCGGCGTATCCCGCTCCGGCCGAACCCGCTTTCCCGTCCGAACCGGAACAGGAAATCGACTCCGCGCCGGAAACGACCGTTGAACCGGAACAGGAAACGGAAGCCGAACCTCAACCCGACGAATACGGCATCATCGACGATTTGCCGGAAGAGGAAGTCGAAGAAGCGGGGCCGTATGATAAAAACTTCGCGTCCGATTTGGGATTGCCGCCCGTTTTTGTCAGAACGCCGACGATTTTGTCCATGCTGTTCGTCTTTTTGGCGTGCGGATTGGGGCTCGGTTTCTTTTACGGTTCCCTGCAGAATCGGGGGAACGACCAGTTGCCCGGCGTCGTCATGAACGACGAAATCCCGAAAGGACGCCCGCGTTGCGGCGTGGCTCAACCCGGACAGGGATGCGTTCTTTATATAATGAACGCCAGCCGCGGCGGGAAGGAAGCGCGGGAATTTTTTGAATTGTCGGCAAAAATGGCGGATGTTCAAACGTTCCAGGTCGATACGAACAACGTTAAGTATGCGACGAAAATGATCCCGCCCGGATATATCGCGCTGATCAACATTCCGCCGATACAATAGTTTTCCTGAAATTTTTTTCGAAAAAAAACGAAAAAGGCCGGAGCGCGCTTGAAAAGCGCGCTTTGCTTTTATTAAATTTTCGGAAAAACGATTTTTTTCCGGATAAAAAATTTTTGTCGATTTTTTTATGAAATTTTGTAAAAAATGTTTGCAAAAAGTAAAAAAGTTGGTGTAAGATACCTTTAACGATTTGGGAAGCCCGAATCCGAAGCGATAATGAAAAGGAGAACATAATGGCTTTACGGTGGAAAGAATATGTCGAACTTGCCGACGCGCTGAACAAAGCTTATCCCGATCAGACGCTGGCTGATATGGAAGACGCGGAATTGATCAAACTGGTCAAAGCCCTTCCCGATTTTCACGACGACTCCGAACCCGACGAAACGACGTTGATGGCGGTTATGGCCCGTTGGATTTCGGTGGCATATCCCGAAGACTGAAATTGATTTTTTATGAAAGGTGCTGCTATGGCTGAAAAAAGAACAGAGTTCGAATCTCTCGGCGGTAACAATTTGGACGGAATCGGCGGTAACGCCAAAAAGATCACCTACACGGCCGAAGACGGAACGAAACGCTCGCTCCAGATCGACTGCGGTATGAAATTTTCCGACAAAACGCTGACCGGCGTCGATAACTACATCGCTCCGTTGGAATGCGACGATTTGCTGGTGACTCACGCTCACGCCGACCATATTGCCGGCATCATTCATCACATCCAGATGAACCCCGAACGTCCGCTGAACATTTATGCCGACAAGTTCACGCATATGTTCATGGCGGCGGAAATGGCCAAGCAGGGCTTGCCGCTGGACAATATGCCGAAATTCCACGATGTCGAAGACGGCAAGAAATTCAACGTCAACGGCTTTGAAATCGAACCCGTTCCCGTGACGCACTCCGCGCCGGGCGCCATTGCGTTCGTCGTCGAATCGCCGGACGGCACCCGTCTGCTCGACATGGGCGACTTCAAAACGACTCCGGCCGAACTGGGCAAAGGTTGGGACGACAAGCGCTTCGCCGAAGTCTTTGCCAAAGGCATTGACGTTTGCTTCTGCGACTCCACGTCGACGACCAGCAAGGAAACGACCCCGTCCTATGAAAAAGTGACCAAGGGCTTCAAGAAGATTCTGTACGATAATCCCAACGCCCAAATGATGGTCGGCACGATCGCGCGTTCCGCTCAGCAAATGATGGCCGACGTCATCGCGGTCGCCGAATATGCCAAGGAAACGGGCACGAAGCCGAAAACCTTCATTCTGGACGGCGCTTCGCTCGTCATGGTCAACAACTGCCTGAACAAAGCGGGTATCAGCATGACCAAGACCTGCAAAGACCGCACGGGCGTCAGCGTCAACATCATTGACGCGAAATCCCCCGAAGCCCGCAACGTTCCCCCCAATGAACGCATCTACATGGTGACGGGCACGCAGGGCGAGGAACTGGCGGCGATGGCGCGTACGGCGCGCGGCGAAAACCGCAACATTAAACCGTCCCGCAGCTGTCCGAACCTGTGCGTCAACCAGCAGGCGGTTATTCCGTCGGGCGACAACCAGGCGATCGTCGACGAAATGATGGCGGCGCTGAAGGCGCAGGGCTGGAAGACGATGATTCCGGAACGCGGTGCTCCGTTCGTTGAAGGCGAAACCTACTATGTTTCCGGCCACGGCCGCGCGGGCGACATGGAAAAGGTCGCGGAAATCGCGGCGGCTAACATGCCGAAGGATCGTCAATGCACTTTCATCGGCATCCATGGCAACGAAGAACAGACCAAGGCGACCGAAGAAATCTTCAAAGCCAAAGGTCAGAAGGTCGAACACATCACCAACGCGCAGAAAGTCGAAGTGTCCAACGGCGACGTGAAAGTCGCTAAGACGATCGGTCGTGCGACCCGCATCGCGGTCATCGACCAGAACGACGACTTCCGCGATCCGGACTTCAAGTACGTCAAGGAAACCTTCAACCCCGTCGCGAAGAAGTGGGAAGAAGTCGCCGAAGTTCCGTACAAGAAGATTTTGGATCCGGCCGCTAACAAGTTCAAAGGCAACAACGGCAAAGGCGGACGCGGCGGCAAGAAGGGCCATCGTCATAAAATCAATCCGGCGGTCATGGCGCAGGTTGCCAAGCGCTCCCGCTGACAGGGAATAGTCCTCACAGACGAAAAAACGGGTTTCTTCGGAAGCCCGTTTTTTTATCCGCCGGTTTTTGACGTATTCGTAAGACAGGATTAAAATGTTTCTTGTTTGAAAAGGAAAAGCGGTATGAACAAAGAAGAACTGATCAGACGAATCGAAAACAACGACGATTTTACGACCGAAAAATACTGGGACGGTTTTTGGGAGCGGCGGAAAAACAAAGGCGGGCGGACGGGATTGGGCGTCGGCGGCGAAGATCCCGACGCGGCGTCCTACGCGTTGGCGCAAACGCACGCTTTTTTGTGGAGCGGGCGGACGGGCAACCCGAAGGATCCCGATTGCCGGCTGAATCTGACGATTCAGGAAGACAATAACGGTTATTTCCTGACCGATGAAATCAGCGGACTTGATTTGTCGAGCGACACGCTGGTCAACGGATACCGGTGGGAGCGGCCGGCTGTTTTGGAAGGTGTGATTTTGCCGTTGATTCGTGAATACGGCAAAGCGGAATACCGCGCGATGCAGGAAGCTTTCGTCCGGACGGCGTACACGGTCGGCGGACTGACCGTTTTTCCGCGCCGTTCCGAAAATAACGACAAGGAATCGATCAACTGCGTTCGCGGGAAAGATTATTGTTTGGCTGATCGGATCGATTTGACGATGGAGTGGATCCGTCGTTACTATTTCGGGGAAAAGACGGATTTATCGGAGCGGACAAAGGGTGTTTTGGAAAGCAACGCCGGCTTTTTCGCCCTGTTCGGTGAAGGGCGCGGCGGCTTTAAGGCGTTTGTCGATTTCTTTTTCCTGAACGACCTTGTTTCGGCGGACTACGCAAGCGTTCCCGTCTTTTTCGGCGACAACGGTTTTACGCGCGGCGGTTTTCCGCAAACGCCGCGGGAGTGGCTGACGTGGCGGGACATGGCGACGGCGTTCGTCAAAGCGCGCAACGCTCGTATCCTTCGGGCGCTGAAGGAGGGCACGATCGACCGGCGAAAAACGGAAAATTTCTGTTGCCAACAAAAACAATTGTAATATTCTTGATTCAATGTTTTTTTGAGGAGGCTTTTATGATTTCATTTCTCGATTTGGCGAAAATAAACAACCGTTTCCGTTCGGAAATCGACGCCCGCTTCGCCCGCATCCTGGACAAGGGCTGGTATTTGCAGGGCGATGAAAACGAAAGCTTCGCCAAGCATTTCGCCGAATACTGCGGCACAAAGTATGCTATCGGCGTGGCGAACGGACTGGATGCGCTGAACCTGATCATCCGGGCGAGCGGTTTCGGTCCCGGCGACGAGATCATCGTTCCGGCGAACACTTATATCGCAACGATTCTGGCCATATCGGAAAACGGCTGCACGCCCGTTTTGGTCGAACCGGACATTCACACGTACAATATCGATCCCGATAAAATCGAAGCGGCGATTACGCCGAAAACAAAGGCGATCATGGTCGTCCATCTGTACGGTCAGGCCGTTCAGATGCAAAAGGTGTGGGACGTCGCTAAAAAATACGGCTTGAAAGTCTTTGAGGACTGCGCGCAGGCGCACGGAGCTTTCTATCAGGGCAAGCGCGTCGGCAATCTGTCGGACGCGGGAGCGTTTTCGTTCTATCCGGGGAAGAACCTCGGGTGTATGGGCGACGGCGGCGCGGTTGTAACGAATGACGAAGAGCTGTACAAGAAAGTCAAGGCTTTGGCGAATTACGGTTCCGACCGCAAGTATCACCATATTTACAAAGGGACGAACAGCCGTTTGGACGAACTGCAGGCGGCGGTGTTGGATGTGAAGCTACCGCATTTGGACGCGGACAACGCCCGCCGGCGCGAAATCGCGGCGTTTTACCGCAAGAACATCACGAACCCTAAAATCATTCTGCCGGAAACGTACAGCGAAGACGCCGCGGTATGGCACGTTTTCGCCGTCAGGACCGAAGAGCGCGACCGTTTCCAGAAGTATCTGACGGACAACGGCGTGCAGACGATCATCCACTATCCGACGCCGCCGCATAAACAAGGCGCGTACGCGGAATGGAACGACAGGTCTTATCCGATCGCGGAAGAAATCCACAGAACCATCATTTCTTTGCCGATGTCGCCCGTTCTGACCGACGATGAAGTCGCCGAAGTCGTCAGAATCGTGAACGAATACAAATAACCGTTATTCCCTGTTTCAAGTCAGGATGCGGATGGCTTCCTGCGTCATTTCGTTCGTCGTCGTGAACGCATTGACGGAACCGGAATAGGCGCGCTGGCAGATGACCAAATCGGTAAATTCCTCCTCCAAAGCAACGTTTGCGCTTTCGAGGATGCCGCCGCTGATCGTTGTTTCGGTCAGGGTTTCCTGCAAATCGACGATTTCCAGACTGCCGGCTTCGGGCGTGTAAGCGAACATCGTTCCGCTGACGGCTTCCATGCTGTTCGGCACTTGGACCTGCGCGACGGCAACCTTGCATACCGGAATCGAAGCGCCGTTGCTGTAAGTGGCGACCAGAACGCCTTCGTTCGTCCAACTGCTTCCGGTCAGCGCGCCGAAGCCTTTTCCGTTCTGATCGTATGCGGTGCCGTTCAAGGCGCTCGCGTACTGTGTCATCTTCGTCAGATCAAGGGCGATTTCGCCGGTTCGGCCGTTTCCCCAATCGACGCTGACGGAAACGGAGTCGGTCGGTTTTATCATACGGGCCATTTCATCGAATTGGACTTCTATCGGTCCGGATGTGACGGCGCCCCCGTCCTGCAAAGACAGCTCGACGCTCCAGGAATTGGTGTTCTCGACCCTCGACCATTTGGTGACGAGCCCGTGTTGCTTGAAATCCGTATCGTAAACGCCGAATTTCAGCATTTGAGTGTCGGTGGCGTCGGCGGGGATGTTTCCCTTTACCGCCATTCTTGTCGTTTCGTGACCGGGATAGTAATCGGGCGGAGTGATGATGACCGGTTCGAGGGAGGAAGAAAATGCCTCCCGTTCGGCATTATAGTTCCAGCCCATCACGTAACAATTCGATCCGTTTTTGAAATAGGACGCGACCTTGCTTTGCGTTATCGTGCCGCCGCCGTCGGTCGGCTTGTAATATGTTACGGTTTGCGGAGTGGCGCCGGGCGGCGTGTCCGACGATGTCGAAAAATCGCCGGCACGGGTGTAAAAGGTCTGATGTTCTCCCTGAACGATAAAAAAACCGCGTCCGTTCAGGCTTAAATCGTAAAGATTTCCCGTGATGACGGGCTCGCCGGCGCGATCGACGGTGCGGGAATCGACGTTGTTCGCCGAAAAGTAATTGAAGGCGTTGCCGTTGTCGTTGTACACCGACATCAGCGTTTCAAAGCGGGCGTTGACCTTTTTGTAGCCCGTCGTGCTGACGTTGGCTACGTTCGTACTGATTTGTTGCAACGCATGCGATTGCGCCTGCATTCCCAATGCGCTTGTTACAAAAGAACCGATCGTCATGGCGGCCTCCTTTAAACAGAATGATCCGTAAAAACAAATGCAAATATCGTGCCGTTTTTTTATGAAACTTATTTGAGTGCATTTTTCAAACAAGCGTGTTATAAACGAACAAACGAATAAAAAACGGATGAAACGATGTATCGCATTTTGGTTTTGAACGGTCCGAATCTGAATATGCTCGGCACGCGGCAGCCTGAAATTTACGGGCGCGACACGCTGGACGACATTGACGCCTTGTGCCGTCAGACGGCGGAAAAGTTCGGGGCTTGCGCCGATTGTTTCCAATCCAATTCGGAAGGCGCGTTGATCGACAGGATCCAGCAGGCGCGCGGTTCCTACGACGCGATCGTCATCAATCCCGCCGCGTATTCGCATACGTCCGTCGCGATCATGGACGCGTTGCTGGCGTGCGATCTGCCCGTCGTCGAAGTTCATCTGTCCAATATTCACCGTCGTGACGAGTTCCGTCATTTTTCTTATGTTTCCAAAGCCGCGACCGGCGTGATTTGCGGTCTGGGCAAAAAAGGATATGTTTTGGCTGTCGAAGCAGCCGTTTCGCTTGTTAAGGGAGAGTAAAATCCGATGTCAAAAACCATCAGCGACGTTTCTATGGTCGAAGAATTGGCCAAGCTGTTGAATAAGCACGATCTTTCTGAAATCGAATATGAAAACGAAGGTTTGAAGCTGCGTGTCGCCCGCGGCGGGAAAATGCCGCCTTTGCCGCCGGTGATGCCGATGCCGCAGGCTCCTGTCGCCCAACCGGTTCCCGCCGCGCCGTCCGAAAAGGTCAAACCGGTCGCCGCTCCCGTCGGTGAAGAAATCAAATCGCCGATGGTCGGCGTTGTTTACGCGTCCCCCGAACCGAACGCGAAACCGTATGTCAGCGTCGGTGATACCGTTTCCGCCGATCAGACGTTGTTCCTGATCGAAGCGATGAAGACGTTCAATCCCGTCAAAGCGCCGCGCGCCGGAAAAGTTCTTTCCATCGCCGTTGAGGATCATCAACCCGTCGAATACGGCGAAGTTCTTTTGGTTTTGGAATGATTGCCGATGATTGAAAAAGTTCTGATTGCCAACAGGGGCGAAATCGCGCTGCGAATTTATCGCGCCTGTCGTGAAATGGGGATCAAGACGGTCGCCGTTCATTCGACGGCGGACGCCGACGCGATGCACGTCCGTATGGCTGACGAAGCCGTGTGCATCGGACCCGCTCCCGCCAAGGAATCGTACCTGAACAAAGCCGCGATCATTATGGCGGCGCTGGTGTCGGGTGCGGATGCGATCCATCCCGGATACGGCTTTTTGTCCGAAAACGCGGATTTCGCGCAAATGGTCGAAGACCACGGGCTTGTCTGGATCGGGCCGAAACCCGAAATGATGCGACTGATGGGCGACAAAATCACCGCCAAACGCGCCGCGAAAGAAGCCGGCTTGCCCGTCGTTCCCGGTTCCGACGGTTCCGTCGACACGGTCGAGGAAGCTTTGGCCGTCGCGAAAAAAACGGGCTATCCCGTCATCGTCAAAGCGACGGCGGGCGGCGGCGGAAAGGGAATGAAGATCGCCCGTTCCGACGAAGAAATGGCCGAAGCTTACCGTTTGGCGCGCGCCGAAGCCAAAGCGTCTTTCGCTTCCGACGAGGTCTTTATCGAAAAGTATCTGGAAAATCCCCGCCATATCGAAGTGCAGGTTCTGGCGGACAACTATAACAACGTCGTCTATCTGGGCGAACGCGATTGTTCTTTGCAACGCAACAATCAGAAGCTGTTGGAAGAAACGCCGTCGCCGGCTTTGAACGCCGAACAGCGCAAAAAAATCGGGACTCTCGTCGCCGAAGCGATGAAGAAAATCGGCTACAACAATGTCGGAACCGTCGAATTTTTGTATGAAAACGGCGAATTCTATTTTATCGAAATGAACACGCGTCTGCAGGTCGAACACCCCATTACGGAAATGGTGACGGGCATCGATCTTGTCCGCGAACAGATCCGCGTCGCCGGCGGCGCCCACCTGAACTATGTGCAGGACGACGTGCATTTCGAAGGTCACGCGATGGAATGCCGCATCAACGCCGAAGATCCGTTCACGTTCGTTCCGTGTCCCGGAAAAATCGAACAGTGGCACGCCCCCGGCGGGTTGTGGACGCGCGTCGATTCCGGAATGTACACGGGCTATACCGTTCCGCCGTACTACGACAGCATGATCGCCAAGCTGATCATTTTCGGAAAATCGCGGAACGGCTGTCTGATGCGTTTGCACCGCGCCATCGACGAATTTGTGATCGAAGGCGTGAAAAACACACTGCCGTTGCACAATGAAGTCATTTCAACGACGGATTTCATCGAAGGCCGCTATTCGATCCATTGGTTGGAACATTTTATTCAAAACCGTAATAAACAGAACGGATAAGGATTCTTGTCCGAACGGAAAAGGGTATGATAGATCCCGTACTGTTGCTGACAGCATACGCGCGCGGAATATTTCCGATGGCCGAAACGGCGCGGGACAAGGACGTTTATTGGGTCGAACCGAAAAACAGGGGCGTTTTGCCTTTGGACGGGTTTCATTGTTCGCATTCTTTGGCCCGCCTGATACGGAAAGGCGTTTTCACCGTTTCGTTCGACACCGATTTCAAAGGCGTTATGGAAGCCTGCGCCGATCGAAGCGAAACATGGATCAATCGGGAAATCGTCGATTCTTATTGCTTTTTATTTGAACACGGCTACGCGCACAGCGTTGAATGTCGCGACGAAGAAGGGTTGCAGGGCGGTCTTTACGGTGTGAGCCTCGGCGGCGCTTTTTTCGGTGAAAGCATGTTCCATCGAAAGACGAACGCGTCCAAAGTCGCTTTGGCGGCGCTGGTTGACCGTTTGATCTCCAAAGGCTTCGTTCTGCTGGATACGCAATTCCTGACGCCGCATTTGGCAAGTCTGGGCGGAATCGAAATGCCGCAGAAGAAGTATTTGAATCTTCTGCGGCAAGCGTTGACCGTTAAAGCGTCGTTTTGATTATGCCGCCGGTTTATCTTCGGCTTTGACGTCGGCGGGTTTTCCCTGCGTCGCCGGTTTGTCTTCAGCCTTGACCTCGGCGGGTTTTTCCTGCGTCGCCGGTTTGTTTTCGGCTTTAACCTCGGCGGGCTTTTCCTGCGTCGCCGGTTTGTCTTCGGTCTTGACGTCGGTAGGCTTTTCCTGCGCCGCCGGTTTATCTTCGGCTTTGACGTCGGCGGGCTTTTCCTGCGTCGCCGGTTTATTTTCGGTCTTAACATCGGCAGCTTTTTTCTCCGACGCGACGGCTACGGGTTTCTTTTTGCCGGCCTTGTTCTTTTTAGCGGTTTTCCCTTGCGTTGCCGGTTTTTCTTTACCCTGCGTTTCGGCCGATGAAGCTTTTTCCTTCTGTTTTACTGACGAAGATTTGGGCTTTCTTTTTCCCGTCGGCGCTTTTTTATCTTTTTCGGTCGCAACTTCTTTGGCCGGAACGTCCGTTTTTACGTTTTTAATTTCCTCTTTGGGCGGCGGAAGCGGAAGGAACGGCGACAGATGGAAAACGACGTTCGACGGAATCTGATAAAGCCAGGATTCGTGGCGTTCGTTGATTTGTTTGACTTCCTCGCGCGCCTCGTCATCCGACAGCGCCGTTTCTTTCGCGCTGATGTATGCGTGCGGTTCGTCGTTGATCAAATAGATGAACACCGATACCTGTATTTTGTTTTCGGTCAGCATCGAAACGAACAAATGCGGCTGGGTGGTTTCCAACGTTTCCGGTTTTGGGACGACGTCCAGAAATTCAAGGGAAGAAAGCGTGTCCGTCATTTCCTTTAAGTAAGAGTCGTCTTTGGAAATATAAGGGTCGGACGCGTCGACCGCTTCCCATTCCCGATGGTCGTTCATTCGCGAAAAAGCGATCATTCTGCGGTCTTCAAGGGAAAGGATGGAAACGAAATTCAAAGAATCCTTTGTGACCTGCGGCAACAGGCGTGTGTCCGTCCAGGAATAAAAATCCCCCGTAACATCCAACGCGCCACGGACGAGCCAGGCTTGCGGATCGCCGGGAACGCGGACGAAATGCCCCTGACCGTCCCAGTTAAAACCGGTTACGGTTTTCCCGACCAACAGGTGGAGAATCTGTTCCCCGTCGGCGTTGAGCAATGTCACCAAATAAGACATTGCTCCGGGCGCGCTGTCTTCGACCCTGATTTCCGGATAAAAATCGGCGACGGCTGTTTTCTTTTCCACTTTTTCAAGCGAAGCCAACCCTAACAACGAATTGCGGATACGCTCTTTGTCGGCGGGATAGTTGGAGTATTCCACCGTTCGCCACGTCCCGACCGGATCGCGCATGAACGTCAGCGTCTTGCCGTCATGTTCTATGCTCAACACCGCGGTGTCGTTGATCTTGTCAAAAACGTCAGGAAACAATTTCTGACCGAATTCCTTATCGCTTCCGTAATCCGGCGAATAGATCCACAGGCAAACGGCGATAATCGCGCCGGCAACCGTTATCCCCAACAGACGAAGAAAAAGATAAGGCTTCATGACGGCGTTCCTTTCCTGACGGAAGACAGACGACGAACGCGCCGCCGCCACGAAACCAGCAGGGCGATTATCACCAGCAGAGCCGGAACGAACAAAACGTTTATAAGCATCAGTTTCATTTCCAAAGCGATGACGTCGCGGCTCAAAATGGATTGAACGGAGCGCAGTTCGGAACGTAATCTGACGATTTTGTTTTGCAGATTGCGGATTTTTTCCAACTCTTTGCGCGCGACGATTTCCGCCGTTTCCTTTTCGGCGCTTTCCGTCAGCTCTTTCAGCTGTTTCCTGGCCGCATCCAATTCCCCGCGCAAACGGCCTTCCTCTTCGCGATAGGTCTTGCCGGATTGTTTCGCCAGATCTTCGATGAGAGTTAGCGGATTACGCCAGGCCGCCTTCGACCGCAAAGTGATCAGCGATGCCGAATCGCTTAAATTATCCAAGGCGTTAATGACGAAATCGGCGTTGTCGGCGAACGGATGCAATTGCGTTTCGCCCAAAACTTTTTCTTTTGTCGTCCAGTACTTGTCCGCCAGAAAATCCGCGTCGCCGATAACGACGATATTGGTCGTTTTGACCGCTTTGGCGATATGGGGATCGCGTTTGAGGAAATTGCTTTTCGGCGTTTCTTTGAACGCGCTGGCCGGTTTCCCGCGAACGCGGACGGCCAGAATCCTCGTTTTCCCGTCGGCTTTGAAGGAACGGTACATTTTCGCCGGATCGGGCTGCGACCCTTCCTCCGTCGAGAAAAGAGCGCTTTCCGGAGAACTCATGATCAACGGCGTAACTTCGATGTCGCGGACTTTTTTGTTCAGGGTGAAATGACCGGCGTAAGACAGATTGATCAACGACAGCGACCCCGTGATCGGATCGTCCGGATTCATGTACGTTTTGGAAACGCCGATTCGCGCCGGGAAAGGAACCTGCAGCGTCTGACCGTCTTTTTTCTGATTGACCGGTTGGGCGAGCATCGCGTCCCCGACAAAACGGTAAGGATCAAAACTCAACCCCCATTGGTCGAACAGAATCGACAAATCCGGCGAAACGGCGTACGGCGCGTCGCCCATCGCGATTTCCGTTTCGGACATCGGGTCAATCAGAATCAGCATACGTCCGCCGCGCATCAGGAACTGGTCGATCGCGTAAGCGGTTTCTTCCGGAATTTTTTTCGGGTTGACCATCATCAGGACGTCGATGTCTTTGGACACTTCCAGCGTTTGACGGGAAATGAAATGCACGTCGAAAATTTCGCGAATCTGGCTCATGATCGTCCAGCGCGGCAGGTATTTCGGATACATTTGGTTCGGACGTCCCTGACCGTCGATCGGCAAAGTGCTGATGACGCCGACGGTCGGACGTTTCGAACGGGTCAGATCGGCGATGTATTTTGAAATATCGTATTCAAGGAAGCTTTCCCGCAAAGGATCAAGCAACGGGATGACGCGCTTGCGGTCCGCGGAATTCGTAATCGTCAGCCCCATATAAACGAATTCGGACGAATTTCCCAAAGGAATTCCGGTCAGGCCGTAAGACAGGGCTTCGTCCTCTTTTTTGGAAAAAGGTTCCGGATCGATGACCTGCAGAATGATTTTTCCGCCCGCGGCCGACGCGTATTGTTCCAACAACTCCAGAACGCGCACGGCGTACGAAGCGTGCGTTTCGGAAACTTTCGCCAGTTGACCGGACATGTAAAAACGGATGGTCAGCGGTTCGCGGATCTGGGCGATGGCTTCTTTCGTTCCCTGCGACAGGGAATACAGCTTGTTTTCCGTCAAATCGGCGCGGTAATTCGAAAACGCCAGCGCCGCGATCAGATTGATGCTTAAAAACAGGAACGCGGCGAAAACAAAGCCTGTAAGTCCCAGAAAAGAACGGTCTATGTCGGAAATTTTTTTCATCTTACAGCGCCTTTTTACGGTCGAGGACAACGATGGTTCCGAACAGGAACAGCGTGATGAAGGAAACAAAGAACAAGATGTCGCGCAAATCCAGAACGCCGCGCGTCAGGGACGTGAAGTGCATCAGAAAACCGAACGAACGCAGAGCCTTCAGCGTTTTTTCCGTCGCCATGTCCGAAAACAGGACGGGCAGGGTATCCGATCCCAGAAGAATCAAAACGAAACACGCCGTCATCGTTAAAACGAAAGCGACCATCTGGCTTTTGGTGCAGGCGGACAGACACGAACCGAGCGATAAAAACGTGCCGGCGATCAAAAACGTCGCCAGATAGCTGACGATGATGACGCCGTTGTCCGGACTGCCGAGGTAGTTGACGGTGATCCAGATCGGCGCCGTCAACGCCAGTCCCAGCCCGATGAACAGCCAGGCCGCCAGAAATTTTCCCAAAACAAGCTCCGTCGTCGAAAAAGGCAGCGTCATCAGCATTTCGATCGTTCCCGTACGGCGTTCCTCCGCCCATAAGCGCATCGAAACGGCCGGAACGAGCAAAACGTACAGCCACGGATGGAAAAGGAAGAAGGATTGCAGATCGGCCTGATTCCGGCCGAAAAAGTTTCCGGCATAAAACGTCAGCAACGCGGACAGCATCAAAAAGGTGATCAGGAAAATCCAGGCCGCCGGCGTTGCAAAATAAGCAAAAAATTCGCGCTTTGTCAGAATAAGGACAGGTTTCATGCTTGTTCGACTTTCGTTTCGTGTTCGGAGGATGTGTAGGCGTAGAAAACGTCTTCCAATCGCGCTTTTTCAACATACATATCGGTGATTTCGATGTTCTGACGGTGCAGGATCTCGACCAGATCGCCGACGGGATTGGATTGACGGACGGGAGTCAGCCGGTACAAAACCGTTTTGTCCGTCGTTTCGATCGTTTCGATTTTTTCCAGCCCCGGAAATTCGTCGAAAACGGCTTTTCCCCGTTGCGCCTGATATTCGGGCAGACGGAAGAACAGGGCTTTCCGGTTCTGCGATTTCGTCAGCAGGGATTGCGGCGTTCCGTCCAGAACGATCTTTCCTTTGTCGATGATGACGGCGCGCGTGCAAATGGCGTCGACTTCTTCCAAAACGTGCGTGGAAATGATGATGGCTTTGTTTTCGCGGATACGGCGGATCAGCGACCGGATTTCCTTTTTCTGGTTCGGATCGAGCCCTTCCGTCGGTTCGTCGAGGATCAGGATTTCGGGATTGTGGATCAGCGCCTGCGCCAGCCCCACGCGGCGTTTGTATCCTTTGGACAGCGTGTCGATCGTTTGATAAATGACGCTGTGCAAAGAAATCTGGTCAATGATGCTTTCGACGGCTTTTTCTTTGGCTGAATCGAATAATCCCCGCGCTTCGGCGATAAAATTCAAAAACGATAAAACGGTCATGTCCGGATAGGACGAGGCGTGTTCGGGCATATAGCCGATGACGCGTTTGACGGCGACGGGGTCTTCCGCGACGTCGATCCCGCAAACTTTGATCGTTCCCGATGTCGGCGTCAGAAACCCCGATATCATGCGCATCGTCGTCGTTTTTCCGGCGCCGTTCGGTCCCAGAAAGCCCAAGACCTCGCCTTTTTTCACGGAAAAGGAAAGGTCGTCGACCGCTTTGAACGGCCCGAATTTGCGTGTAACATGTTCCAGATCTATCATGAACAACCTCTTAAACCGTTAGCCGTTACAGACTATAACCGATCCGTTCAAAAGACAAGTTTTTCGGTGAAATCGGATAAAAAAAGAATTTTCGTTGTTTTCGGCAAAACCCGAACGTATGATGGGGGCATGAAATTGTTCTTGTTCCTTTTTCTGGCGGCCGCGCCCGCTTTTGCCGCGCCCGTGTCGCACGAGGCCGTTTACGATATCGGTCTGTCGTCTTCGGCGGGCGGTGCGAGCGGAGTCGTTTCGGCGCGCGGCGTCATGCGCTATACCCTGCGAAAAAATTGTTCCGTGTGGAATACGGAAACCGTTTTTTCGACCGATGTCGCTTATGAATCGGCCGGCGTCAGAACGACGCACTGGAAACAGACGACAAAGGAAACGCCGGACGGCTGTCTGTTCGATTTCGAGGTCTTTTCCCGTGAAAAAGGGCGGGATAAAAAAGAATTGGCAGGTTCGGCGCGTTGCGAAAACGGCAAGAAAAAGCTGAAAATCATCCATCCGACCGTCATGTTTTTCGATTTTCCCTCGTCCGTCCGTTTTCCGGTCGAACAGACTTTTTCGCTTGTCAGGGCGATGAAGAACAATGAAAAGGAAGTGAAAACGCGCTTTTATGACGGAACGTTGCCCGTCGCGTCCGCCGTTGTCGCGGCCAGACTTTCGCCGTCGTCGGAAAAGGCGGCGCTGCCCGCGCTGAACGGGGTGAAAAAATCCAAAGTCGATCTGGCTTTTTATCCGCGCGACAGGGAAGACGGAACGCCCGCGTACGAGGTTTCTTTGCGTTTGTACGAAAACGGCGTTGTCGACGAAAGCGTGCAGGATTTCGGTTCGCACGTTTTGAAATCGACGCTTCGGTCGCTGACGTTCCTGCCCGATATTCCTTGCGCGCCCGCGCGATAAGTTCTTTGCATTTTCATTCCGCTGTGATATAACTGAACAGGTTTTTTATTTTACGGGGTTGATCTGCGTGTCGAACGAAGTTCCCTTTATTCCGGGATTGCGCGGAATCGCGTCGTTGTACGATGCTTTCATTGTCGATTTATGGGGGGTCGTTTACGACGACCATCGCTTGTGTCTGGGCGCGTTCAACGCGCTGTCGCAACTCAGCGATCTGCACAAACAGGTGATTTTCCTGTCCAATACGCCGTCCAGAATCGCCGCGTCGGCGAAAAAGCTGGAAAGAATGGGCGTCAAAGGGTATCAGTACCGCGGGATATTGACGGCGGGCGAACTGATTTATCACGAGCTCCGCGCCAGAATAGACCCGTTTTTCAACAACCTCGGCCGCCGGTGTTTCCATCTCGGCCCCGAAACGTACTGGGCGTCGTTTGCGGATCTGGGATATATTGTCGTTCCGAATATCGATGAAGCCGATTTCCTGTTGGTCACGGGGACGTTCGGAACGGAAGACACCCTCGGCAAGTATGATCCGTTTTTCAAACAATGCCTGTCGCGCCGGTTGCCGATGGTTTGCGCCAATCCTGACACGTATTTTAT
>DGGW01000016.1 GCA_002393065.1 Alphaproteobacteria bacterium UBA3864 | reverse complement strand
CCGCCCATGCCCGCCGTGATGAAGACCATGTTCGTCCCGTCAAGGATTTCGGCGATCTTATCGGCGGCTTCCTCCGCGGATTCTTTGCCGACTTCAGGTCTGGCTCCGGCGCCCTGGCCCTTTGTCGTTTCCAGTCCCAGCTGGATCTTTCGGGAAGCAAGCGATGTTGCCAAAGCTTGCGCGTCCGTATTCGCCGCGGCGAAATCGACGCCGCTCAAATTCGATTGGATCATGTTGTTGATGGCGTTGCCGCCGGCGCCGCCGACACNNGTGCCGGTGCCGCCGCCCATACCGGCGGTGATAAAGACCATGTTGGCACCCTCCAGCACCTTGCGGATCTCGTCTTCGCTCTCCTGCGCGGCCTTGCGGCCCACCTCGGGCACGCCGCCGGAGCCTAAGCCGTGGGTCAGCTTTTCACCGATCTGCAGCTTGATGGTGGCGGCGGAGTAATTGAGGCATTGCTTGTCCGTGTTCATCGCCACGAAGTCGATGCCGCGCATGCCGCCCGTGATCATGCGGTTCACCGCGTTGCCGCCGGCGCCGCCGACACCGATGACCGTGATTTTCGGCGTCAGTAGGGTCAAAGGCTGTTCCGCGGGGATGCTGATGTCTAAAGCCATGGCTTGCTCCGTTCAAATCGTTCGGCCGAATCGACCTTTTCGCGACGAAAAGACCGCCTTCGAGCGTCTTGTTTCATTCATCTTACATCAAAACTATTTAACATTGTCTAAAAACCAGTGAAAAAATCGAATGATTTTATTGTTGGACCGGATCGTCGCTTCGCGGGCGTAAGAACTGTTCAGTAAGCGCCGCGCCGTATAATCGAGCAATCCGATCGCCGTCGCGCAGAAAGGATATTGCGCTTCTTTCAAAATGTTTTGCCGTTCCGGCCAGCACACGGGCGAACCGATTCTGACTTTGCGTTCCAGAACGGATTCGGCTTTTTCGCAGATGCCGTGCAATTTCGATCCGCCGCCCGTCAGAACGACGTTCGTGCAATAATCGTAAAAACCGCGCGATTCCAGAACGGTTCGTATGTTGATGAACAGTTCTTCGATTCTTTTTTCGATGATCCGGACGATTTCCGATTGCGGAACGGCGACGTTGTTGATGCGGCTGTCGTCGCCGATGATCGGGTACGAGATGTCCGTTTTTTCATACGTCGAAGACGGCAGCGCCGATCCGTACAACGTTTTGATGCGTTCCGCGTCCGCGAAAGACATTTCGAACTGTTTGACCATATCCTTTGTCAGCCGGTTCGCGCCAATGGGTATCTTGTCGCAGAAAACGATCTGTCCGTTGTAGAAAAAGCCGATTCCCGTCGTACCGGCGCCCAGATCGACGATGACGGATCCCTGATTTTTTTCCTCCGGTTTCAGACAGCACAGACCGGCCGCGTAAGGCGAAGCGACCTTTTTCGAACACAGCAAACGGCATTGGTCCAGCACGGCGTTCATGTCGCGGACGGGATAAACGGGCGTGGCGATCGTGTGCATGACGACGGACAGCTTGTCCCCCGTCAGTCCCAGCGGATTTTTGATCTCGTGGCGGGCGTCGACGGCGTAGTCGATCGGGACGCAGTGCAGGATTTCGCCGGCGTTATCCGGAATTTTGCTTTGGGCTTTTTCGATCAGAAGGCTCATGTCGGCTTCGGTCGTTTCCTGTCCGCCCAAATCGACGCTTTCGTTAATCAGAGACGATGTCAGCGTGCCGACGGACGCCGATGCCACGACGGTATCGATCCGTTCGCCCGTTTCGGATTCGGCGGCGGCGACCGCGTGCATGACGGTGGATACGGCGTCTTTCAGATCGGCGATTTCGCTTTTGTCGACGCCCAGACTTTGCACCGTGCCCGCGGCAACCGGTTCGAAGCCGTCGTCGCCGCTCGGTCGGGCGATCAGGCAAACCGTTTTCGACGTTCCGATGTCCAGAACGGCAATCAATCCGTTTTTGTTCAGGACGCGGGGCATATCAGATACTTTCGCCTTTCGGGGGAATATCTTTTCCGTTTTTCCGTTCGGCTTTCGGCGCGCGGAGAATCAGTTTGTCGGGTTGGCGCAAATCAACCATCGTGATGTCGCGTTCAAGCAGTTTCTGCGACTTGTTTAAACGGGCGAGGCGGCTCCATTCCGCGGCGGGGTCCGTTTCGGGCAGACGGACGATGATGCCTTTTTCTATATCGTCCAGATGAATGTTCCAGCGCCGCTTTCCGATCCGTTCCGCCGATCTGACGCGCGAAAACAGTTCGGGTTCCTCTTTGAGAAAAGCGAGCAGGTCGGGCGCGTTTTCGGGCGCTTCCTCGCCGACCAGCAAAACTAACCCGTCCAGACGCCGCACCGTCGTTTCGATGATTTGTCCGTCTTCGTCGACAGGGCGGTAGACTTTGTTTTTCTGATAAACGGCGATGGCTTTGCGTTCCGTGATGTTGACGGATAAAACGTGGGGCAGGCGGCGTTCGATTTCGACGGTTTTGACCCAGGGCAGGCGGCGGATCGCGTCGCGCGCGGCGTTCAGGTCGACGGCCGTCAGCGGCATGCCTTGTTCGGCGGCCAGACAGTCGATGATTTCCTTTTGGGACGTTTTATTCCGTCCGCGGACAAAAATTTCGTTCAGACGAAGCCCGGCCTTCAGCGCGGCCTGATGAAACCAAAAATCGATGTTCGCGGTCTGCCGTTCGTAGAAAGACGTTTCCGGCAGAAAAACAGCGGCGCCGCCGATGCATCCGCAGGCGGCGGCAAACAGG
>DGGW01000036.1:302-22902 GCA_002393065.1 Alphaproteobacteria bacterium UBA3864 | reverse complement strand
TGGGCGGCGGCACCGGCACGGGCGCGGCGCCCGTCGTCGCGAAAATGGCGCGCGAACGCGACATCCTGACCGTCGGCGTCGTTACAAAACCGTTCACGTTCGAAGGCCGCCACCGTATGCAAACGGCGGAACGCGGCATCGAAGAGCTTGCGCAATACGTCGACACGCTGATCGTCATCCCGAACCAAAACCTGTTTATCGTCGCCGACGAAGCGATGACTTTTTCCGAAGCGTTCAAACGCGCCGACCAGGTGTTGCAGGGCGGCGTGCGCAGCATCACCGATCTGATCATCAATCCGGGCATCATCAATCTGGATTTTTCGGACGTCCGCGCCGTCATGTCGGAAATGGGACGCGCGATGATGGGAACAGGCGTCGCGTCGGGCGACAATCGCGCTCTGAACGCCGCCGAAGAAGCCATCAACAACCCGTTATTGGACGACGCGTCGATGGCCGGCGCGAAAGGCATCCTGATCAATATCGCGGGCGGCGGCGACCTGACGTTGTTCGAAGTCGACGAAGCCGCGAACCGTATCCGGCGCGAAGTCGACAACGACGCCAACATCATTTTCGGCGCGTCGTTTGACAACACGCTGGAAGGGTCCGTACGCGTTTCCGTCGTCGCGACGGGCATTACGCGCGCCGCCGACGCGCAGATCCCGTATGTGGGACAGAGCAGTATCGCCAAAGCCGCCCCAAAACCCGCCGTCGCAAAACCGCAACCGCGTCCGCAACCGACGGTACCGTCTTTCACGACGCAACCCGCGGCCGCCCAGACTCCGGCGACGGAAGCCGTCGCTTCCCCTTCCGTCGAAGAAGAAGAGATTGATTTCGCCGTCGAAGATGACCCCTCCCCTCAACCGGCCGCAGCGCCGTCGATCCAGCCGCCTCCGGCTTTAAAGGAACTGCGCGACCCGAAAACGTCAAGCTCGATCCTGCCCGCCATGCCTTCGCCGTCCGAATTGTTCGGCACGGGTGAACCGCGACAGCCGGCTTCGGACGCTTTCGCGCCGAAGTTGCCGGAAATGACGTTGCCGCAATCGCGTCTGCAACCGCCGTCCTTCATGCGCGCGGCGAAACCGGCACCGACCGCGATCCCCGTTCAACGCGGAAATTCGGAAGATCTGTTTGTTCCGCCGGCACCGCCTTCGTCGATCATTCCAACGCCGATCAAGCCCGTTGAAAAGGAAAAGAACCGTCCGACGCTGTTTCATTTCATATCGCGTCACAAGCCCGCCGAAGAAACCGTCGATGAGCAACCGGCGGAAACGGATTCGGATTTTCCGAGCTTTCTGGGACGATAAGAAAAAGGCTCCGTTTCGACGGAGCCTTTTTTCATCGGGACAAATCTTCCTTTTTTTTCCTCATCGCCGGTAACGGAACGTTCTTTTCGCATTTTTCGTACGTTTTTTCGAATTCGGAGGGCTGGATCCCGTAAATATCGCCCTTGTCGCGGCGGGTGATATTCAACGCGCCGCCTTTTTTGATCTTCATCTTTTCGCCCCACGGCGCCGTGAATTCGACGTTTTCCTTCAAAATCAAAAAAGTCTGCGGACCGTCTTTCGATTTGTACAATTGCGGATTTTGCGCGTCCTTTTCATATTGTTCGGCGAAAGAAGCCGCCGGCATGACATACTCCTCGCCGTCAGGATTCATAATGATCATATCGTCGGCGTTTTTAACGACGTTCTTCGTTTCGACGTGGCCGTCCGCCATTTTTGTAACGATTTCCTCGCCGACGCGTCCGCGACGCGCCCTGATCCGGCTTTTTTTGACGCGCGTTTCCGACCGTTCGCCTTCCGACAGCTTTTGTTCGACATATTCCTGCGGATCGATTTGAACGAAACCGGCCTCTTTTTTCTTATTTTCGTCGGCCTTGTAATACGACCGCATCAGTTTTAATCCCTGCGCCATCTTTCAGCTCCCTTGTGTTTGATAAGACTTTCTTCATCTATATCTTGTAACATTTTGTAACAAAGCTTGAATTGAGAATGCGTCCGTTCGTTGTTAAAAATATAATAGATTTACTTTCTGGTCAAAGGAAACAGCGTCATGAACATGGAAAAGTATCAGCAGAAAACCATCAAGCACGAAATATCCTGCGTCGGCGTCGGTCTGCATACCGGCGAAAAGATCACCATGGTCATGAAACCGGCGGATATCGACACGGGCATCGTTTTCCATCGCACGGACAAAGACGGTCATGACGCTTATATTCCCGCACGGCACGAAAACGTCGTCGACACGCGGATGTGCACCTGCGTCGGCACGCCGGACGGCGTCCGCGTCGCGACGATCGAACACCTGATGGCGGCGATTCACGCGTCGGGGCTGTCCAATTTGGAAATCGACGTCAACGGGCCCGAAACGCCCGTCATGGACGGCAGTTCGGCCGCGTTCATGTTCTTGCTGGAATGCGCGGGCGTCAAAGTTCAGAATGCGCCGCAAAAAGCCATTCACGTTTTAAAGCCCGTTTCCGTTCAAAACGACGGCAAAGAGGTTTCTCTGCTTCCGGCGGGAAAAGGGTTGAGCATGCATTTCGCCATCGACTTTCCTGTCCCCGTCATCGGCCATCAGGAGGTTTCGCTGGAACTGACGCGCGCCAATTTTAAAAACATGTTCTGCCGCGCCCGCACGTTCGGCTTTTTAAAGGACATCGAAGCCTTGCTATCCATCGGTTTGGCGCGCGGCGGATCGTTGGACAACGCGATCCTCGTCGACGGGGAAAAAATCGTCAACAAAGACGGTCTGCGTTACAAGGACGAATTCGTCCGTCATAAAATGCTGGACGCCGTCGGCGATCTGTATATGACGGGTATGCCGCTGATCGCGCAATTTTCGGGCGTCCGCTCCGGCCATGCGGACACGCACGCCTTGCTCGGCGCCCTGTTGAGCGACGAATCCGCTTTTGAAATCGTCGATTTGCCGTCTTATATGACTCTGTCGGAACAAAACAAAGCGCTTGAAAGCGACGACGACGCGGCTTTTTTGTGCGCCTGACCCCCGCTTTTTAAAAGACGAAACCCGCCTGTTTTTTGTCTATTTTTTGGCAAAAGCAATTGACTTTGTTCAAAGGAAGTGCTACCTTGAACAAAGATGAGATTCGTTTGGTCAGCGAGGTTTCCGATGAATAAAGAAAACACGGCGCATGCAAAAGAAAACAAAATCGCCAAGGCGATCAAACGTCAATGGGAAACGCTGAAAGACAAGCAGGACGGCGTTGAAACGCTGGCCGCGTCGGAACGTGTCAAAAAAGTCGATATTCGAAAGGACAATGACGGAAAATCGGAAGTCGTCGTTAAAACCGCCGACGGAAAGGAATTGTCGGGAAAGAACGGGAAAAAGGTCTTCACCGCCCTTTCCGAAAAAACGGAGAAATTGAACAACGACCGGCTCATCGACGCTTTTCTGGAAAGAATCAAAGAGGAAGGTTTCGCAAACGTCGAAAGCCAGATCCCGCAATATCTTCGGGAGGAAGTCCTCGCCGCCTGCCATCGCGAAAACATATCCCTTTCCGCAAAAGGCGAAAAAGCCGAACGTCGGGAAAAAGAAGCCGAACGCCAAGAAAGACAGCGTGAAATCGCGGAAGCCGCAGAGCGTGCTGCGAACAAAGCGCAAGAAAAAGCCCCCGCCCTTGCGGATACGGCGGCTTTAGCCGCAATGCTTGGTCGGGCGATTGTCGCTCCTCCCGTTGTCCGTCATTCTCCGACCGGACCGGGGTTGATTGACGTCGCTTTCTCGATTCCCGGAACGCAAGCAGTTGTCGATTTTGAAAAACGCGGCGGAAAAATCAAAATGCCGCCCGTCAGCGACATTTTCAAAGAACCGCCCGAATTGTTGAACGCCGTAAAATCTCATATAGAAGAACAGACTCTGACGGCAGTGGAAGTTTCCGCCTCCATGGAAGGAGTCAAATCCTGCGGGGCGACAAGAAGTCTGTCCAATTCAATCACCATCGTCAAAAAGGACGGCCCCGAATTCCGCGGACAGGCGCAAGATGCTCCGATGAGTGATTTCATCTCCGGATCTTTTTTGGAAACCTGTAAAGAAAAAGGGCTGACCCTCGCCGATTTTCCGCTTATGACTAAAAACCAAAAGAACGGTTTCCCGATCAATCTGTACAAAAAAGCGAAGGAATTAGGCTTGGATTCCAAAGATCCCGCTACCTTGGAAACCGTGATAAAAGCAATTCCTCAGCAGGAAATCGGGAAAATCGATAAAGAATATATTGAAAAACTTTTTTTTATGAAAGCCTGTAACGAAAAAGGTTTGACCCTTGCCGATCTCGTACTTACAAATGGAAACAAACAAGATAAATTTATTACCAAACTGTCCGCCGAAGCGGCGATATTAAAGTTGGACCCAAAAGCCCCTGAATCCTTGGAAATCGCGATGAGAGAAATAGGGATACATAGCGGGAAAATCAATGAAGAATATATCAAACAACTCGTTCCGGACTTACCGGATTTGATGGAAAAATTCAAAAAAGCGTCCGACATCAAACAGGATATTCTGAACAAGCAGAAAGAAAAGAAAGCCCTGCAGGAAGAATTGAAAGCGAAAGGAGAAACTGTCCCTCCTGAACTGACGGATACGCGCGAGATAAAAGAAAAGCTCGCCAAAGAGCTTCAGGACGAACCGTACAATCTTCGTAAAGATGTTCTCCAAGAAGGAATGACTCTGAATTTACTGAGCCAAAAAGAAAAAGACACGCGCAGTATCAATCCGCTAACCTCTCAAAACAAGGCTTTCAAAAGCTTGCTCGAATTGGGTGCGCTTGCTTACGGTATCGACAGGGATAAACAGATTCCACCGTATCTGATTCAGTGGGCGGAACGGAATTTTGAAAACAAAAAACAATTACTCCCCTTGCGCCGTCAATACGAAACAAATCCCGACGAATTGCGCAAACATTTACCGCCGATGGATTTTTCGCCTGCGGCGCTGGAAAAAAGACTGATGCCCGAAAAACTGGCGGCGGCGGCGCGGCCGGAGGTCCTGTCCCCCGTCAACACGGACGCCGGACATGTCGCCGCTCAGCTTCGCAAAAACGCGAAAAAACTGACGTCGCCAGTCCGAAAGAAGTCTTTGCAGGAAACACTCGGGCGCAAACGGTCCGCTCCGACGAAACAGGAGCCCGCAAAAAAGCAACCGCCGCAAAGAACGCCCGCGGACGTATCCCGTATCAAAGAAATACAAAACCGGCAACAGGCTCACCGTTAAAAGAAAGGCTCCGTTTTTTTTGCGGAGCCTTTCTTTTTCATTCGCCCTGACGGTACGTCGACAGGAAATCGCGCAACCCGTGAAACGCTTTTTCCAGATCCTCCGTCCGCGGCAGGAAGACGACGCGGAAATGGTCGGGCTTGTCCCAGTTGAACCCGCGGCCGTTGACCAGCAAAATCCGCTTTTCCATCAACAGGTCGAGCACGAATTTCTGGTCGTCGAGGATATTGTACTTCTGCGTGTTGATTTTCGGGAACATATACAGCGACCCTTTCGCGCGCACGCAGGAAATCCCCGGAATGTCGTTCAGCATTTTCCACGACAGGTCCATCTGGTCGTAGAGCCGCCCGCCCTTTTTGACCAGATCGTTGATGCTCTGATAGCCGCCCAGAGCGGTCTGGATCGCGAACTGCCCCGGCACGTTCGACCCGAGCCTCATGTTCGCCAACAGATTGAGTCCTTCGATATAGTCTTCGGCGGCTTTTTTATTGCCGCTCAACACCAGCCACGCGGCGCGGAAACCGGGGGCGCGGTAGTTCTTCGACACCCCGTTGTAGGTCAGACAGAACGCGTCCTTCGCGATCGACGCCAGAGAAATGTGCTTCGCGCCGTCGTACAAAATCTTGTCGTAGATTTCATCGCAGAACAGCGCCAAGTGGTGCTTCGTGGCCAGATCCGCGATTTTCTGCAGGATCTCGACGGGATACACCGCGCCGGTCGGATTGTTCGGGTTGATGACGACGATGCCTTTCGTTTTCGGCGTGATCTTGCTTTCCAGATCGGCCAGATCGGGGAACCATTCGGATTCCTCGTCGCAACGGTAGTGGACGGCCTTGCCGCCCGCCAGACAGATCGCCGCCGTCCACAACGGATAATCGGGCATCGGGACGAGGACTTCGTCGCCGTTGTCCAGAAAAGCCTCCATGCTCAACAAAATCAGGTCGCTGACGCCGTTGCCCAGATAAATGTCGTCGATCTGCACGCCTTCGATCCGCTTTTCCTGACAGTAGTGCATGACGGCCTTGCGCGCGGGGAAGATGCCCTTGGAATCGGAATACCCGTCGGCGAACGGCAAGTTCAGAATGACGTCCTTGACGATTTCTTCGGGCGCGTGAAGGTCGAACGCGGCGGGATTGCCGATATTGAGCTTCAGAATCTTGTAGCCGGCCTCCTCCAGCCGCTGCGCCGCCTTCAGAACGGGGCCGCGAATTTCGTACTGCACGCCGTTCAGCCGTGAAGATTTGTTAAACGTCCGCATCGATACTTTCTCCTTTATTCAATTCCTTTTGCAATATCCGGTCGGCGCACCGCAGGCCGTCCGCCGCCGCCGACAAAATGCCGCCGGCGTAGCCCGCCCCTTCGCCGCACGGATAAAGCCCCGCGACGGAAACGCTTTCCAGCGACGCGGGATCGCGCGTCATCCGGACCGGCGAGGACGACCGCGTTTCGGCCGCCGTCAGAACGGCGTCGTTTCCGGCGAAATCATAAATCTTTCGGTTCAACAATGCAAACCCCTCTTTCATCGCGTCGGCGACAAAAAGCGGCAGCACGGCGTGCAGGTCGGCGAATTCCGTTCCGGCGGCGCACGACGGAGCGACCGCGCCGAGGGCCGTCGTTTCGCGACCGGCCAGAAAATCGACGACGCGCTGGACGGGCGCGCGCCAGTTCCCGCCGCCCGCGGCAAAAGCCTTTTCCTCGATACGGCGCTGAAATTCGACACCGGCCAAAGGATGGTCCGATCGAAAATCGTCAGGGCGCACATCGACCAGAACGGCGCTGTTCGCGTTGACGCCGTCACGGGCGTATTCGCTCATGCCGTTGGTAACGAAGCGCTTGTCCTCGCTCGCCGCGGCGACGACGTATCCGCCGGGACACATGCAGAACGTATAAACGCCCCGCCCCGACGCCGTGCGGACGGCCAGTTTGTAGTCGGCCGCGCCGATCAGCGGATCGGGATGCGCCGTCCCGTAGCGGCTTTGATTGATGAAGGTCTGCAGATGTTCGATCCGCGCGCCGACAGCGAAGGGCTTTTGCACCATCAGGACGCCGCGCCGGTACAGCATTTCGAACGTGTCGCGGGCGCTGTGCCCGACGGCGAGGATGACGGCGGAAACGGGCACGGCCTCCCTGCCCGCCGGCCCCGACAGCGTCACGGCGCGAAGCCTGCCGTCCTTGACGTCGATATCGTCCAGCCTCGTTTCGAAACGGTATTCGCCGCCCAGCGATTCGATACGGGCGCGCAGCCGTTCGAGCATCGGCGACAACCTGTCCGTCCCGATGTGCGGTTTGTTGGAATACAAAATGTCTTCGGGCGCGCCGGCGGCGACAAATTCGGCAAGGACTTTGCGCGTGAAGGCATCTTTTTTGATGCCCGAATTGAGCTTTCCGTCGGAAAAAGCGCCGGCGCCGCCTTCGCCGAACTGCACGTTCGATTCGGTGTCAAGTTTGCCTTCTTTCCAAAAGCGTTGCACGTCGCGGCGGCGGTCGGCGACCGGTCTGCCGCGTTCGACGATAAGGGGGTTAGTCCCCGCTTCCGCCAAAGCCAGAGCCGCCAAAATGCCGGCGGGGCCCGCGCCGACGACGACGGGACGCGTTTTCATCTGAACGGACGGCGGCGAAAAAGGCGCGGGGTCGTCGACGATCTGAACGGCTTTCCAGCGGGAGCGCCGAAGGGCGTCGGTCTCGCTTCCCGAAACGGCGACGTCGAAAGCATACTCCAGCTTGACGGCTGAACGCTGACGGGCGTCGACGGATTTACGGGCGATTGAAACGGAAACGATGTCGCGCCATCCGGTCAGGCGGGCGACGAGCGGTTTGAAATCCCGCGGCACTTCCGCCAAACGCAAAGCGACACCCGAAACGCGAATCATGATTCTGCTCCCTTTCGGGGCAGTTTACACCGTTTCCGCCGTTTGGAAAGGGGAAAAATCACCGTGTCGCCGTTGACACGAAACGGGCGACGACGGCGGGATCGGCGGTCGTCGTTACCGCGCCCTTGCCGATTTCCTTGTTGACTTCGCCCTTGGTGTTGACGACATAGAACCCTTTGTAGGAGGTATCGACGACATACGTCGAATCCTTTTTGACCCTTTTAGCCAAATCCTTGGATACGCCTTCAAGCGCTTTGTACGTGCTTTTCTGAACGTAGTTGCAGGCGGGGCTTTGTAAAAGCGTCGTGTCGCAAGCGTTCATGTACGCCTTGCCGCCCAACCGGCAAACGCGGTCGATGATATCCTTTTCCGAAAAATTGAAATTCATGACGGGAACGGGATTTTTCTTGGACACCGCGTTGACGAACGTCTGCAAAGCCTTGACGTACTGATCTTCATAAAAATTTTTGACGTACGAACGATCGTTGTAATAGGACAGCATCGTGTATTTCGCAACGGAATCGCGTTGCGCGCCGTATTTTTCCTTTACGGCCTCGTACGATTTGATCAGGTCGGAATGGTCGCGTTTGAACGCGTTGTACGGCCCTTTGTCGCCGAGTTCGCGCAATTCGTCGGCGGCGAAGATCTGGTTTTTGACGGCGTCGGCTTCCATCGCCTTGTTCAGCGCGAAGTAAGAGTACATGTTCAGATACGGTCCGACGCGACATCCGCGCGCCGCCTGCAAAGCGTGCGTGCCTTCGTGGACCAGAATCGACGCTTGCAAGTCTGAAGAACAGGACGAATTGATCAGGATCTCCTTTTTCGACGGCGAATAGTATCCGCCCAGATTATCCGGCACGTCGCTTGTCACGCGCACGCCGACCTTCAGCGCGGAAAGTTCCGTCAAAACGGTTTTGCCCGTTTCGGTCTTCATCATCCTGTCGGCCAGTGCCTGCACGTTCGAATCGGCGAATTTGACGGCGGGCGTTTTTTCGACGGCAAGCTCCGTCGTCGGTTTTTGCGGCAGGGAATCCGTCATTTCCTGCGCTCCCGCTTTCATCGGGTTTAACAGCGCCATACCGGCAATGGCATACGCCGCCGCCCGCATTTTCAACCGGTCAAGCGCGTCTTCGCGCCGTTTTTTTCCGGAAAACAAATCAGATAAAACACCCATGTTTCGATCCTTAAACGATTTTTTTTGCATATTAGCCTAAAAATAGACAAAAAACAATAAAAATACTTTTTCTTTTCCAATCTTTTCTTTTTAAAATAAAGGGCGTATAGTCCGCTTAACTTGTTTTTTCCCTGAGGATACGCGTATGTCGCCGACGGTTGTTACAATCATTTGTTTATGTCTGGCCTCTTTTGTCGGGCTTTGTTTGGGTTCTTTGAAAATCAAGGGAATCGGCATCGGCGTCGCGGGCGTTTTGTTCGCCGGCCTGATCATGGGACATTTTCTGCCGCGCATGAACATCGTTTTGGACGGCAACGTCCTCGCTTTCCTTAAGGAATTCGGTCTGGTCCTGTTTATTTACGGATTGGGGCTGGCGGTCGGGCCGAACATTTTTTCGGCACTCAAACGCGACGGCGCGGCGATGAACGCGACGGCGGCGGTCGTTGTCCTGATCGGCGCCGGATTGACGGCCCTGCTTTATAAAACGGGGCTGATGAACCTGCCGCAGGCGCTGGGTCTGTACGCGGGCGCGGTCACGAACACCCCCGCCCTCGGCGCCGGACAGCAGATTTTGTCCGAACTCGGGTTCAAGGCGGAACAAATCAACGAAACAAGCGTCACCTATGCGTTGTCGTATCCGTTCACGATCATCGCGGGCATCATCGTTTTCATCATTCTGAAAGCCGTTTTCCGCGTCAACATCACGAACGAAGTCGCCGCCTACGAATACCGCAAAGCGGAGGAAAACCCGCACATGGAGGGCTTCAACGTCGTCGTGAACAACCCGAATTTCAACGGCATTCCCATCGGTCACTTTTTAAAGATGATCCACTATTCGATGGCGGTGTCGCGCATGAAGCGCGGCGACGAGTATCTTGTGCCGAACGAAAGCACGACTTTGCAGGTCGGCGACATTTTACTGCTGTTCGGGCCGCGGTCGTTCTTTTCGACGATCTCCATGCTGTTCCAGGTCGACCAGAACCGCAATCTGGAAAAGGAAAGCGAACATCAGATCCAATCGACCAGCGTCATCGTTTCGAAAACGTCCAAGGTCGGCAAGCCGCTGAAAAACATCATGGGCAACAGCCGCCGTCATTGGGTCATTTCGCGCGTCATCCGCAACGGCATTTCGCATTCCCCGACGCCTGATTTCAAGCTGGCGTTCGGCGACAAAGTCATCTGCGTCGGTAAAGGCGTCGATGTCCTGCCGCTGGTGCGTTATCTGGGCAACAGTCGGGAAGCCCTGCGGGCGACGCGATTCGTGCCGTTCTTCATCGGATTGCTGATCGGCATCCTGATCGGGCAGATCCCGTTCAACGTCCCCGGCGTGTCGGCGCCGATTCGTCTGGGAACGTCCGGCGGGCCGCTGATCACCGCGCTGTTGCTGTCCTATCGCGGATCGCTCGGCCGCATCGTGTTCTACACGCCGTCCGTCGTTTTGCACGCGTTCAAGGATTTCGGGCTGATTCTGTTTCTGGCGGCGGTCGGAATCGCGTCCGGTGCCGGTTTCTTCGACCTGATCGCCAGCGCGCAGGGCGCGATGTTCATCGGGTTCGGCATTCTGATTTCCGTCATTCCGATGCTGATCGTCGGTTTTTATATGCGCGCGCGGAAGAAAATGAACTACCTGACGCTGTGCGGCACGCTGTCGGGGTCGATGTCGAACACGTCGATGCTGACGTTCATTCTGAACATGTCGAACGCGGACGCGTCGACGCTGGGATATTCGTGCGTTTATCCGATCACGCTGTTTTTGCGCATCCTGACGGCGCAAATGCTGGGCATCTGGCTGTCCTGAAAAAAGATCGTTCATCTCACATAAAAAAAAGCCGCTTGCGAAAACAAGCGGCTTTTTAAACGGCGTCAAATGAAAATCATTCGGCGGCGACCGTCAGTTCTTTCAAATGATCCGTCGCGACCTTTTCATTGAAACAAACGCGTTCGGCGTATTCGCTTTTCTTGCCGATGTTGAACGCGGAAACCGGCCGGAAGTATCCCATGACGCGCGTCCAGACTTCGCAGGGCTGGCGTTCTTCGTCGGTCAACTTGATGTCGGTTTGACTTTTATTTTCCATCACAATCTCCTTACAGGGAAAATGTCCTCACCCCTTCAGAAAAGCAAATCGCGTCCGCCGGCGCAAGCCCCAAAAAATTATTTTTGCGCTTGACAAGGGGTGACGCCTGATGAAACCTTGCTAAAAAAAATCGTTTACTTTTTATTAACAAAAAACAGGTTGACAAGCCGGATAAAAGCCTTTTTTAACGAAATGTCCGAAACCCCTTTGTTTTGTTGTATGTTTTAAAACGAAGCTCACGATGTTGCGTTTTTGATTCGAAAAACGACTCAAGCGAAAAAAGACCGACATAAAAAAAGGGGACCGAAGTCCCCTTTTTTCGTTAAACGGTTCGCAAATCAGCGATACATCCACGTCATACCGTTCGCCGCGTTGTTGCACGCCGTCAAAGCCGACGACAGATCGAGCGGAATTTCGCCTTTCGCCGTCGAGAAGATCGTTCCGGTATCGGCGGTAGTGGAAGCGGAGTTCATCGTTTCTTTGGTATCGTCCGTTTTAATGGCCAAGCCGAGGAAACCGGAAGACTGATCGCCCCAATCACTCATCGCCAAACGGACGCAGGCATCCTTCGGCACCTGGTTCATAAAGATGTAGTACGCGGTGTTGCCCGTGAAAATGGACCCCATTTCAAAGCGTCCGCCGAACGCACCGGTACAGTTGTTATAATTCGCTTCGTTTCCGGCTCCGCAAACGTCCTGACCGATGACGCCCATCGCGAACATCTGGCTCATCGTATCAATGGCCTTATAGTTTTTCTGCGTCGAAAACAGCGTACGGACGTTCGTCACGGTCGTCTGGACCTGGTCGGTAACTTTCGTCACCTTGAATTTCGCCATCGCTTGCGAATAGCCCGCGATACCGCCGACCGACAAGACGCCGATGATCGCCAGAACGCCCAGCATTTCAATCATTGAACGGCCGCTTTCATGCGTGTTGCTCATTCTCATGTTTTTTCTCCTTGAAAGAAATTATCCCTTTATGTTTTTACGATACAACGGTTCGTACGGGAAAAACAATTCGGATAAACCGCATAGACGATATACCGAAAGTCATAGACCTTCCCCGATTTTTTTACGAATCGTTCACCTTTTCCTCCGCCATTTTTTTCAAAGTGACGTAGTCGATCTTGCCGCTGCCGATCAACGGCAGTTCCGCGACCGGCACGATTTGCGACGGCGCGCCGAGGTCGCTCAACCCCTTCTGGCGAATGAAAGCTTTGACCGCCGCGGATTCCGCCGTCGGACAAGTCGTGAACAGGACGAGCTTTTCGCCCTTCTTTTCATCGGCGACCGCGACGACCGCGTTCATCGTTTTGGGGTACAGTTCGTTGACCGCCGTTTCGATGGCCGGCAGGGAAATCATTTCGCCGCCGACCTTCGCAAACCGTTTGGCGCGGCCTTTGATGAAGATGAAATCCTCGTCGTCGACTTCGACGATGTCGCCGGTGTCGTACCAGCCGTCCTTCGGGGCTTCGAGCACGCCGGGATTATCCTCCCGCATGTAGCCCATCATGACGTTTTTGCCGCGGACGACCAGCTTCTTGCCGTCCTTGATGCCTTCGACCGGTTCAAGCTTGTATTCCAAAGCCGGCACGATGCGGCCGACGGAGCCGCGCTTCGCGTACATACGGGAATTCACGGACACCATCGGTGAACATTCGGTCGCGCCGTAGCCTTCCATGATGCGCAGGCTGAATTTTTCGATGTAAAGCTTTTCGGTCGATTCCTTCAACTTTTCCGCGCCGACGATCGCCAACCGCAGACTGTAAAAATCGTACGGATGGGCGGCGTTGCCGTATCCGGCAAGGAACGTGTCCGTCCCGAACAGGACCGTCGCGTTCGTGTCGTAGATCAGTTCCGGAATGACGCGGTAGTGCAACGGCGACGGATAAAGGACCGTCTTCATGCCGTTGACGACGGGCAACAGCGTCGCAACGCCCAAACCGAACGAATGGAACATCGGCAACGCGTTGAAAATGATGTCGCGCGGCGTCAGCATCGCTTCGACGACGGCCTGATACCCGTTGATCAGGAAGTTCGTGTGCGACAGCAGAACGGCTTTGGGCTTACCTTCGGAACCGGACGTGAACAAAACGGTCGAAGCCTGATTCGCCTTGCGTTTCGGCATGATCGAGAACAGATGGCGGAAAACGCCCCTGATCTTGACGCCCGCCGACAGGTTTTTCGCCATCTCGTCCAAATACACCAAACGGATGCCGTTTTCCTCCAGCGCCGCGATGACAGGTTCGAGCTTGGCGGCTTCGACGAACGCGTGGGCGGTCACGACCGATTTGATGCCGACGGCTTTCATGCAACTCAAAATCTGGGCGGAACCGCTGGAAAAGTTCAGCATGGCCGGCACTTTGTCCGCCGCGATCAGCGCGAAGTACAGCACCAGATTCGCCAAAGCGTTCGGCATCATCACGCCGACATACTCCTCGCCTTTGAACAGATCGGCGGCGGCGCATCCCAACACCTGACTTTTCAACAGCAGTTTGTTATACGTCAGCGTCGCCCGTGACGAATCCTCCGCAATTTCGCGATGACCGCCGAAAACGGTTTTGGCGTCCCGCAGCGCTTTGTACAGGTTGCGGTTCGAATTGAACGCCTCGACCATCATGTCCGACATCATGCGATACAGCTGGAGCGAAATCGAATAGTTGCGCTTGCGCTTGTCGTCCAAGTGATCGGCGGACAATTTGCGCGACGGCATGATCGACAACCGGACTTTCGGGAACAGATGGGTCTTGTGCAATCCCTTCTGGAACGAAAACTTGGAATACTGCGCGCCCGTGATGCAGATCGGCAAAATGCTTGCGTTCGCGTTTTCCGCAATTACGCCAACGCCGGCGTAAACCTTCATCACGCTGCCCGTTACGCTCGACCGGCCTTCGGGGAAGACGAGAACTTTTCTGTTCTGCTTGAGCAACGCGATGATCGGACGCAACGCCATCGCGTCTTTGACGTCGACGACGTGAACGTCCGCGAACAGACGGCAGATGCGCGTGAATAAACGGCTTTTCGCTTCCAACGGCAGAACGACCGATATCCGTTCGGGCATGAACGCCGCGATCAGCAAAGCGTCGATGCTCGACGCATGGTTCGCGACGATCAGGACGCGGTGTCCGGCCTGACGGAAGTTCGTCTGCCCTTTCACGGTCACGTCGAACATGATTTCAAACAGGACACGGACCGCGGAACGGTAAATCGCCGACGGATGGGCGTGATGATGATAAATCAAAATCCCCTCCGCGACGACCGCGCCGAACGCAAAGATCCAACCGACGGAAGCGTTCAGTTCGTAGCGGAAAAACGTTCCGGCGACGACGATTCCGAAACACAGCGCGTCAAACGCCCTGCTGACCGTCGCCACGGGTTCCATCAGCATCGGTTTGACCTTGGCGCGCATCTGAACGATCATCGGGAACGTGTACATACCGGCGCTAAAGGCGTTGAGCATCCAGAACACGATGAAAACGCCTTCGTCCAACAACGATTCCGCTTGCATGAACGACACGACCGACAACACAGTCAGACTGATCGTCATCAGCGCGATGTTCATCGGCATAAACGTCAGATCGACGATATGTTTCGACAACCGTTTCGCGTACGAATACCCCGCCCAGAACAGAACGATGGCCGCCACGAAAAGGACGGACACTCTCCATACGGAATCGATCGCCACCATGTTCAGCAACATCAAAAAGCTGATCGACCAGATCCACGACGTTCCCGTCACCGAGCGCATCAACAGCGGCGAACGACCGATTTTCGCGAAAGCCCCTATAATCGTTTTCGGTCCGTTCAGCTTTGTCTTTTGACGTTTTTCAAGCGACAGAACGACAAAATTTTTCAAAACGGAAACGGCGATCAGCACCGCCAGCATCCCGTCGACCGGCAACGTCCATGCCGCCGCCATGCTCAACAATAAAGCGCCGTACGCGGAAAAAGACTGATAATCCCGACCGATCAGGGATCTGACGTTCGCTTCGGGATAAAACTGCGGCGCGCGGAACACCTGCAAAACGACGCCGGCAAGAATGGAACAGCCGGCGACCCGGGCGGGACAAAATCCCGAAACGACGCACCACAACAAAGACAAAAACAGCGTTTCCAAAATATGGAACGACGCGTTTTTATACTGTTCGACGCCGTCCTTGCTCAAAAACAGCAGATACACGAACATCAGGCCGAACAGCGACACCAAATCGCAATCCCCCGCTTCGCGGCAAACTTTCAAAGTGGTCAGAAGTTCTGTAAAGCAAAGAAAGTATTTGAAATTTATAATTTTTTTAATTTTTTCCGACATGCGAACCTCTTTAAAAAGCCGTTAAACCTTATTGTAAATTATCGATAAGAGATTGAAATAAAGTTAAAGCCCCGCCTTGTTCGAATCCTCGTTAAATGTTTGCGTTTCCATCGCTTTCAGGATATAAAAATACGGTATTTATTTTTTCAAAACGGGTTTCCTTATGGGATTTTTCAAGAAAAAACGGTCGGACCTGCCGGATTTGACCAAAGACAATCTGCTGATGTACAAACGGGTGTGGATGACGTATGTCGCCCCCGGATGGAAACTGCTCGTCCTGTCGATCATCCTGATGTTGATCGCGTCCAGCTTCGACGCTTTGCTGGTCAGCCGGCTTAAACCCGTGTTTGACGAAGTGTTCATCGATAAAAACCGCGCCATGCTCGGCCAAATCGGGTTGAGCATTCTGGCGCTTTATTTTCTTAAGGGCGTTTTCAGCTACGCGCAGTCGATCGCCATGGCCAAGCTGTCGATCCGCGTCATCGCCGATATGCAATACGACATTTACCGCAAGCTTCTGTTCATGGACAACGCGTATTTTCAAAAGCACACGTTGGGCGAGATTCTGATCCGGCTCAGCGGCGACGTCGCCACCGTTCAGGGCGCCGTTCTGGGCAGTCTGACGATCTTCGTCAGGGATTCGGCGTCGGTTTTTTTTCTGGTCGTTCTGATGTTCTTCCAATCGTTCGAAATGGCTTGCGTCGTGTTTTTCGTCTTCCCCGCCGCCATCTGGCCGATCGTCGTTTTCGGCAAAAAAATGCGCAAGAAGTTCGGGAAAAGCCGCGAAGTCGGGGAATCTTTCTTTGACAAGACGACCCAAACGTTCAAAGGTATCAAAATCGTCAAATCCTACTGCACCGAAAACCGCGAATTCGAAGATGCGAAAAACCTGATCGGCGTTCAAAACAAGCTGACTTTTTCGATGGCGCGCATCAACGCCCTTCAGCATCCGCTGATGGAATTCGTCGGCGGCGTCGGCATGGCGGCGGCTCTGACGTACGGCGGATACAAGATCATGTCCGGTTCGTTGACGACCGGCAATTTCATGGTGTTTCTGCTGGCCATCGTCGCCGCGTACAAGCCGATGAAGAATCTGGCGACTTTGCACATGACCCTGCAACAGGGCGTCGTGTCGATGCAACGTTTGTTCGACATGCTCGACATCGTCCCGTCCATCGCGGACAAGCCCGACGCGCAATCCGTCGACACCGTTTCCGGCGAAATCGAAATCAAAAACGTATCCTTCTCCTATGACGGCGAAACCCCTGTTTTAAAGGATGTCTCCCTGCGCTGCAAAGCCGGACAGACGATCGCTTTCGTCGGTCATTCGGGATCGGGCAAATCGACCGCCATCAACTTCATTCCGCGCTTTTACGACCCCGACAAGGGCGAAATCCTGATCGACGGCAAGAACATCAAAGATTTTACGCTTTCGTCGTTGCGCCATCTGTCCGCGTATGTGTCGCAGGACGTCATCCTGTTCCGTGACACCATCCGCAACAACATCCGCTACGGCATACCGGACGCGACGGACGAACAGATCGTCGAAGCCGCCAAAGCCGCCGCCGCGCACGATTTCATCATGGGGACCGAAAACGGATACGACACCGTTCTGGGCGAACAGGGATCGGGATTGTCGGGCGGTCAGCGGCAAATGATTTCCATCGCGCGCGCCATGCTGAAAAACGCGCCGATCCTGTTGCTCGACGAAGCGACCGCCGCGCTCGATTCCAAATCGGAAAGCGTCGTTCAGGCGTCGCTTGAACGGTTGATGAAGAACAGAACGACCATCGTCATCGCGCACCGTTTGTCAACGATCGTCAACGCGGACAAGATTTATGTGTTTGACGAAGGAAAGATCGTCGAACAGGGGTCGCATGAAGAACTGCTCGCTTTAAACGGCATCTATGCGCAAATGTACAAAATACAGTACGCGAAACGCGGCGAAGAATAAGATCATCCCTTTTTCGTTCGAAGGCGGTTCCGGCGGGAACCGCCTTTATATTAGATAATAAACCCTAAATAATAACGAAAGTACGGTGTGTATTAAATAGGTTCGCAAAATCAAAAAATCAAGAGGCGAAAAATCTTTTTTATTCCCCCTTGCAAAGCGGAAATACCGCCCTAAATGAACAGCAGAAGTCAAGAGTTGAAGACTTGACCGAAGATCGTTGAAAAGGAGAAAAGATTATGTCTCATATGGTTTTAAGAAATAACGACAGTGAACCGCGGACGACGGATGTTTTGGGATTGCAGTCTGATATAAACCGTCTGTTTGACGCCTTTATGACTCCGTTTGAAGGAACGGAAATCAGAAGGAACATGTCTCCTAAACTGGACGTTGCGGAAACGAAGGACAAATACGAAATCAAGGCGGAAATGCCGGGGATCGACGAAAAAGACATCGACTTGTCCGTGGACGACGGCGTTCTGACCATCAGCGGCGAAAAGAAAACCGAACAGGAAAGCAAGGACAAGGGATACTGGCTGAAGGAATGTTCTTACGGCACGTTCAGCCGCTCGGTCCGTTTGCCGGACAATATCGCCGACGATAAAATCGACGCGAAATTCAACAACGGCGTTCTGACGATCGACGTTCCCAAAAAAGAACCGAGCCTTGCCAAAAACAGAAAAATCGCGATTTCGCATTAAGGAGGCCCTTATGAAAAAACTTTTTCTGCCGGCTCTGACGATTGCCGCTCTGGCGGCGGCAACGCCCGCGACCGCGCAAACGCTCACCGTCCGCGATCCGTTCAATTCGATTTTCGACGCGATGCTTTTCCCGCCGCAGCGCTTTGAAATGCAGCAGTTCGCCGGACCGAAAATGAACGTCGCGGACTTAAAGGACAAAATCGAAGTCAAAGCCGAACTGCCCGGATTGGACAAGGATGCGGTCACGCTGACGTGCGAAGACGGCGTCCTGACATTGAGCGGCGAACGTCAGCAGGAAACCGAGGAGCAAAACAAGGACTACTACCTCAAGGAAATATCGACAGGGGCGTTCAGCCGGTCGATCCGCCTGCCGAAAGACGTCGACGATACCAAAATCGAAGCCGTGTTCAAAAACGGCGTTCTGACGATCACGATCCCGAAAAAGGAAGTCAAAAAGGACGCCGCGAAAAAAATCAAAATCAAAGGATAACATCCTCAAACAAAGCCGCCGGAATTTCCTTCCGGCGGTTTATTTATTTCATGAAATCAAATTTCAGTTGCCCCGCATTCGGTTTTTCGGAACAATTCGGACATTTACAGAATCCTTTTGCCCTTTCCCTGACAACGGCCTGCCATTCATAACCGCATTCCGAGCATTTCCACCATGCCTTCTTATGACTGCTTGCCGCTATATCATAAGGTGTTAAATCATTGTTTTTCGTTGAATGCCATTCTTTTGCCAATTCCGGCATATTTTCAGCAAGCGAACCCTTTTGTTCAACATGAAATTTTGCAAGCGCTTTTCCCTTTTTACTTTTTGAACATTCCGGACAATCACAATGACCGTAGCCCCTAGATACCACCACTGTTTTCCATTCATGTCCGCATTGTGAACATTTCCACCATACTTTTCTTCCGCTTCCGGCAACAACATCCGTCGGCTTCAAATCTCCGTTTTTTGTCGGATGCCATTCTTTTGCTAAATGCGGGTTAGTTGTCGCCAAATCATTTCTTCCAGAAATACAAACCTTATTTGCGCAGGCAGGACAACCTTGATGATTCAACCCTCTATTCTCTATTGTTGCCTGCCATTCATATCCACACTTTGAACATAACCACCAAACTTTTTTGCCACTGCCCGCAGTAACATTTGCCGGTATCAGATCACCATTTTTCGTTGGATGCCATTCTTTTACTAATTCAGGCTCTCTTTCAGCAAGAGAGCCTTTTTGTTCAACATGAAATTTTGTAATTGTTTTTCCTTTTTTATTTTTTGAGCATTCCGGACAACCATAAATTTCTACTGTCATCGTAGCTATACTTGTTTTCCATTCCTTACCGCAATTCGGACATTTCCACCAAACGACTTCATTTGAGCTTACTGAAAACATATTAGGAGTCAGATTGCCGTTTTTTTCATAATTCCATTTTGCGGCCACGTCCGGTCGTACATCCGCAAGAGAATTATCCATCTTTGAAAGATACTGCAGTATTTCGTTTTTATCTTTTTCTATGTTGATTTTTTCAAGGGACGGAACAAGACCGCCCATCGAAGTCAACAAACGATATATTATCCGTTCCAGCGCGTGAAAATTCCTTTTATCCATTACGGGAATATAATAAACTTTATCTGCCGTGTTATCCCAAGAACCTTCTCTCTGTTCTTTAACGCGAATCAAATGAATTTTATGCTTTTTGCAAAATTCGTATTTTTTTATTTCTCTTTTATGTTGAACGTCCGTTTTGTGCCATTGTACACCGTCATATTCAATAGCGATTTTACGTTCCGGAATATAAATATCAAATTCCATACAACGATTAAAAAAATCCTTATATTTATTCAAAGAATTAGGCCAAAATTTCTTTATATAATAAAATATCGCTTGTTCAGGAAAGGATGTTGCTTTTCTTAAATTACAGATTGGACAATTTGAATGCTTTCTATTGTAAATAGTAGCTTGATATTCATGTCCGAGCGGACATTTCCACCATACTTTTCTATTACTGCCCGCTGTTATATCATAAGGTGTTAAATCCCCGTTTTTTGTCGGGTGCCATTCTTTCGCTAATTCCGGCATATTTTCAGCAAGAGAACCTTTCCGTTTAACATGAAATTTTATAAGGGCTTTCACACCTTGAATTTTTGAACATTTGGGACAACCGTGTTTTCCTAATCCTCTGGATACCACCTCCGTTTTCCATTCATGTCCGCATTGTGAACATTTCCACCATACTTTTCTTCCGCTCCCGGCAACAACATCCGTCGGTTTCAAATCACCGTTTTTTATCGGATGCCATTCTTTTGCTAATTCCGGATTGGTCGTCATTAAATCATTTTTTCCGGGGACGCAAATTCTGTTTGCACAAACAGGACACCCATTATGATTCCATCCTCTATTTGCTATTGTCGTGCGCCATTCATGTCCGCATTGTGAACAATTCCACCATACTTTCTTATGATTGCCTTTAGTAACATCCGTCGGTTTCAAATCGCCATTTTTTGCCGGATGCCACTCTTTTGCCAAATATGGATCGGTTGTTGCTAAATCATTAAATCCGACAAGAACTTTTTTGCCGGCGCAATACGGACAACCAGTCTTATCTTTTCCCGTCCGACTATATACGGTCGCCTGCCATTTTCCACCGCATTTCGGGCATTTCCACCATACCTTCTTTTTACTTCCGTACGTCAATTTTGCGGGATCTAAATTGGCATTAGCCTCCCAATCCCACTCTTGCATCAACTCTTTATTTTCCGAAATATATCTGTTCATCAAATCGTTTTCTTATCTTTATCTGTTTATTTCTCACTTTCCTTCTTATGCTTCAAACAACTGCCCCGGCAGTTTCAGTTTTTCCTTCGGCGGGAAAGTCGCTTCGTAAGCGGCGAAAGCATCAGGCTCGTTCTGACAGACGAAATATCCTTCAGGATCGCGGAACACGCCTCTTATCCCGTCGAAATATCCGGCGGTCAGTTCGCGGCAAAGCAGATAGTCGGCCTCCGGATCATCGGCGTAGCGAACGCCTTTCGTTTTCGCGACGACAAAGCCCGACTTGCCGTAAAAGGCGATGTTCCCTTCGATAACGATACCGCCGGCGTTCATCGCTTTCGCTTTTTCCAGCGACGCGTCCAGCAGATACTTGCCGTACCCCTGCCGCTTATATTCCGGCGCGATGCAGATCGGCCCGAAAACCATGATCGGCAGTTTGCCGCCGGCATCCGTTTCCAGCGCCGCGCGAACATACATCACTTGTCCGATGATCCGCCCGTCTTTTTCCAACACCAGATCCAGCTCCGGCACAAAAGCCGGATCGTTTCTGAAACGATGCATGACATAGTGTTCCATGCACCCCGGACGGTACACGTTCCAAAACGATTCACGAATCAGGTTTTCCACCGTGCGCCAATCGTCTTTCGTTTCGTTCCGGACAATCAAATCTCCGCTCATGCTTTTCCCCTTATTTCATCCGGTCTATTTCGTTTTGCAGGTTTTCAAGGAACCTGCCCGCGTGCGCCCCGTCCATCTGCGTATGATGGAACTGAAACGACACCGTCAGATAAGAACGGAAAAACCGCTTTTTATACCTGCCCCAAATCAAAAAGGGATTGTTGAAAATGCCGCTGTTCATACCGACGGCGCCATCGATTTCCGTTTCGATGATTGCCGACGTTCCGATGACCATACTGTCGGCCGAAAGGTCCCTGTCCCTGCCGCTTTCGGCGACTTCGGCAGTATATTTCAGATAGTCCCGGTCAAACCGCTCCAAATCGTCGGTGTAAAGGATATCGCAGGAAGCGACACCGCCGTCTTTGGTTTTAACGATCGTGTTGACCGCAAGCGTGTCATAGCGCATCAGTCTGTATCCGACCGGAAGCAGATAAAACTCTTTGATGCCGGCGGCGGCTTTTCCGACACAGTGCATCAGCAGCATATTGAACTTCATCCGCCGCTTTCCGGCAACTTTGACCAAAGGCGTCACATCGATTTTTTTAAAAAACGTCACCATCGGGTTCGGTGCGTTCATCCAAAGTTCGAACGCCGCCGCGCGGGACGTTTTTTCAGGATCGATTTCCGTCGGCATACGCCCTCCGTAAAAACAAAAAACGCCCGTTTAAGGGCAACGCCAATTCCGCTAAATTCGACTTCGCCTGCCAGCTTGCTTTATTAAGGCTCCTTGACAAAGTACTAAAAAACGCCCGTTTAAGGGCGTTTTTTAGTACTTTGTTGGTCGGAGCGCCGAGATTCGAACTCGGGACCCCTTGCACCCCATGCAAGTGCGCTACCAGACTGCGCCAC
>DGGW01000036.1:0-251 GCA_002393065.1 Alphaproteobacteria bacterium UBA3864 | reverse complement strand
GCTACCAGACTGCGCCACGCTCCGACTGAACAGAAGGGAATATATCACTTCTTTCGTTTTTTGCAAGTCTTTTAAATAACTTTTTTCAGCAACCCGCCGATCTCTTCCAGCTCGCTGATAATGCTGTCCAGTTCCGCCGTATTTTCGATCGGAGCCGCCGGACGCGCGCCGGCATCTTCGGAACGCATTTCCGCGACGACGCTGTTGATTGTCCCTTCCTTCAGCAATTTCTGAACGCCTTTGATCGTATA
>DGGW01000034.1 GCA_002393065.1 Alphaproteobacteria bacterium UBA3864 | reverse complement strand
CGCGCGCCTGTTCCGCCAAAGCGTCCTGCTGAACTTTCGCCTGAGCTTCCGCCATCGCGCGCGCCTGCGCCGCCAGAGCTTCCTGATTCGTTTCGTTGTGCGCGCGGCTCATCGCTTGGGCGATCGCCGTCGCCTGCGCCGTGACCGTTTCCCTGTTCGTATCCTTTTGCGCGGTGTACATCGCGCGGGCGACCGCTTCGGCCTGACTTTCCAACGTTTCCTTGCGCACACCGCGGTTCGCTTCCGTCAACGCTTCGGTAATGGCTTTCGTTTGTTTGGTGAAAGCTTCCGCCATCATGGACGCCTGGAACCGTTGCGATTCCTCCTGACGGTGGATCATTTCGCTCATCGTTTCGGACAGCAGAGTCGTCTGCGTTTTGGAAATGACTTCGGCGATCATCTGCATCTGCGCGGTCGAATCGGTTTGTTGCTGATGTTGCTGATTCGCCGCCAGCGTTTTGGCAATCACGTCGGCGATAAGCTGCGCCTGCGCCGTCGGATCGGCGGCCGGCGCCGCCAAAGCCAGCCCGCCCTGTTCCGTCGCGGCGACCATCGCCCGCCGTTGCGCTTCCAACAGTTCCCGCTGCGTTTTCAACAACTCTTCCTGCGCTTCCTTCTGCGCCGCGTTCATCGCTTCAAGCTGTTGTTTCAGATATTCGGCGTTTTGATCGGATAACGCGGCCGATGCCGCCGTATTGGAATTTTCAATAACGATTTGAGGCGCCGGCGCCCCTCCTCCGCCGAAGCCGCCCTTCTGTTGCATCGACGAAAGCAAATGAGCCAACGTATCGTTCGCATTGCGCTGGGAATCCGCCAAAGCTTTCGCGATAATGGCGCCCTGCGTTTCCGCCGCGCTTTGTTGCGATTTCGAAAACGCTTCGGCCATCGCGCGCGCCGTCATTTCCTGACTTTCGCTAAAAATCTTGGCCATCGTTTCCGATTGCGTCTTCGCCTGCATTTCGGCCGATTTCGTCTGCGCTTCGGTAATCGCTTTAACCAACGCCTCAATCGAATTGGCTCCGCCCGTTACCGCCAGTTCTGTCGGCCCTTGCGGAGGTTGCGCGTCCGGCATCGCAGCCTGACGATATTGCGCCCGCATCAGTTCCTGAACGCTTGCGGCGGCGCTCGAATCGGGTTGCGGCGCCTGAACGCCGGCCTGTATCCGTTCCGCATACGACGTATAATCGTCTTTCGCTTTTTTCAACGATTGAGCCAGTTGTTCAACTTCGCCCTTGCGGTTCGGATCCTGTCGGGCTTCGGCCAGAGTCCGCGCCAGCATTTCCATTTGCTTGCGGGATTCTTCCTGCGCCTGTTGCATCATCTGCAACTGGTTCTGATTCATTTTTTCCTGCGAAGCCGCCATCGCTTCGGCCAACGCTTTGGCTTTGGCGCGTTCCTCTTTGGAAACCTCAAAATCGTCGTCGTCCGGATTATGATAGTCTTCGCCGTATTTTTCGATTTCCAGATATTCCAGAAACTCTTTGACGCCGCGCCCGCCCGGAATTTCATCCAGCGTCATTCTGGTTTCGGAATCGATATTGAGGAGCATTTCCTTGTATCGGTCGACCAAGTCGTCGCGAAGGACGTGCATCTGACGATACACGTTGACCAGCCGTTGGGCTTTGACGTAAGAATCCTCCTCCCCGTCGGACGCTTGTCCGGGGAATTTCGGTTTCCATTTCTTTTTAGCCGTAGCGGCCGCAGCTGCGTTCATTGTTTACTCCAAACAGGGCGTCCCCTGTTTTTCAGACAATACAACGTCATTATACTACAACGCCGCGGATTAACATATCTTTAATCCGCGGCGCAAAAATCAGAAAACCCGTTTTTTCAGGGCAACAATATCTGAACGATACGATGCAAAGAAGTGATCCGGTCTTCAGGAATTTCGACCTTTTCCTCCGGATTCCACATCAATCCGAACAAACGGCCGTCGATATCCTCCCGAATGCTTAAAATTTTCGCTTCCGTATCGGTAACGTACATCAACGCCAAATCGCCCAGTCCGACCATTTTCGACGGATCGACGACCAGAACGGAACGCGTCGGCAACAAATTACCCAGACGGCGCGAACACAAAGACACCGCATACGACGACGCGGGATTGACCGTCGACGCCAAACACGAAACGGTCCCCAAAGGCGCCTGTTTGTCGACGACAATGTTGCCGTTATCCCCCGGTTGCCCGTAAACGGACAAAATGACATCCGCCCGTTCGTGCTTCACCCCCGGTTTGACGACGGGAAGTTCCGGATATCCCTGTTTGATTCCGGAAACAGCGCGGTAACGCGCGTCCGTGCGCTGGATGAATTCCTCCAAAACGCCGGCTTTATCCAAATCGTAAATCTGTTTTTGCAATTCGTCGTTCGTATATCCCAACGCGCGGGCAATACGGGAGATCTCGTCCTCGGACACTTCGCGCTGGCCCATTTCGATACGGTGATAAACGGACAAAGTCAGTTCGGCGCCATCGGCAACATCCGCCAAAGTCAGATTCTTCTGACCGCGGATATAACGCAACCCCGCACCCAAAGTTTTCAATCCGCTCCGTTCGTTGACGCGGTTGCGGCGCTCCTGTTCGCGACGCCAGGCCTGAACGACGTCCGGTTGAGAACTGCTTTCGTTGACGAAGATATCCTGCAACGGACAATCCAGAAACTCGGCTATCCGCACCAATTGTTCCTGATCGATGCGTCTGTAGCCTTTTTCGATTTTACTGACGGCGGACAGACTGACACCAAGGAAATCGGCCAATTCCTGCATGGAACGACCGCGAACGCGACGGTACATGCGAATCTGATTCGGAAAGATGATCTCTTCCATACGAATGATCCCTTCAAAATTAAAGCGACGATATCTTTATACAGACTTCCGCCGTCGATTTCAAACAAAAAACCGACGGCGGCGAAAGATAAGGAATCAACCGACCATATTCGACAATGTGCCGACTTTGGATTTAAGTTGCTGGGTGCTATTCTTGGCTTGTCGCACCGTCCTTTGGATCTTTTGCATCTTTTGGATGCGTTTGCGCCACCGTTCAACTTTATCGGCGGTTTCGGCCGCGCGCTGGACTCCTTGGAGCGCGTAGAGAATAGCCCCGCACCCTACCGTTATGATGGTCAGGATGAAAATGACCAGACTGATGGCAAGGCTGATCATCGCTTTTATCGCCCTGAGCGCGCACGATTCCGTACTGGTACCGCCGAAATAGCCTTGCGCGATCTTGTCGCATCGCGGCGCCAGAAGGATTCCCCAGAAACAGACGGCGCACAAAGCGAACAATCCGCCGAACGTGGCCGTGGCATCCATACCGTTGTAAGCATCGACGAACTTTCCGCCTTCGATATTGTTCCAAAAATCCACGCCGCCCGGATATGCTTTCGAAATTCTGCCCATTTCTTTGGCGATCTCGGTAATAACCGTAACGATGAACGCCGCCGTTACAAAAACGGCACAGGCTCCAACGATTTCCGTCAGCCATTTCGTCGCGTACGAACGCGTCGAATCAAACACGGCCGCCAGGAACATGATCGGCAAAAATCCCATCAACAGACCGATTCGCAAAACGACATCCAACAGAACCAGCGGGAAAATAAACGACAGGCTCCAGAACAGGCCGCCGATAATGCAACCGTACGTCCACATGATCGGGTTCGTTATTTCAAACGGCAGTTTGTCAAACGGTTTGTACTGATGCGCGCCGCAACGCAATGCCGCGCCGAGCCCCTGTTCGTCGGCGATGTTGTCGGTAATGCCTTTGATCATGGCGGACATTCCGGACTTGGCTCCGCCGCCCAGCGGCGCCCCGCCCCCGCCGCCGCCCAGATTGGCGGAACTGCCCATAAGGCTGATATAACCGGACGTCGCGTCAAAGATCGGCGCGATCAGATATTCGAAAACCATGGTACACGAATCCAGCAGGATAAAATACGCTATTCCCACACGGATCGCCATGAAGCCCACCTTCGTCGCCAGGGCCAATCCGTCGAACCCTGCGCCGACGTTGCTCATTTCCTGCAAAATATTGATCGCGATCCACATGCCGAAGAACGCGAGCAACGCTTTTGCCGCCGACGGGCTGACGGCTTTCGAAACCGCCCCTGAAACCTTGTTTGCGTTGTCGAAAACAAGATCGAAGATGTTACACATATGACATTTTTTATACTGATTGACATAAGTGCTGAAATCCTCGCACTTGTACGGTTCGACGTTCAGCAGGTTTGCCAGCATATCCATAACCGCCTGATCAAACGCGGCTCCGATATTCTTAATATGCTGTGCCGCCCCCGCAAAGTCCCCTTGCAGCAAGGCGTCGCCGGCATTGACCAATTCGCCGACGGTGGTCGCCGCCAAATCGGCAACCGTGTTCAACGCCTCCCAAAAATCAAAAGCATGAGCCTGTTTGGGTGAAAAACCGATCAGGGCGAAAGCCAGACAAAGAGAAAGAAAAATCTTTTTTATGTACTTTTTCATTCGTTTATTCCTCCCCGCCCCGTTTTTTTCCCCAACCAAAGGGCCAACCCGACCGCCGTTACGAACAAAGCACCGACAACCCAATACAAAACGACGGAAAGCGTTTCCGACAAGAAAATCCTTTCGACAGGCTTCGTCGACAACAGGTAAATCATGATTCCGCAAAAAAGATATATAAACAAATGCTTCATGTTTTATCCCGCCACGATCCAAGAATCCCCGTTTCCTTCTTTGGTCGTCTGTTCATTATCTCCGCTGGAACGCAGAAGATTCTGATCGGAAGAAGACATATTCCAATTCTGATCAATCCGTTTCAAGGCTCTGATAAAACCCCGTTTTTCCAAATCGTCATACGCTTTTGTCGTATTCAGCTCCAGTCCGCCGCCTTTATCTGCCGGCTTCTCGCCTTCACGCAAATATCCGCGTCTTTGCAAACGCTGTTGCGCTTTCAACGCGTCTTTTTTCATGGCATCCGCTTTTTTTCTTGCCTCCTCGGCCTCTCTTCTGGCATCTTCCGCCGCCTTTTTATTTTCCGCCGTCGGGGATTCTTTCGCTTTCTTTTCCGCCGCCGTCGCTTTCTTTTCCGCTTCGGTCGCTTTCTTGTCTGCGCTCTTATAATCCTCGTACTTTTTCTTGGCTTTTCTATCTTTTCTTATATTGCGCGTATTATTGCCGAAACGGGCGAGCTGTTTTGTGGCCGAAGCGGCTTTCAATGCTATGTTTTTTGCCGCAATGAAAGCCCGATCCAACCCGCCGCCGGCGGATTGGACAAGCGATCCCATGATGTCTTTGACCACGCCCGAAAAGAAAAACATGAAGAAGCAAATGAAAATAAAACCGGCCAAATCCGGCGAAGCGTTGGCGACGCGCCGCATTTCGTCCCGGCTGCCGTCCAAAAGCGAAGCGTCTTTAAGGGATTTTGCGTATTTTGTCAGATAGTCGTAAAGAAGCGCCGCCACGATGGCCATATAAATGGTCAACCCCGCCGCTTGCAATCCGTAAGAAAAGATAGCGTCCAAAACCTTTCTGGTATGCGAACGCGACGCGGGAAAGCACGAAACCAAAACGGCCAAGGGAACGAAACAAAGGGCAATGCCGTATCCTGTCAGACTGTCTATGAGCAAAACGGGATAATACAGCATCATGCACCAGCAGAACAAATACGCCGTCAGACCGGCAGCCATCGCGCCGACACTGTCGCCGCTGGTGAACATCAACAAAGCGGAATCGTTGACGTAATTGAATTTTTTCTGAACGGCGCCGATCAGACACCTGAACGCGCCGGAAACATCCCCGCCGCCGCAGGAAATCGATCCGGATCCGATCGGGACCGATCCCGCCCCCGTCGTTGCCAGCTTGACGAAAGCCAGAAAAATCGTTTGCGCTATATCGATGGCCCATGAAATCTGATGCAGAATGGAATAACACAGAACCATCATAAACGTTCGCGTCGCCAAATCGCGCCAAAAGGTGGCGATATCCGGTTCGTTTATCGATCCGACCAGTTTCATGATCCTTATGGCCAGCCAAAGAGCGTACAAAACCAGCAAAAACTTCGCGCTTCCGGCCGCCACTTTCGGAACAAAGGAATTATACGCCCCGCTGATTCCGCCCCAAGCCGTATCAAAAGCGGAACAAAACATACAAGAGTCGCTTATTTTCTGTTTCTGGGAAACGGCATTCCCGCCGTCTTTGGACTTGAGAAAAACGATCTTGTTCAATATCTGTTTTGCGTTGTCGATTTCTTTGCATCCGGATAACGTGAAGACGAAGCACGCCAACAGGCACACCCGCAAAAGGATCTGTATCTCCCGTCTTGCCAAAAATCGCCTTATCTTCATATCAGAATCTCCGAATTTCAAAGGATCGAACGCGAAGCGTATTTCCGTCAGTCATTCCCGCCGAAATGCCGGTTCAAGACATTTTGCTCGATCTTGTCCATCTCGCTTGAATCAACCCTTGTCCTGCCGTTTACTTTTTCGAAAAAGCGCCTTGGGCTTTTCCCCACAAGCCTTTAACGCCCCGTCCGACGGCTTTGGCTCCGGCCACGGTTCCTACCGCCGCGCCTTTGCCGAGTTTATAGCTCATTTTTCCGCCCCTCCAAGCCGTCGTCGCCGTACCCAGAGTCGCGCTGGCCGCACCGGTCGCAGCCTTAAGAGCCAACGGCTTGCCGAAATCCAGACTCGCTCCCGAGAAATACGACGCGAATTTTTCCGCCTGGAAAACCAAATAGAGGCAATAGAAGCCCATCGCCCCCATCGTAAACAGCCCGATCGTTTCAGGATGGACACCGTTACATTCGTCGTCGTCGGCAGAGGACCCCAATATACGCAACGGACAAACCGCGTTTTGGTAAGCCCCTTCGTGCAAATTCCCGTCGGTAATGCCCTTCAAGCCCGTCATACTGCCCAAAATACTAACAGTGATATCCAGCAAAATCGACAAACACACGGAAAAGAATATGATGTTCAGCGCGGCGTTAATCCCTTTTTCACCGAACCCCTTCGACGGTTCAAATGCGAAAGCGCCGAGGAACAGAGGCGCGAATGCGAAGACAAAGCCCTTTTTAATAGCGTAATCGAACAAAACAATCGGGAACAGAGCGCCGACCACCCATGCAAAGAAAAAGCCGATGCATCCGAACGCGAAAATCGTGGGATCCGGCGCATGAAATTCGGCAAAATCGAAAGCGTTGATCTTCCAAATCATCAACAGGCACGTCATCGCGGTCATTCCCTGGGCTTTCACCTGCGCCAATTTAGCGGACGCCCCCCCGAGAACACCGGTATCGCTAACGCCGCCGCCCATTTCGCCCGGAACGCTTTCAACGATCGGATCCCATATATATTTTTGCAGTCCGGCTCCTCCGCCCATCAGCAATGCGCAGATACATCCGACTCGAATGCATCTTCCGCCGACGCGCGTCAAAAACTCCAGAAGGTTCGTTTCGGTCATACTGCCCACAAGCTTCATCGTCTGAACAGCCAGCCACAGGGCTACCAACACTCCCAAAAACTTTATCGTGCCCTTTGCCGTCGCGCCGTAAATACCGCCGCAAACACTTTTAACGGCCGAGTTGATAATCGAATAGGGCTTTTCGTACCAATAAGGAGGACCGTAACTGGCAAGTTTCTCCCCGAGCGTCGAATTGCATTCCCCCAAATTTTTATCCGTCAAATCCATTTCGATTGCCGAACCGCCTTCGGCGAAGGTCGATTCCGTCATCGCAAACAGGCAAAGAAAAGACAAACCGGCAAGGAACAACAAACGTGTTTTTTTAAGTGCTGAAAACATATTCCAAATCCTTTCAAGGTCCGTCCCGTTTTTGCGAAACGACGACATCCGAAAAAAGTTTATTATTTTTAATAATGACACAAATCGGACAAAAAAAATATGACATTTTTTTGATTTTTTCAACGCGCCGCAAAATTGCTCTTTCTCAAAAAAGATTCCGCGTTTCCCGCTTATCGAAAAAACATAAAAAAACGAAGGCGGATCGTCCGTAAAACAATCCGCCCGCGACAAAACCGATTATCTTGGCTCCCGCCCCTCGGCCCGGCAATTATTTCGTCCGTCCGGCTCGGCATCGTTGTTTCCGCCTTCCGACGGATCACTCGGCTCCCGATGAAGAATCGGCCGAATCGCCGCCCGCCGGAATGCCGTTATGCAAATCCTGCATCGCTTGCATCGCTTTGTTTTCGATGGCATCCATCCGGCCTGGATCGACATTGTACGACACATCTTTCTCGATCGTCCTCAATTCGGCTTCTGTTTTCTCGATCGCCCTCAATTCGGCTTCTGTTTTTGCGATTTCCGCCGTCGCAGCTTGTCCTTCGGCGCTGACCGAATAGTTGGCATCCGCCGCTTGGCTCTGCGGCTGTTGAGAGCGCGACTGATTCCGGGAATCGTTGGTTTGCGGATTGTTATTGCGCGGCGGCGAAGAAGAATCATTGTCGGAGGAACTTTCGGCTTCTGTTTTTGCGATTTCCGCCGCCGCAGCTTGTCCTTCGGCGCTGGAAGAATCATTGTCGGAGGAACTTTCAGCTTCTGTTTTTGCGATTTCCGCCGCCGCAGCTTGTTCTTCGGCGCTGACCGAATAGTTGGCATCCGCCGCTTGGCTCTGCGGCTGTTGAGAGCGCGACTGATTCCGGAAATCGTTGGTTTGCGGATCGTTATTGCGCGGCGGCGAAGGAGGATTATTCCAAGGGCGCGAAGAAGAATCATTGTCAGAGGAACTTCTGCCGGGAGACCTTCCGTTAAAAAGGCTCGTTGTTTTCCCCCACAATTTTTTGGCCCCGTCGGTGATTCCGGTTTTTTTGGCGGCATATTTCGTCCCCTTGACAGCCACTTTTCCGGCGCCATACGCCAGCCCCGCCATACCTTGCGCCGCAGTGGCGGTACTGGTCATGGCCGTAAGGGTTTCTTCACCGCCGGCCCCCAGGCTCGCATCCGAGAAGAAGTCCGCGAATTTTTCCGCTTGGGGGATCAGGTAGATGCAGTAGCATCCGAGAGCGGCCATAATAAACAGATTTCTCGATTCGTTCGGAATATTTTTGCAAAGATCGTTATCTTCATCCGTCGATGACACGATGCGCAACGGGCAAACCGCATTTTTAAGTCCCTCACCCGCCAAATTCGCTTCGGTAATATATTCCAGCCCCGTCATGTTTTGTATGATTTTAACGGCGAATTGCAACAGAACCGACATGCACACGAAATAAAAAACGACATTCAGCATGCAGTTGATTCCTTTTTGTCCGAAACTCTTTGTCGGTTCGAACGCAAAAGAGCCGATATACAAAGGGGCGAAGGCGTATAAGAGCCCTTTTTTAAGGAGAACGTCAAACATGGCGATCGGGAACAAAACGCCGACCACCCATGAAAAAACAAAACCGAAGCAACCGGATATGAAAATGGCGGGATCGGGAAGAGTAAAATCGATAAAGCCGAAAGCGGAAAGCTTCCAAATCCATTTAAGACAACCCATCGCCGTCATTCCTTGAGCTTCCACGACGGCCAATTTCATGGACGCGTCGGTGGCGACCCCCAAATCACCGCCCCCGCCGGCCAATTCCGCCGGAAGGCTGTTGACGACAGGCTCCCATATATATTCCTTGAACCCGCCCGAAAGTATCGCACAGACGCAGCTGACCCGAATAAACCTTCCGCCGATGCGCGTAAAAAACTCCAGAAAGTTCGTTTCGGTCATGCTGCCCACAAGTTTCAAGGTCTGAACGGCGAACCACAGGAGATACACCGCCCATAAAAACTTGACCATGCCCTTCGCCGTCGCGCCGTAAACCGAACTGCCGATCGACTCGGTTTTTTTCGCAATGACCGAATAAGGATATTCATACCAGAAATCCTTTTGATATTCGGTCTTTTTATCCGTAAAAGTCTTGTCGCATCCTTGCAGATATTCGTTTTCGGCGGTCAAATCCATTTCGAACTTCGCCACATCGGCAAAAGACGTTCGCGTCATCGCGAACAGGCAGAGAAAAGACAAACCCGCAAGGAATAACAAACGTGTTTTTTTGAGAGAAGAAAACATATTCCGAAATCCTTTCAAGGTCCGTCCCGTCCTGTCCGAAACGCATCCGAAAAAAACTATTATTTTCAATAATGGCACAAAACGGATAAAAAAAATATGACATTTTTTTGATTTTTTCAAAGCGTCGTGAAACAACCTCCTTTCTCGAAAAAGAGTTTTGACTTCCTCGTCACATTCCTTTAAAATCAAAATGCTATACGGTTTGATGTCAAAGGAGCCTTTGATGACGGACGAACCCGCACCCGTAATAAAAAAGGTGCTAATCAAAAGAATAAAAGTCCCCGTGCCCGCCCCCGGCGCGCCGGGGCGCGTTGTTGCGGCGGGACAGCCGGCCGGCGCACCTTCCGCCGTTCAAAAAGTTCCCGTCAAACGCGTTTTGGTCAAAGTTCCCGTCAAACGTCCCGTTCCGCCGGCCCAACAGCCCAGACCCGCGCCGGCGTCCGCCGTCGCCGTCGAAGCGGGCGGGGAATCCTCCTCCAATTACAACACGGGAAGAGTCGCGGCGCCCGTCAACGACGTAAAGCTCCGCCCGTTGCCGTATCAGGTCCCGCCCGACATCCTCGACCGTATCGAAGCGCGAAAAACGATTCCGGAAAAATTTTTACTTTTATATATTTACGCGCGGACATTGGCGGAAAGAAACGCGGCGCGGAAGGGGTACGATTTTCCGCCCATGCGGGTTCCTTTGCCCAAAAACAATTCGGAAATTCTGGGGCTGTTTGAAAAAGCCGTCGACGACGACTTTTACGCGAACCTGCTTCATGATTTCATGGATTTTTCCCCCTTTATCGCCGGATTGCAACGCATAACGAAAAGCGGGCGTCCCGTCGAAGATTTATTGGACGAAGAACTGGCCAGACTGGAGGATCAGGAGGAGGATCTGACTCCGTCGCAACAGATTGTATTGGGTTTTCTGTTTGTCCTGGCCGATATGCAAAGCGTTCAAAACAAACTGGAACTGCGGGAAATCGACGAAAAACGCGCCGAATTGGCCGACCAGATCAAAGAACGGCACGACGAAGAAAATGATATCAAGCGGGCTTTCGTCGCGGCCATCGAAAGAAAGCACTTTCCGGTCGACGCCGACAAACTGATCACAAATTATATGACGTTTGCCCGAAAATCCCCGGAAGAAGCTTATCGGTTGTTGACTACGAATCCGCTATATTTTTCGCCGATTCAAATCGAAAAAATGCCGCGCCGCTTTTTCGGTCTGATACCCCCGTCCCCCGCGGACGCCCTCAATGTAAACAAGCGACTTGCTCTTTTTCTGAAAAAATTGGAAGTCTGATTTGTGAACTTTATATGACATTGTAGACAAAAAGAATTTTTTTGCCTATAATCACTTCAGAGTTTGATGGAGGAAAAAAATGGCTAGACAACAGCAAAACGCCATAAGGTCTGCTTCCCAAAACACCAACAGACCGAGAAAAAGGCCCTCGAACGTTGGAAAGGTTAGCGATCTCCGCTTGGCAAAAGCGAAGAGTTGGAGTGAGTTCAGGGATGACCTGATAGAAAAGAACAAGCTTCCCAAATGGGAATGGCATGACTTCAACACCAATAACAATGATGTCGGAGACTGGTTTGTCAATCAGTTGACCAATGCGATTCCGGCGACGATTGCTAAATACCAAAAATGGTTTTCGGCTATAATTGATTACAAGCTTATGAGGCACGAAGTACGCGAATATAATCGGAAGCAGTTGAACAACTACAATAAAACGGAGAAAGAGGGACGCAAAGAAGATCGTAAAGAGGCCAAAGAACAAAAAAAGGAAGACAAAAAAAAGAACAAAGGTCAAAGAAAGGGAAACAAGACTTCTTTAAAAGCGTTCGGAGCCGGTGCGCAGGATATCGCGTCGGAGGATTCCAGAGACAAACGGACAGGAGCGACGCTGAACGGCCAAAAAAATCGTTTTACTCAACTGCAACAACAACTTTCCGGCGCAAAAGAGAAAGCAAAACAGCTTATTCAGAAAACGGGAAACAAGATCCGTGTCGCGAGAGGAGCGAGAACCAATCGCGGGAACGACGGCAGATAACCGTTCGATTTCGACGGAAAAACGAAAAAGGGAGCTCTCGCTCCCTTTTTTTTGACTTTCTCATTTTTATTTTATATGCTTATATATTGAAAACAGGATAGGCAAAAAATGAAGACTTTACGCCGATTTTTCAAACTTGTTTCTTCCGTCCTCATCGGAACGGGAATAACGTTCGGGGTTTATTCGAAACTTCTCGCCCTTTGGCGTTTCAACATTTTAAATTCCAAACATTGGAAAATGATCTGGCAACGTTGGGAAAGCGGCTCTTCATTCAGCACAGCGAAAGAAGTAACTTTTCTGCTCCTGATTGTTTGTTCCCCGTTTATCTGGATCGTTTTCTGCTTTATTTCCCATAAAATTTCATGGGGGCGTTTGATTTGTTTCCCCTTTGTCGCGATCCGGAATTCGATTAAAGCCAAACAGATCGAATCCGCCAGAAGAACCGCGATGGCGAACGCGGCGGCGGCTCTGGTAAAAAAGCCCGTCCCGCGTACGGTTAAGCCTTTGCCCGACAAAATCCTGAAACTGCGGGGGACCGTCCGGCGCAACTTGGCCGCGACGCGCGTTGATGAGCAATATCTTGAATCCGTCGACAACTCCCGGGCGGATTTCGATATGTGGCAAAACATCGAAAAAGGTTTGGAACGAAACAACATCTTCACTTTGCGCACAATGGATTTCGCCGGTTGCCAATTCGATTTGACGGCCGTCACGCAGGAAGGCGTTTACCTGATGTGTTCCGGCCCGACCTTAGACAAGGTTTGGGAAACGCATGACAACGCGGCTCCGCCCGTTTGGATTGCGGCGGACACGGGCGAAACCGTGCCGTCCCCGATCGTTGCGGCGCAAAACGCCCGCGACGCTTTGCAACGGGAAATCATCGACATTCATCCGGAATACGCCGATTTGGCCGTCAACGCCTGCGTCGTTCTCAGTCGCGGAAAGATCGACAACATGTCGGCCCTGATGAGCTATCTGGAAGAAACGGATATGTCCGTTTTGCGGACAGGGACGTGCAAAATGCGGGATTTGCCCGACAGCATGGCAATCGTCGAACTGATAAAAACGCAGGAACGCGCCGACGACGATATGATCAACGCCGTATCCCGCGCAATTCTGAATTTGACGGAGAACGGCGATGATTAAGGCGATTGTTCGTTTTTACGTGAAATTCCTTCGGTTTTTCTTCATCTGCGGCTTGTGGACGCTGGGATACGCATACTGGTTCCAGCGGCTGATGATGAGCATCTGGAAATTTAACCCTTTTTATTCGGAACATTACAAGTTTCTTTATCGGCAATGGCGGAACGGCTGGACCCTGACCAAACCGGGAGAATGGATGTTCGTCCTTCTGATGTTCGCCTGCATTCCCGTCTGGCTGATGGGTTGCGGAATAATGACGTACGTCCAGTGGACAAAATGGTTCAAAATGATTTTGCTGTTCCCGATCAACCTTATCCGTAAAATCATCAAGGAACGCAAAAAGAGCGCGCAAACAAAAATTAAGGTAACGCGGCGGAAATCCTATAAAAAAACACGTCCGAACGCGATCCGCGCGGCGTCCGGAAAAATCAAGCCGATCGAACACGAAGAAAACAGGCCGACCGAAAAGAAAGAACATCATGAAAAAGAAGCGGCGCCAAGCAGCGCGCCCGCCGCGTCGCGGTCGTCGGCGCCGACGCAAAGCGCATCGTCCGCCGGAGGGAACGACATCGGCGGGATATTGTCCCGCGCCGGTTATTCGCTGGTATCCGGCGCAAAGATCGCGGGAAAAGCCATCGACTTTGTCGGCGTGGCGGCGGATCATCTGCTTTTGTGCCTTGTTGATTCGGAAAGCGGCGACTGGCTGGCGGACGAAGAACGCTTCAACGACGAAGAACCTTTGTGGTTTTCCGAAAGCAATCACCGCATATCGCCCGTCCGTGTCGTTCTGAATGCCCGCGACGCGTTGGCGCCGATGCTGACCGGTCCCGCCCGCGGCATGGAAATCCGGCCGATGGTCGTCATCCGTCAGGGAACGATCATCAACGCGGAAGACATGTTCGAAGTTTGGCAAAATCTGAAAGTTTCCGTTTGCCGGTTTGAACACGGCGGTCCGAACGAAATCAAAACGATCGACGCCTCGATATCTTCCGTTTCCGCCCCCGACGGCGATCTGGTCCGCTCCGTGTCCGGAATTGTTTCATAAAGACAAATTTTCCTTTGAATTTTCCGCACGAATGTGATTGAATCAAAAAGGATACGTCGGATTTTCAAATCCGTCCGCATCGACTTTGCTGTAAACGGAGCGTGTTGACAAATGGCACAAAAGCGCGGGGAAGAATGGGCTGAACATGACGCAGCGGTAAACTGGGTCGTCGGAACGGTTTTCATCGCCATTTTATCGACATTCCTTTTGGCTGTCGGCATGATGATTTTGCAATCCCTGATTACAAAAGGGATCAGCCAAAAATCCATCAAAAGCGCGGGGGATTTTCTGGTAAAATGCTTTTATTCGGGCAAACTTTTCGACGCTTACTGGCGTTGGATAAAAAACCTGAACAATCCCGACATCGTGCTTCCGTGGCAAACGCAATATCTGCCGATGGTGCCGTTTTTCACTTTTTTTATCGTTTTGCTCGTCGGATGGCAAACGAACCCCCATTCGTGGTTGTCGACGATTCACGGCGCCGGACGCATCGCGACCAAAGCCGACATCGAAAAGATGGGCTTGTTCAAAGGCTTCATCGTCGTTTTGGGCCGTTGGCACGGCAAATTGCTGAAACTGCCCGAAACGCTGTCCGTTCTGGTGCTGGCGCCGCCGGGCACCGGTAAAACGGTCGGCGTCGTTATGCCGACGATTTTTGAATCGAACAACATCAGCATCATCGTCAACGACCCGAAACCGGAACTTTGCTTTAAAACCAGCGGCTACCGCCAAACGATCGGTCCCGTGTTCATCATCAACTGGGGCGCGGAGGACGAACCCGAAAAAGGCATCTATTATCCCAGCTGGAACATGTTGTCGAACACCTGTCTGCCGCCGGCGGGACCGGCGCGCGACATGTACGTGGATTCCATGGTCAACGTGCTGGTCGAAGAACCGAAGGGCGGCGCGGATCCGCACTGGGCGAAGACGGGCCGTAACGCGCTGGTCGGCTTCATTCAATTCGTTTGCGGCAAATGCGAACGCGCCCGCGCGAACGACTACTTTTTGGGAAAATTGCTGGAAGGCAAGCTTGACGACAAAGACCGCGAAGTCCTTGAAGGATACTATATGGACATGGTCGATCCCGACGCCGCCGTCGCCCTTGAAAAGTTGCGCGACGGAACGCTGACGCTGGATAACTACGTGCCCATCGGCACATGGGAAATGTTGCCCGAAGTCTGGGTCGGCGCGGAACCGAGCATCGCGATGATTCTGGACTGGCTGACCGAAGCGCAGATGCAGATGGCCGCCGACATCAAACGCCGCACAGAAGAAGGCGATCAGAACGCCATGCTGGCCGACCCGATGCGCGACATGCTCGACAAAGCGGTCGAGGAATGCAAAAAATACGGCTACGCGCACCGCGCCGTCGTCGAATTGAACCAGCTGTCCGGCACGCCTGACAAGGAACGCGGATCCATTTTGTCGACGGCGCTGACGGGTATCGGTATTTTCAAAAACTCCGCCGTCCGGTCCAGAACGAAGTTTTCGGACTTCATTTTCAAAGACCTGCGCGGCATGAAAGACCCGATCACCGGCGAAATGAAATCCATCGCGATCTACCTGTCCGTCAACCAGGTTGACGCCCGCGCGCTGAACATCATCACGGGCACGTTCGTCGAACTGATGAGCAACTTCCTGATCGCGAACCCGCCGAACTTCCCGCAAGCCGACGGATCGAAAACGGGACCGTTCCCGACGCTGTTCGTGCTGGACGAATTTCCGCAGATGCCGAAGCTCGGCGCCGTCAAAGACGGACCGGCGGTCGGTCGTGGTCAAAAAGTGGCTTATCTGCTGATCGGGCAAGACTTGGGGCAAATCTCCGGTCAATACGGAAAGGACGACCTTGAAACGATCATTTCCACGACGGCGGCAAAAATCATTCTGTCGCAGAACAACGAACAGACCGCCCAGCGTTTCGAAAAGATGATCGGTACGAAAACCGTCGAAATCGCGTCCTCCTCCCGCACCGAAGGCTGGTCGAAGCAGGCGACGCCGTTCTCCAAGAACGTTTCCCGCTCTTTGCAGGGAACAGCAGTCATCGCCGCCGCGCAAATGTTGAGTATGCCGGCGACGCAACAAATCGTTCTGATGCAAGGCTTCATGAACAAACCGATCATGGCGGACGCGCCGCGTTGGTTCTGGGATAAGGAAATGTCCGCGAAACAGGCAATCCCGGCCGCACCGAACGTTCCGTATTGGATCGTCGCCCAACGCGAAGACACCGACGTCAGCGCTTTGCAGGGACTTATCGATCTAGCGGAAGAAGACGATGACGACGAGGCCGTCAACAACATGGTCGACGACATCACGGGCGAAGGCGACGACGAAGATTACGACGACTATGACGAAGAAGATTACGAAGACGAAGATTACGAAGAAGAGGAGTTTGACGACACCAAAAAATTTGACGACAACACCTACGATGACTATATCGATGAGAAATACTGAAAAGGGTTGACGAATGATGTGGGATTGGTCCGGAACGAAAGCGGCGCCTCCTCCCGTCAAACAACGGGAAGAAGAAGCTTTTGACGCGCGGAATCAGGGTGTAACGCCCGTCCGTCGCGACGTTCGACCCATGCCGATCTATCGCGATCCGCGTCAATTCAAAACGTTGCCGCCGACAGCTCCCGTTCAACCGTATGCGCCGCAACCGTACGCGCCCCAGCCGCCTCAACCTTACGCGCCGCAACAGCCGTACGCCTCCCAGCCGCCTCAACCCTACGCGCCGCAACAGTACGCGCCGCAACAGCCGTATGCGCCGCAACCGTACGCACCGCAACCGTATGCGCCGCAACCGTACGCGCCGCAACCGTACGCCCCTGTGCCCGTCCAACAACCGTATGCGCCGGTTCAGCAACAACCGTACGCCCCCGTGCCGGTCCAGCAACAGCCCTATGCGCCCGTGCCGGTCCAACAGCAACCGTATGCGCCCGTGCCGATCCAGCAACCGCAGCCGTACGCCCCGCAACCTCAACCGATGCCGACGGAAACGGCGGAAAACGACAAATCACTGTGGGAATGGCAGTTCACGCAACTCAATCTGCCGAACATGGAACTGATCGAAGTAAGCTATGTTCGTCTGGATCCCTCCTGGCTATCCGAACTGCGCAAAGCGTTCAAACGCACGCGTCGCGATTTTCTGAAATACGTCGGCTACCACCATTCCAACGAACTGGTATCGGCGGGATTGACGGACGACGATATCAGGCAGGTCAAAAAAGGCAATGCGCCGGAAAACTTCAACGTTCACATCAAAATCCCGTTCGATTACGGCGGAACGAACAGTTTTTCGAACCTCGTGCTGGTGCAGACGCATCCTTACCACACGGAAATACACCGGTTCATCGACATGCAAACGCTGTCTGCGCCGTCCCTGAAACCGATGAAGCTGTATTTGCCTTCCCCGCCGGGGAAAGTGTATATCCCCGGCGAAACGGAAATTTCGACCGGCGGAACCAGCCGTCATGACAGAAGCGTTTACGCCGGTTTTCTGGAAAGCACTTTTGAAATGATCGAACAACGATCCATGATGGGACGATAAGCGATGTTAAGCCGTATTTTGGAAACGCTTAAAAAGAATCAGGCGGTTTTCTTTCCGCCCGTCGACGATCGTTCGTTGCGTTTTTTAAGCTCTTTGCTGTCTTCGCACCATTTTCCGGCCCTGCCGCCCGATTACGTCGCTCTGTTGAAACAGACGGACGGTCTTTCCTGGAACGGTATCGAGCTGTACGGGTCGCGCGCCAACGACCGCGAAACACGCGGATATACCCTGCCCGGCCTGATGGAAGCCAATATGGAGTTTTCGAACGCGGCGCCGATGCGCGGCAAACTTGTGCTCGGCCGCGCCGCGGAAGAGCTGTTCATCTATGACAGCATGGACCAGCGATACCATATCGTCAACAGAATGGACTTTACGGTCAGCTGCTCTTTTTCAACGTTTTCAGAAGCGGTCTATCTGTTCGTTGACGAACTGTTTTGAGCCCTTCGGACGACCTCGTCTTTTACGAAACAAAACAGGTAAACCAGCGTAATGATCATCGCCTGCCACCAATTCAGACGAATGTTCGCGCCGATGACGACGGCCAGCTGATTCAGCAAAAGAGCCGGTATCATCGCCAATACGGATACACGAAACCGCGTTTTAAAATCCATGCTTATTTTCCAGGCGGAAGTCACGGAGAACGAAAGCAGCGCCGATATGTAACCGAACAAAAAGTACGTCAGAAAAACGAACGGCACAAGAATAACGAACGATAAAAAAACGGCCACCTTGGTCAAAGCGTCGACGAAACGGATGAACAAAGGCCGGATATCTTCGGGGGCTAAAGACATCCCGTCCGGATTTAAGCTTTCGTACGAAACGTGCTGGACATAACCGGCGTTCCGGATCGTCAGAAATTTCCGGCGGACATACAATCCGACGGGCGGCAGGTCGGATTCAAGTTCCGGATCGTTCTCGTCCGTCGTATTGACAACGATAAAGAAATCTTTTTGAACGAACCGGAGCTTGAAATTTTCGGGTCTGACGATTTCCCCTTTTTCAAAAACGACGACGGGCATACGGGCGGCGAAACCGGACAAATCGGTTCCGGCCAGTGTTTTCAGCCTGCCGTAAATGTTAAAGCACGCCAAAACGGCAACGACGACCGACAAAGCGAAAAGAACTTTTCCGCCCCATCCTTTTCCGTTCATTCCCGCTTCGGAAACGGCTTTTTTGTCATAAAACACTTTATACAGCAGTGAAAAAGCGGACATTTCCCCTCCTTATTTGGCTTTCATCAGGGCGGATAATTGCGTCAGCCAATCGGATACCCAAACCGTTATATAAGGGATGTTCAACGAAATGACGTGTTGCGTCAGTTTGAACAATATCGTCAGAACGATTGCCGTCCCCAACGTCAGGCCGAGCCCTTTGGCCAGACCGGACAGGAAATTCATCCAAAACAGTTTTTTCGGCGACGACACCAGTTCGATGTATTCCAACAGGCGCGCCCGTGAAAATTCGTCATACAATTGCGATATTTTTTCCAAACATTTTTTTGAACAGTCTTCTTGTTCGGACATAGCCTTATCCCTCCAGAACGGCAACGACGGCCTTTTCAAGCGTTTCGGCGACACGCGGCGCCAGATATTTGTCACGGACCAGCCGGTATCCGTTTTCGGCCGTCCGCGCCGCCAAATCGAAATCGGTCAACGCCGTTTCGAGCCTGTCCGCCAAAGCTTCATAATCGCGAACGGGGAAAGTGAACGCAGCGGCGTTGCCGGCAAAGATCTCGCCCGGCCCTTCCGCCAGCGAAGACACGACGGGTTTCGACCGGACCATCGCTTCCAGCAAAACGATTCCGAACGGTTCGTAATTCGACGACAGAACGAAAACGTCGATTTGATTGTAGAAAGCGTCCTTGTCGGCGAACCATCCCGCCATCGACACATCGTCCGACAAGCCGAGTTCCCGAATCAACGAACAAACCGTGTCGTATTCCTTCTGATCCTTTCCGACGGGAGCTCCGCCGATCACGCCTTTGAAAGCGACGCCTTTTCGTTTTAAAATCCCCAAAGCCCGAACAAAATCCGGAAATCCCTTCATCGGATCGAACCGGCCGATGACGCCGACGACGGGCGGTTTACGGAACGGCGGCAAAGGCCTGAACGGCCGGTCGTCGTCGATCAGGTTCGGAACGACAAAAACCTTATCGGCCGGCAACCCCTTTTGAACAAAGATGTCTTTCTGATATTGCGTGATCGAAAAAACGGCGTCGGCGCGGTCGATTTCCTTCAGCTTCGGATTATGCGCGACGGCCACGATTTTGACGCCGAGGAGCCGCGCGACGATTTTGAACGGCCGAATCGCTTTTTTGCTGTGAACGATGACGATATCCGGACGAAAAGCCTTAAGCGTCGCATACAACGGGAAAAGCAGAAAGACGTTCCAGCGGTTGAAACGGATCAGCCACGGGTTGATTTTGTCGGACGAAGGAATATTCGGAACGGACTTGCCGCGCTTGTCCGCAACGAACAAAACGTCGTGGCCGCGGGAAGCCAGCGCTTTCGCATAATCGACGGAAGCCTGTTCCACTCCGCCCAAAACTTTACTGATCATCACATTAACGACGCGCATGGCTTGATCCTTAAAAATCGACAATATCCGCAAAAGACGAAAACTTGAAAAAGACGTGATGTTTCGAATCGGGCAGGATTTTCAGCTTGTCGCCGAAAAACTCCCTTTGCGCGGCCAGATCGAACAAACCTTCGCCGTCCGCGAAAATCGCTTTGTCAAAGGTCGGCCGGAGAGTGTTTTTCTCCCGTTCGTACAGGTCTTCCAAGAAATCAAGCTCCCGCGCATAACTGTCGAAAGCGCGGGAAAAAGTCATTTTGCCGTAGCGTTCCAATTCGTCGGGCATGCAAATGTAAGCGCGGCGGAAATCCATATAGTTGTCGAGTGTTATTTCCCGCATCGAACGCACTTTTTGCGCCGATAAACCGAAACGCTCGTCAAACAGGAACGGGTTGCCGTTCACGGCGACGGCTCGACGGACGGCGGGAATCCTTTCCCTTAAAACGGCGGACATGAAAACGCCGGCCGAATATCCGATAACGTCAACGGTTTTATACGCGGAAAAATCGAATCCGAAAGGTTCGGCGGAATAATCGTAAACGATCAGAACTTCGCAGTCGTCATGCAGGTATTCGAATTGATGCTCGTCGCATCCCCATCCGGCGAAAAAGACGATGAGCCTCGTCGAATCGCGCCCTTTCCGATAAAAAAGCATTTTGCTCCCCCTTTTCGGATAATATACCCGCTCGGCCGCGTTTTTCCAAGCGTTAAACGATTACGGCAAAGCGCGTAAAAATTCGCCGACGTCCGGCGCGACGGCATGCTCCAATCCGAAATGATCGGAATCGGCGACGGTGTTCGCCACCCGATATCCCGCCGCCGTCAGCACGGACTTTGAAAAAGCGTACACGGTGCGGGGAAATATCCCGTCGCGCCGACCGCCGGCCAGCAAAACAGGAAAAGGCCGCTTTTCGGCCCTTTCAAGGCGATCCGGATCGGGCAGACCGGCGCCGATCAGCACCAAAGCCGCCGCAACGTCGTCAAGGTCGTGTCTGAACAACACCATTTCCGCCGCCGTGATCCCGCCCTGGGAGATGCCGCACGGGACGATTTTTTTCAACCGGAGGGAACGCATCAGGCTCCGGACGACGGGATTGAGGCGGCTTGCCGCTTTTCCGGCGTCTTCGACGATTTTTCGCAGAGCCGGTTGAACATTTTTCGGCGCGTAACGCGGACGGAAAGAATAAAGCCTGCCGTCGAACGGCGGTAAATCCCACCATTGACGCACGCGATCGTCGCCGCGACCCGGCACAGGTTCCAAACCGTCGAATACGGCGACGACGGCGCGCGAATCGCTTTGCAAAAGCGTCATGCCGAATTCCCTGTTGGAAAAGCGGTCGCCCTGATATCCGTGCAACAAAACGATCAACCGGTCCGGCGAACGGTCGGGACAACTTAAAACATCGGCGCAAACGCCGTTTTTTTCATAAAAATCGATCTGAACGTCCTGCATAACGCCTCCGTTTTTCAAAAAATCAAAAAATAGTATTGCAAAATTCTCCGCTTCGGTCTATAAGACTTTACACGTTCGGGTGATTAGCTCAGTTGGTAGAGCAGCTGACTCTTAATCAGCGGGCCCAGAGTTCGAGTCTCTGATCACCCACCATTTTAAAAGGAGTGATGCGCATCACTCCTTTTTTTGTTTCGGATTTATATCGCTTTCCCGTACAAAAAAAGCCCGAAAACATAGGTTTCCGAGCTTTGCGAATTGGTGGGCACAGCAGGGATCGAACCTGCGACCCCCACCGTGTGAAGGTGATGCTCTACCGCTGAGCTATGTGCCCGATGGTGGTCGGTTTCCTTATACCCCGCCCGAAAACGCCCGTCAAGCGTTTAGTCGATAAATTTGGCGTTTTTGTTTTCCTCCGTCAGCGCCCGCGACATCAGGAAATAATCCAGAACAACAAAATTCAACGGATTTTTCAGTCGGTCTTCACGATCTCTGAACGGTTGCATTTTTCCGTAAAAGAGCGCTTCCATAAAAGCGCGGTATCGTTTGACCGTCGGCGCGTCGTCTTCGGGATAGCGTTCGAACAGATCAAACTCGACGATCCAAAAACGGGCTGTCAACTGTTCGATGAAGCGAACGGACACTTCCGCCGTCAGACCGTTTTCCATCGCTTTTTCAAGGGATTCTTTGCTTCTGGTAAAAGAATCCCACCCGGCGGCCTGCGAAAACCAACGCAGATGACCTCTGAGCCCCCATCTTTCCTTCATCTCGTCGACGTCGGGCAGGATCGTATGACGCAATATAACATACTGTCTTATGTACAGTTCTTTTTGAATATCGACGCCGCTTTCGTAAACTTCGTCGTTTTGAACGGGATCCAAGCGGTAAAACCTTTTGTTGATCGACAGCAAAAGAGGCGTGCCGACCTGCATTTGTCCCAGCAAATAAATCGAAAACGCCAGAATCAGAGCGCATCCCCACAAAGCGGAAGCGAGCAAGGCCATCACTCGCGACGTTTTCAGATAGCGCCGCTCCGGCATCGCACCCACGTGAACCCTGACCGGATAAGCGCCAAGCTTGTCGTTGGTCGCTTCGTCCGGTTTGGCGAACAGCGTTTTAAACGTCGATTTAAAAATATTCATACGGATCCCCCGACTTTTTTACAGCATAGCATCTTTTAATTTAAAGGCGGGTTAAAATTTTAGTTTCTTTTTAAGAAAACTCGGATTAAATAAAAGGGCTATGGAAAAAAACAAGAATTTACGCACAAACATTTTACGCATTTTATCCGTCATCACCGTCGGATATCCGTTCGTCGGATACAAGGTTTTGCTGGGTATCCTGATTCACAACATCTACGGCGGCAAAGCGTCCGTCGTTGTCGCGTCGTTCTGTATTCTTTGGGGGATCATTGATTTCGTTCTGAATACGCTGGCGCTTTTCCTGCTGATCGTCCGCGGAAAAACGGATCTGCCCGTTTGCCTGCTGTCGCTGATCATCCGCAAATGCCCCGGATTGCATTTATGGGAGGATATCGGCGAAGCCATGGACGTTATGCTGTCGTTCTGCATCGTTTCTTACGGCGTCGGGGGGAATCTGCTGGGCTATCTGGACGGAGCGCAATTGAACATCTGGGGGTTCTGCACCGTGTTCAACCTGACGGGCGCCGGAATTTTCCGGTTGAATTCGTCCATCACAAATAACCGCAATCCTTAAACGACAAGTATCCCGATTTGGACACGATAAAGTGGTCCAACAGAGCTATTCCCAAAACGTCCAGAGCTTTCTGGACGTTTTTCGTCATCGCGATATCGTTTTTTGAGGGGCGCAAACTGCCGGCCGGATGGTTATGCACCATGATCAGCGACGTCGCGCCGAGTTCCAAAGCGCGCGCCGCGACTTCGCGGGGATAGACGGCCGTTTGATCGACCGTTCCCTGTTGCATGATCTCGTCCTTGATCAAACGGCTCTGATTATCCAGAAACAACACGCGGAAAGCTTCCGTTTTCCGTTGAGCCATATCCGCGCGGCAATACGCGACAAGTTTGTCCCAGCTGTTAATGACGGGCGCGTCCGATATTCTGTTTTTCAACATCCGCAACGCCGCTTCCCGAACGATCAGAAACAGCGCCACCGAAGAATCTTTGATCCCCGATATGCGGCGAAGCGCTTCCGGCGAAGCGGAGATCACCGATTCGAAATCGCCGAAAACCTCGATCATCTTTTTTGCCAAAGGTTTAACGTCGCGTCTGGGTATCGCCGCCATCAGCAGAGCTTCGAGCAATTCATAATCCTGCAACGTTCCGGCGCCGAACAAAATAATCTTCTGACGGAGCCTGTCGCGATGACCGGCATAATCCGGTTTCCGCTCGCTTTCGCCGGCGTTTTGCCCGTTTTTATCCGCAGAAACGGTCTCCGCCGTCATAACGCGGCCCCGTACGGCGGATGATCCAATCCTTTCGGGGACAACGTAAAGATCTCGTATCCCGTTTTCGTAACGGCCAAAGAATGTTCGAACTGCGCGGACAGCGAACGGTCGCGCGTCACGGTCGTCCAGCCGTCGGAAAGCACTTTAACGTCCGAATCCCCCAAATTGACCATCGGTTCCACGGTCAGGAACATTCCTTCCTTCAGAACAAGCCCTTCATGCGGACGGCCATAATTCAGAACGTTCGGTGCGGCGTGAAAGACCCGCCCAAGCCCGTGGCCGCAAAAATCCCTGACGACGGAGCAATGATTTTTTTCCGCGAACGTCTGCATCGCGTATCCGACGTCGCCGAGCGTCGCGCCTTCGCGGATCTGTTCGATCCCGCGCCACATCGTTTCAAACGTTATGTCAACGAGCCTTTTCGCTTTGACGGACGGTTTGCCGACGACGTACATTCTGCTGGTATCGCCGTACCATCCGTCAACGATGGCCGTAACATCGATGTTCAGGATATCGCCGACGACCAGTTTTCGATCGCCCGGAATGCCGTGGCAAACGACGTGATTGAGCGATATGCAGACCGACTTCGGATATCCGTGATAGCCCAGACAGGCGGAAACGCCGCCGTGAGCGTTGATATAATCGTCGCACAGCTTGTCCAATTCGCCGGTCGTGATGCCGGGTTGAACGTACGGCGTGATCATATCCAGCGTTTCGGCCGCCAGACGGCCGGCGCGTCTCATTCCGTCATAATCGGCGGAATCCGTATGAATGACGATTCCCTCTTTCGACATTTCAGAAGCCTTTTCAAAACATGAACGGCAGCAACACCGTTACCCGAATTTCATCAAGCGATACACTACAACCGCAGGCGATAATTTCCAAGCCTTTATCGCATAAATTTTTCAACGCCCCGACAAAAACGGGATCGGCCGTCCATGCGGCACGCACGGCCAGACAATCGCCGCGTTGCGCCAAAACGACCGACACGGCGCGGCATCCGGCGTCAAGACACCGCTCCAGCTCCCGTAAAACGAGCCTGTTCGCGGTATCCACGTCGTCGGGGAAAAGCAGTCCCGTCGCTTTTTTTTCATAAGCGGGCAAAACGGCGATGCGGCACGGCGGCAGAACGGTGTCGGTCAGATCCAGATCGCAAACCGACGGGGACGGCGAAGGCGTCACGGCGCCGTATCCGGACAAAGAATCAAAAACGCCGTCGTTTATCGCTTCCGCGACCAAAGCCGCCCGCGAATCCGTATTGACGCCGACGAGCGTTCCGTTCACGTCGACAAGTTCGATCGTGTGCCGTATCCGCCGATACGCTCCGTCGTCAAAAGACATCCACACGTCGCAACCTTCCGCGGCGACGCCCGTCATTTTCGTCATGTTCGGACAATATGCCGCGACGATCCGCCCGTCGTCCAGCCGGACGTCCGCCAGAACGGAAGCCGTTCGTTCCATCAGAACGCCCCGGATCAACGCGGAAGGGTACAACATTTTTATCCTCCGATATTCCTTTTGCGCTTCAAACGTGATAGATTGTTATGAAGTTTAAAAGATACGGGACAAAAGTCAAAATGATTAAGTTCTTATTTCTCCTTTCCGTGTTTTTTTTCCGATCCGTTCCGGTTCAGGCGCAACCGCAGGTCGGCGTTTCGCCCGCAGATCCGGACAAACCGTTGCCGAAAGCGGCGGTAACGCTTTCGTTGCCGGGATCGCCGCGCACCAAAAAGAACTTAAAAGACGTGGCTTTGGATTTTTTGCTGACCCGCGCGCTGAACAGATTGAGCAACATTAAAGTGACCTACGGTTTTCTGGAAATTCAGGAACAGACGACCGTTAAATTATCCGATGTTTCCGTTACTTTGGACACCCGAAACGTTCAGGGGACCGTTTCGATCAAAACCCTTATCGTCGATCCGAAGGAATTGCTGACGGGGCTGAACAAAAAGCGACTGCAGCTGAACGAAATCAAAATCGAAGGTCTGAAAACGGATATGCTTTTGCTCGGTTCCGGCAAAGAAGTGTCGCTGACATCAGAAACGGCACTGATTAACGGCGCCAAACTGATCGATTGGGACAAGAACGAAAAATCGGCCTTTTCGTTCGATACGATCAGTTTCGGAAAGGGCGCCTTCGTCCGCGACGGAAAAAAGCTGGCCTGGAAAAGCTATATCGTCAAAGGCCTTGAAATCGTCGTCCTGCCGACGGCGTCCGCAAGCGTGAAGCAAATCGTCTTCAACGGCAAAACTTTCGATTCGGCGAAAGATTTTCACAAGGAAATTTGGGAACCGGTCCTTTTTAAATAACTTGAAAAAAAACGATTTTACGGGTAATAAAGAATCCGGGTCTGAAAAAGGGAGGATTCATGAACAAACAGACACATGTTTTGTTGACATCAAACGGATATACCGCCGGCGTTTCGCCCGAAACGGGCGGTTCTTTGCTGTTCTGGCGGCACGACGGCGTCGATTTGATGCGTCCGGCCCTGCCCGAAGCCGTTGATGAAAAAGCGGCGGATAAAACGGCGATGTTTCCGCTTGTTCCCTATTCGAACCGGATCCGCGGCGGCGCTTTCATTTATTGGGGCATTCGCCGGACCGTTCCGAAAAACCATCCCGTCGTTCCCGATCCTTTGCACGGCGAAGGCTGGCAACGCGTCTGGTCGGTCAAAGAACAGACGGAAACGTCGGTAACGATCGCTTTTTCGCACAACGGCAAAAACGGTTTTCCCTTCGCTTACGAAGCCGAAGAAACTTTTGAAATCGCCGACGCAAAATTGTCCGCATCGTTGAAACTGACCAACAAAGGCGGTATTCCGATGCCTTGCGGATTGGGTTTCCATCCGTTCTTCCTGCGCGACGACGACACCGTCGTCAAATTCAAAAACAAAATGCTTTGGGCGCACGAAAGCGCTCCGCCCCGCGAACGCCCGATCAAAGTTCCGCCCGAATGGCAATTCGACAAAGGGCTGAAAATCGACACGCTTGAGCTCGACACTTGTTTCGGCGGCTTCGACGGAACGGCGGAAATAACGTATCCGTCGCGAAGCCGGAAAATAACGATGACCGCATACGGCGATTTCGGCCACGTCGTCGTTTGGTCGCCGAAGGGTGAAAAGTTTTTCTGCGTCGAACCGGTAACGAATGCGAACGACGCTTTCAATCTGGCGTCGCGCGGCGTTACGGGAACGGGGATCAAAACGCTCGACCCCGAAGAATCGTTGCGGGAAACAATGACTTTATCGGTTTCGGAACGCTGACTTTCCGTTTGGGATTTCCTCCATGAAACAAATGCATCTGACAAAAATCGTGTCGACCCTCGGTCCCGCGTCGAATTCGCCCGATACAATCAAAGCGCTGGCCTTGGCGGGCGTTGACGTTTTCCGTTTGAATTTTTCGCACGGGTCGCACGACGATCATCGTAAAAGCGTCGGGTATATCCGCGCCGCCGAACGCGAACTCGGCCGGCCGTTGGCGGTTTTATGCGATATGCAAGGACCTAAACTGCGAATCGGCGTTTTCAAAAACAACCATATCGAACTTCGCGCCGGCGACAAGTTCCGGTTCGACATGAGACCGGAAAGCGGTGACGAAACGCGTGTGACGCTTCCTCATCCCGAAATTTTCAAAGCGATGCGCAAAGGGATGGATCTGTTGCTGAACGACGGTCTGTTGCGCATGACCGTCGATGATTTCGGCGACGATTACGCCGACGTTACCGTCGTTACCGGCGGGCGCCTGTCCGATAAAAAAGGCGTCAACGTCCCGGGCGTCCCCCTGCCGATCGACGCTTTGACCGACAAAGATAAAAACGACCTGCGCGCCGCTTTGGACATGGGCGCGGACATGATCGGCCTGTCGTTCGTTCAACGGCCGGAAGACGTTTTGCTGGCGAGGTCGCTCATCGGCGACAAAGCCTGGATCGTGTCGAAAATCGAAAAGCCGTCGGCGCTGGATCATTTGGATGAAATCATCCGTCTGTCGGACGGCATTATGGTCGCCCGCGGGGATCTGGGCGTCGAATTGCCGCCCGAACGCGTGCCCGTTTGTCAGAAAAGAATCGTCCGTGCCTGCCGTAAAGCCGCAAAGCCGGTCATCGTCGCGACGCAAATGCTGGAATCCATGGTATCGAACCCGATGCCGACGCGCGCCGAAGCGTCCGACGTCGCGAACGCGGTCTTCGACGCGGCGGACGCCGTCATGCTGTCGGCGGAATCGGCGGCGGGTGCTTATCCCGTTCAGGCCGTTCGAATGATGGATAAGATCATTTGCGAAACGGAAGCGAGCGAACCGTACCGTTTATATCTGCAGGCGGGACGCGACGGCGACAGAACGACCGCGGGCGCCGTAACGGCGGCGGCGCGCGTGATGACGGAAACGTTGCCTAACGCAAAAGCGATCGTGTCCTATACCCGCAGCGGAACAACGGCAAAAAGGATGTCGCAGGAACGCCCCTACACGCCGATTTTGTGCATGACGCGGGACGAAGCCCTGTCGCGCCGGATGATGCTGTATTGGGGTGTCAGGAGCGCCGTTTGCAAACGCGAGGAAACGCTGACGGATGTCAACGAAGACGCCGTCCTGTTCGCAAAGCGTGTTTTCGGATTGGAGTCGGGCGACGACCTGATTTTAACGGCCGGCGTTCCGTTCGCCGAACGGGGCAACACGAACCTGTTGCAAATCATCACGATAAAATAAACGTCAGAAGCTTTCGTTAAACAGCCAGTAAATCCGGCCGTTTGAAAAGATCCAGCCGTTTTTCCGATGCAACGCGATCGACGCTTCGTTGCTTTCCAATATCTGCGCAAAAACCGGCTCCGGCGCGATTTTTAACAATTCCTCTTCCGTTTCGGTCGCATATCCGGCGTGACGGTATTCCGGTTTTGTGTACAAGCAACCGATACTGCCGTCGATATGGATTCCGATATACGAAACGGCTTCAGCCCCTTTTCGCAACACAAAGATTCTGTTTTCCGAACGCATCCGGTCGATTTTTTCCGGCGTTGTCCCGTATGTTTCGGCGATCCAGCGAATCTCGTCGCCGGTCGGCGTTTTCAGCAGGGACTCGCCGTCCTTTTTTTTATGACGGCACTGAAAGCAAATCTGCGAATACCGGAAACGCTTTGCCGCCGAAAAATAATCGAAAACCTCTCTGTTCGTCGTTTCCAAACGGCACACGGCGGCGCGTCCGATATGTTCGACAATAATATCCGTTCGCCCTTCCGCGATGTGGACGCCGGCTTTTTTATTAAACACGATCAGCGTATCGTCATTCGAAAAAAGAATTTCGTGTTCCGACCGCAAAGTCGCCGTTATATGAGGAAAATCGTTCGTAACCATTGTGACCTTACAAAAAAAAGCGGCTTGCCGAAGCAAACCGCCTTTTTAGAACTTCAGCACCCGAAATCAGGCGTTGACAGCATCCTTCAAGCCTTTGCCGGCTTTGAACTTCGGCTGCTTCGACGCCGGGATTTTAATCGTTTCGCCGGTGCGGGGGTTACGGCCTTCCGTCGCCGCGCGTTCGGCAACGTTAAACGTGCCGAAACCGACCAAACGGACTTCTTCACCCTTCTTCAAAGCGCCGGCAACGGCACCCAGAAAAGCGTCAACGGCTTTGGCGGCGTCCGTTTTGGACAAACCGGTGTTTTTAGCAACTTCAGCTACGAGATCGTTCTTGTTCACTTGAGGGCTCCCTCTGAAAAAATTAAATGTTTAAAAACAAGATCCGTTTCCGAATCTGAATAGAAGTCTAATCCAAAACTTTTTGGCAAGTCAATCCAAAAACGACAGTTTTTCGCAGTTTTTCGTCGATTCCGCAAAAAAGGAAGGCGGGAAAGCCCGCCTTCCTTCCGAAAAGGGATTACATCCCGCTTTTCACCGTTTCAAAAGCCCAATCCAGCCACGGACAAAGCGCTTTCACGTCATCGGTTTCGACCGTCGCGCCGCACCAGAAACGCAGCCCCGCCGGCGCGGCTTTGTAAGAACCGCAGTCGAACGCCGCCCCTTCGTCGCCGAGCAACTTGACCATTTTTTTGCAGAACGCTTTTTGCGCGTCTTCGTCCAGCGCCAGAAAATCCTTATCAACGATTTTCAGACAAACCGACGTGTTCGAACGATACGACTTGTCCTGCGCCAGAAAAGCGAAACGGTCCGGCCGCGCCGCGACGAACGATTCCAAAACGGCAAAATTCGCCTTCGACCGCGCGATCAACCCCTGCAGGCCACCGACACTTTTGCCCCACTTCAGCGCGTCGATGATATCTTCGACGCACAGCATCGACGGCGTGTTGATCGTGTCGCCGACAAAGATGCCTTCGTTCAGCTTCCCGCCCGCCGTCATTCTGAACAGCTTCGGCATCGGCCACGACGGCGTGTAGCTTTCCAGCCGTTCGACCGCGCGCGGGCTGATGATGATGACGCCGTGCGCGCCTTCGCCGCCTAACGCTTTCTGCCACGAAAACGTAACGACGTCCAGCTTGTCCCACGGCAGATCCATCGCGAATGCCGCCGATGTTGCGTCGCAGATCGTCAGGCCCGTTCGATCGGCGGAAATCCAGTCGCCGTCCGGCACGCAAACGCCCGAAGTCGTCCCGTTCCACGCGAAAACGACGTCGCGGTCGGGATCGGCCCGCGTCAAATCCGGCAAAAGCCCGTACGGCGCTTCAAACACGCGTACGTCGGACAACTTCAGCTGCTTCGTGATATCGTCCGCCCAATTCTTGCCGAACGTTTCCCAGGCGAAAACGTCAACGCCCTTCGATCCCAGCATAGACCACAGCGCCGCTTCGACCGCGCCCGTATCCGATCCGGGCAGGATGCCGACGCGGTAATCCGCGGGAACCTCCAAAACCTCCTTCATCAGGTCGATGGATAATTTGAGGCGTTCATGGCCCAGAACGGAACGGTGCGACCGTCCCAGACTGCCCGAAAAAAGTTTTTCCGCCCGCCATCCCGGACGCTTGGCGCACGGTCCTGACGAAAAATTCGGGCATTTCGGTTTAAGTACGGGTTTATTCATCATTTTTCCAAAGCCTTTACTTCCTTGACTAACGCGTCGGCGATCCGTTCCGCCAGTTCCGCGATCTGAGAACGGTTTTCACCTTCGATCATCACGCGGATCAGCGGTTCCGTTCCCGACGGACGGATCAGCAAACGCCCTTCGTTCCCCAAAGTCTTTTCCGTATCGGCGATCAGCGCCCTGACGGTATCGCTTTCCAGCGCCGCCATCGCCATTGTCCGATCGGACAAACGAACATTTTTCAACAGTTGAGGAACCGGATTGAACAGATGCATCACTTCGCTGACGGGACGTTTTTCCCGCGCAACGGCGGCGCACACCTGCAAAGCGGCGATCAAACCGTCGCCCGTCGTCGTGTGTTCGCCCAAGATCAGGTGTCCCGACTGCTCTCCGCCCAGATTATAGCCGTCGGCGCGCATCTTTTCGACGACGTAGCGGTCGCCGACTTTCGTGCGGATATGTTTCAATCCGTTTTCTTTCAAAAAGCGTTCCAGTCCGAGGTTCGACATCACGGTCGTCACGATTCCGTCGCCTTTCAAAATGCCGGCCTGCTTCCATTCGCGGGCGATCATCGCGATGATCTGGTCGCCGTCGATGACCTGTCCCTTTTCGTCGCAAACGATCAGGCGGTCGGCGTCACCGTCCAGAGCGATACCGATATCGGCGCCCTGCAAAATGACTTCGGCACACATTCTGTCCGTATGCACCGCGCCGCAGTCGGCGTTGATGTTGCAGCCGTCCGGTTCGACGGCGATCGGATGGACGTCGGCGCCCAGTTCGTACAGAACGGTCGGCGCGACGCGGTAGGACGCGCCGTTCGCGCAGTCCAGAACGATCTTCATCCCGTTCAGGCGTTCGTTGCGCGGGAACGTGTTTTTGACATATTCTATATAACGGCCGATCGCGTCGTCCAAACGCTTCGCCCGTCCGATTTCTTTGGACGGAACAAGCAGTTTTTCCGTTCCGCCGAACACGCGGGCTTCGATTTCGGCTTCGGTTTCGTCGGACAGCTTATAGCCGTCGGGGCCGAAGAACTTGATACCGTTATCCTCGTACGGATTGTGCGACGCGGAAATGACGACGCCCAGATCGCCGCGCATCGAACGGGTCAGCATCGCGACGGCCGGCGTCGGCATCGGGCCGAGCAGAAGAACGTCCATCCCGACGGACGTAAACCCCGCCACCAAAGCGTTTTCCAGCATATACCCGGACAAGCGCGTGTCTTTGCCGATAACAACCTTGCCGCGGTGCGATCCGTTTCCGAAAAGCGATCCCGCCGCGATACCGAGCTTCAAAGCCGTTTCCGCCGTCATCGGCGCCACGTTCGCTTTGCCGCGGACACCGTCCGTTCCGAACAGTTTGCGTTCTGCCATAATCATCCTCCGAAAAAAAACTCTTTCGGACAGTTTTAGCAGACATATCCGAAAGAGCAAAACAAATTCTGTTACAATTTGTTTTTATTGATCTTTTTCAGCTTCTTCCCCGGCCGACGGTTCATCCGGAACGTCATCTTCCTCCGGATCGTCGGTAACGGGGACGGTCGAACGGACGGAAATATGGACGCCGGGTTCCTGTCGCACGATTTTTTCGCCGCGAACGACGGCTTTGATTTCGTCGCCCGTCAGCGTTTCATGTTCCAACAGCGCCGCCGCCAGCAAATCAAGTTCCGTTCTGTTTTCCTCCAGAATCTTACGGCAGCGGTCGTACGCCTCGTCCACCAAAGCGCGGATTTCGGCGTCGACGCGGTTGGCGAGCGATTCGGACATCGGCTTTTGCTTCGTCATCGAATAACCGAGGAAAACTTCGCCGTCCGGTTCGTCGATGGCGATCGGCCCCAAATCCTTGCTCATGCCCCATTGAGTAACCATTTTGCGGGCGATGTTCGTCGCCATGCGGATATCGGCCTCGGCGCCCGTCGAAACATTGTCCGCGCCGAAGATCATCTCCTCGGCGATACGGCCACCGAACGCCGTGCAGAGGCGATCCTTCAGCTTGGCTTTGGAATACGACACGTTGTCGCGTTCGGGCAGTTGCATGACCATGCCTAACGCCCGTCCGCGCGGAACGATCGTCGCCTTGTGGATCGGGTCGGCGTGGTCGCAGTGCAGGGTCGCGATGGCGTGACCGCCTTCGTGGAAAGCGGTCATTTTGCGTTCGTCGTCGCTCATCACCATGGATTTGCGTTCGGCGCCCATCATGACTTTGTCCTTGGCGTATTCGAATTCCGCCATGGTCACGACGCGTTTGTTGCGCCGCGCCGCCAGCAAAGCCGCTTCGTTGACGAGGTTCGCCAGATCGGCGCCGGAAAATCCGGGAGTGCCGCGCGCGATCGTCGTGATGTTCACGTCGGGCCCCATCGGGCTTTTCTTTATGTGAACGGCAAGGATCTTTTCGCGGCCGGCGACGTCGGGATTCGGCACGACGACCTGCCGGTCGAAACGGCCGGGACGCAGCAAAGCGGGGTCGAGAACGTCCGGACGGTTCGTCGCGGCGATCAGGATGACGGCTTCGTTCGTGTCAAAGCCGTCCATTTCGACCAGAAGCTGGTTGAGCGTCTGTTCGCGTTCATCGTTGCCGCCGCCCAAACCGGCGCCGCGATGACGGCCGACCGCGTCGATTTCGTCAATGAAGACCAGACACGGCGAATGCTTTTTCGCCTGTTCGAACAAGTCGCGCACGCGCGACGCGCCGACGCCGACGAACA
>DGGW01000008.1 GCA_002393065.1 Alphaproteobacteria bacterium UBA3864 | reverse complement strand
ACCAGCGGCAACACCGGCATCGGTCTGGCGGCGATCGCCGCGGCCAAAGGGTACCGGATCATTCTGACCATGCCCGAAACGATGAGCGTCGAACGGCGCAACCTGCTGAAAGCGTACGGGGCGGAAATCGTTCTGACCGAAGGAACGAAAGGGATGAAGGGCGCTATCGAAAAAGCCGAAGAGCTCGCCCGATCCATCGAAGGTTCGTTTATCCCCGGACAATTCGTCAATCCCGCCAATCCCGCCGCGCACAAAGCGACGACCGGCCCCGAAATCTGGGAAGACACGGACGGAAAAGTGGATATCTTTGTCGCCGGTGTCGGCACGGGCGGCACGTTGAGCGGCGTCGGCGCCTATCTGAAATCGAAGAATCCCGCCGTCAAAGTCGTGGCGGTCGAACCCGCCGACTCTCCGGTTCTGTCCGAAGGGCGCGCCGGTCCGCACAAAATTCAGGGCATCGGCGCGGGCTTTGTTCCGGACACGCTGGACCGTTCCGTTTATGACGAGATCATTCCCGTTCAAAACGACGACGCTTTCGCCATGGGACGGCAAATCGCGCACAAGGAAGGCGTTTTGGTCGGCATTTCGTCCGGCGCGGCCGCTTATGCCGCCGTCGTTTTGGCAAAGCGTCCCGAAAATGCGGGAAAAGTCATTGTCGCTTTGTTGCCCGATACGGGCGAACGGTATCTGTCGACGCCGATGTTTTCGTGAAAAGCAAGGGCTTTTTCCTTCGGAAAAGCTTGACGTTTCGGCTGTTTGTCCTTAAACTGAACCCGTTGTTCGTTATTTTTAGGAGTTTGTCATGAACAAATCTGAATTGGTTGCCGAAGTCGCTAAAAACGCCAATGCGTCAAAGGTCGCCGTTGAATATATTTTGGACGAAACCTTTACCGCGATCACCGAAGCGTTGAAGAAAGGCGACGATGTCCGTTTGATGGGATTCGGCACGTTCGGCGTTTCCGCCCGCGCCGCCCGCGAAGGTCGCAATCTGCGCACGGGTGCGAAAATCGCGATTCCCGCGACGAAAGCTCCGCGTTTCAAAGCCAGCAAGGTTTTGAAGGATGTTTTGAAATAACGGGATTTTTTTCGGAAGGCCTCTTTTCCATTCGGGAAAGAGGCCTTTTTTTGAGGAAAAAAAGCTCCGGAGAGCTACACGGGCGAAAAACAATTGACTTTGTTCCCGCTTTTTGTCTATATACGGCTATAATCATGCGGATGTGAAGTATTGAATTTCGGGAGTGCCTTGCTATGCTTTCAATCAAAACGGACGCGGAAAAAATAGATGTGACTTACCGTGAAAAATCGGAACGTCTGATAGGCGAGTTCCTGAAAACGGTTCTTAAGGAAACAAAGCAATTCAGGTCCGCAAAAAATGTGCGCAGGGACGCTTTGGCTGTCATTGATGAAATGGACGGTTCCGGCGATTTGCGCTTCATCCGGTCGGAAGATGTCGAACGCGCCCGGAAAATGCTGGATGAAAAACGAAAAGAGCACGGTTTGCGTTCGTGGTTGAATTATCATAACCGCGGTCATGTGCAGGATTATATCCACGATGTTGCGGATATGATGCGGAACAGGACGATTCCTTTCGAAGAAAAGCTTAAAACGTCAGTGAAAATGTTTGTCGGCATCGGGGCGATTTCCATCGCGACGGGCGCCATGGCACAAACCGTTCTCGGCGCGTCGAATTACGATAAGTATATGGGCGCTTCGCAAGAACAGCTGATGTCGGATTTTCTGATCGGGAACGACCATTATCAATCGCTGATGCCCGTGGTGGCCGGTGCCGCCGCCGCCGCGATGGCGACGAAGATCGGCGTGTCGCTCGCCACAAAACCGAAATCCGCCGCCGAAGCGAAAAAGTTTGACGAATACGTGGATATCAGGCACGCGCAGGTCGCTTTGAAGCAACTGAAAAAATTCGTTAAAGATCAAGGCGGATGCGATAAGACGAAAACGGCCGATAAACCGCATTTGTCCCAAATCCTTTTGCGGGAACGGATCGCCATGCGTTAAGGGCGGACCTCTGCGGAAAACGCATTTGTTTTTATCCTGTTTTATTTGATTGTTGCACTCTTTTACTCATTAAAAGGGGCGGTGGATTGCACCTTAATGTCAGGGGGATGATTCGTGAACCTTCCGCGGCATAAAAAGGCCGGTGTTCGGAGTGGTTAAAAAAGATTTGAAGTGTTCTTAAAATTATGATATCCAAATATTGTCTAAAATCATGGGGAGGGGACGGCATGATTACGGCGGATGAATTGATGAAACCGATCGACGGCGCCGGCTCCGCCGGTGAAGATCCCGAATACGATCAGCTCTATTTGGATCTGGAAGATCTGGTCATCGCCGACGAGGACGCCGGAAAAGAGCCGGATTACCGCCAACTTGAAAAGAATTGCCTTGAACTGTGGAAGAAAACGCGCGACTTGCGTGTGGCGGCGTATCTGTGCGTCGCCGAAACGGAATTAAACGGTTTCGAGGGATTCGCCGAAGGATTGGCGCTCGTTCGCTGGTTGATCGAGGAAATGTGGGCCGATTTCTATCCCCGACTCGATCCCGACGACGACAACGATCCGCTTGAACGGCTGAACATCATGGCGATGCTGTCGCCGCAGCCCGGCGCGTTCAACGACCCGATCATGTTCCTGTCCAAGTTGCGTACCGTCCGGTTGATGCCGGAATTGCCCTACACGATGCGCGACGTAATGATTTCGAACGGTGAGCTGGAAAGCGAAAAAGCCGTCGATCCGAAGCTGATCGCGGCGGAAATGATGAGCTTGCCCGTCGAAAAAATACAGGCGCGGGCCGATCTTCTTAAGAAAATCGAAGAAAACGTCGAAGGAATTTGCACTTCCATGGGCGAAAAAATGGAAGGCGGCTATTCCCTGAATATGTCGGCTTTGCAAAAAGAATTGAAAAGGTTTTCGACGTTTTACGCCAGATTTACGGAGACCTTCGCGGAATCCGCGTCCGCCGAAACCGTCGGCGATGCGGAGGATGCTCCGGTTTCCGCGGCCCCCGTCAGGGTTGCGGTCAAAAACAATTTCAGCGATTTGGCTTCCATTCGGGCGACGACCCGCGCGGAGGCTTTGTTGCTGTTGAAGAAAGGGGCTGAATACTTCCGTGCGGAAGAGCCGACCAGTCCCGTTCCCTATCTGATTGAACGCGCGTTGCGTTTGTCCGAAATGAATTTTATGGATTTGTTGGCGGACATCGCGCCGGATGCGCTTTCTCGCGGACGGGATATTTTGGGTGTTCGTCCGGATGAAAATAACGGCGAGTCGATGTGAGTTTTGTTAATTTAAGTAAAGGTGGAAAAAGATGGCTTCTAACAGTGGTCAGAAATTTATCGGTAAAAACAGAGCGCCGCGCGTTCAGGTCGAATATGATGTTGAACTGTACGGGGCGGAAAAGAAAGTCAATTTGCCGTTCGTCATGGGTGTGATGTCCGATTTGTCGGGCAAACCCGCCGAACCGCTTCCCAAGCTGGAAGACCGCAAAATGATGGAAATCGATGCGGACAACTTTGACGATCGTTTGAAAAGCGTCAAACCGCGTGTCGCGTTCAACGTCCCGAACGTGATGACGGGCGAAGGGAATCTGGCGGTCGATATGACGTTTGAAAGCATGGATGATTTTTCGCCCGCGGCCGTTGCCTCGAAAGTTGACGGGTTGAAGGACTTGTTGAAAGCCCGTCAGGAATTGGCGAACCTGCTGTCCTATATGGACGGCAAATCCGGCGCGGAAGAATTGCTGAACAAGATTTTGGAAGATCCGGCTTTGATGAAGGCTTTATCTCAGAAAGCCAAGGAAAAAGAAGCGGCGGATGCTCCCGCGGCGGATGCCGAAAAGGCGGATAAGTGATTTAACGAAGAAGGTTTTTATCAATGGCAAACGAAGCACAACAGCAAATTGATTCTTTGAGCGCCGAAACGCTCGAAATGTCCGATTTCGAAAAGCTTTTGAATCAGGAATTCAAACCGAAATCGGAAGAGGCCAACTCCGCCGTTCAGAACGCGGTGAAAACGTTGGTCGGTCAGGCTTTGGAAAACACGGCTCTGGTGTCCGACAACTCGATCAAGACGATCGAAGGCATCATCGCCGAGCTGGACAAGAAGATTTCCGAACAGGTCAACCTGATTAT
>DGGW01000023.1 GCA_002393065.1 Alphaproteobacteria bacterium UBA3864 | reverse complement strand
GAGAGGGGGGGATTCGAACCCCCGGACCGGATAAACCGGTCAACAGATTTCGAGTCTGCCGCATTCGACCACTCTGCCACCTCTCCAAACTTTTGGCGTCTCTTTAATGGCTGACGCCTGTCAACAGATTTGTCCTCGCTTCGCTCGTTCGTCGTCGCTCCCGCTCCGACCGCGTCCGCCGCATTCGACCACTCTGCCGCCTCTCCGCATTCACAATGTCCACCGGATAATGCGCTCGTTCTCTTTTTGCTCCTTCAAAAAAAAATTGTCAATCAAAAACTTTTTTCGTCCTAACTCTTTTTTTCATCACATAAATATGTTAGCATATCTTGCTTGATGTAACGAGGAATCCTTGTATGACAGAAAAAATGCCGCCGTTCCCCTATAAAAACGCTCTCCGTCAGGAAAATGTCGTTCCGTTCATCCGAAAGAAAACCGCTGACGGAACATTCCTCTACTCCCTGCCGGAAGAATCCGATTGCGATTGGATTCATGCGCCGCTGGCCGCCGATTCGGACGGATGCCCCGAAAACATCCATTGGTCGGACAGGGCCGCTTACGCCGACGCGTTGAAGGTTTCCGAAACCGACGAAAAACCTTTCGCCGAAAGATTCCGCATTCTCCTGCCGTCCGGCGAAACGCACTGGATATTCGGGACTTCCACTCCCGTCAAAAAGAAAAACGGCGAAATCGTTTGGACGGGATTCTGGTTCGACGTTTCCTCTTTGCATCAGCAGGATTATTACAACGGCATCGTTCTCGATTCCATTCCGGAAGGCGTCGTCGTCTTTGATAAACAAGGGATGATCTTAACGGCGACAAAACGGTTCTGCGACATCGTTCATTGTTCCGAAGACACTATAAGATCCTGTTCCATTCTTTCCCTTTTGCCGGAATCCGTCGCCGACACGATGCAACAGCAGTTGTTGCTGTCCTCCATCAAAGATCGGGCGATTTTTACCGACATTTTGCAAAAGGACGACTATCCGCCGATCCACGTCGAAATCGAACTCGTCCCCGAAGACGCGGCTTTCATCTGCGTTTTCCGCGATATTACGGAGTTTGTCAGACGCGAACGGGATTTGCGTTATCTGGCCTATCACGACACGAACACGGGCATCGAAAATCAGGCTTATCTGAAAGACATTTTCCCGAAGGTCGAAGAAAATTCGAAAGTCGGACAAACGCTTATCGGCGTTTTGTCGATCGAACCGAAAAGCCTGGGACAGATCCGCGCCATTGTCAACCGTTCCGTCCGGTTCAAGCTGATTTCCGCGATTGCCGACCGGATACGTTCGGCGTTGCGCGACAGCGACGTGTTGGCGCAAACGGGCGCCTGCCATTTCACCGTTTTGCTGACCGACATCGAATTTTCGATCGGTATCGAACGAAAGGTCGATCGCATCCTTAAAGCGTTCGACGACCCCATTTGCGTCGAAGATCTGGAATTCGACCTGTCCGTTTGCATCGGCGTCTGCTTCTATCCGCAGGACGGAAAAATTTTAAGTCAACTGATCGAACGCGCGGATCTGGCTTTGCACAAAGCGCGGGAAACGTCCGTCGGAATGCGCCTTTACAACAGCGAGTTTTTAACGGCGCAGGTCATCAATCACACGATCCGCAAAAACCTGAAAACGGCTATCGAAAATCATGATATCAAAGCCTTTTTCCAACCGCAGATCGACATCAAAACGGGCCAGATCGTCGGAATGGAAGCTTTGGCGCGCTGGCAAACGAGCGACGGTCTTTTCATCCAGCCGAAAGATTTTATTTCCGACGCGGAAGAATACGGCCTGATCGACCATTTGACAAAGGAGATTTTGGATCAGGCGTGTTTCTGGAATCAAAAATGGTATTCGATGGGATTGTGCCGCGCGCCGGTTTCCGTCAACATTTCCGCACGTCAGTTCCATAACGAAACGCGTCTGTTGCACATGATCGACGAAGCGCTTGACGAGAGCGGATTGCCGCCGTACCTGCTGGAACTGGAGCTGACGGAAAGTTCGGCGATGTGCGATCCCGAAAACGCGCAAAAAATCATCACGAAGTTATTGGACAACAACATCCGTTGTTCATTGGACGATTTCGGAACCGGATATTCGTCTTTGGCGGTTTTGAGAAGTTTCCCGTTGAAAAAGCTGAAAATCGACCGTTCTTTCATTTTAAACATGAAGGACAAAAAGAATCTGGAAATCGTCCGCGCCACGATCGCGATGTCGCACGCGTTGAATTTGTCCGTTCTGGCCGAAGGCGTCGAAACGCGTGAAAACTTCAATATCCTGAAAACGCTGGAATGCGATATCATTCAGGGATACCTGTTCTCCCAACCCCTTTGTCCGGAAGACACCGAACTGTTGCTGATGCGTTGGGACGCCGGACAGGTCGCGGAAGAAAACTTCGACTGAAAATCAAACGGTACGATATGAAAAAGCCCGCCTTGCGCGGGCTTTTTCCTTATTCCGTTTTCAACGGCCGCGCGAAAAGCGACGCGATGACGTCGTCAACCGAAACGCCGTCGTTCATGATGCGGGATAAGCCTTCGCAAATCGGCATTTCGACGCCGGCCGTCGCCGCCCGTTCCAAAACGGCGGAAGCAGTGTAAACGCCTTCAGCAACCGTTCGTTTTTCACCCAGAATATCGCGAAGGGAGCGGCCCTTCCCCAATTCCAGACCGACAGTGAAATTTCTGGATTGCGTGCTGTTCGCCGTCAACACCAAATCGCCCAAGCCGGCCAATCCCATCAAAGTTTGCGGATTGCCGCCCAACGCCTTCGCCAGACGCGATATTTCCGCCAAACCGCGGGTGATTAACGCGGCGCGCGCATTGTCGCCCAAATTCTTTCCGGCAACGATTCCGGCAGCGATGGCCATCACGTTTTTAACGGCCCCGCCGATTTGAACGCTGACGCAATCGGGCGTGTAATACGGACGGAACGTCGCCGTTCCCAAAGCGTTGACCAGCTCTTTTCCGATCCGTTCGTCGGCGCACGCCAGCGTGACCGCCGTCGGCTTTTCCAGCGCGACCTCTTCGGCGAACGTCGGTCCGGACAACTGGGCAAAGACGGCTTGCGGCAAAGCTTCGGCGATCATTTCGCCCATCAGCTTTCCGGTTTTCTGTTCAATGCCTTTGGCGCAAACGACGGCAGGCATCCCCTTCGGCCAAAACGGGCGCATTTGTTCGCAAACGCCGCGCAGGAATTGAGCGGGAACGACCAACAGAACGGCGTCGGCGCCGGATACGGCCTCCTGCAAAGAATTTGTCGCACGGATTTTCGGGTTCAAAGCAACCGCCGGCAAATACGGTTCGTTGCGGTGCTTTTCATTGACGGCGGAGACCAATTCCGGTTCGCGCGCCCACAACAATACGGAGGCCGCGTTTCTGGCGGCCGTTTGCGCCAAAGCCGTTCCCCAGGCGCCGGCACCGATGACGGAAATATTTTTCATAACGGAAACTCCTCTTAAAATCAGCGCTTGCCCGACGGATCGAGCGGCCAACGCGGACGCGGACTGAAATCAAGCGAATCGGACAGCCCCGCCAACCGGTGCTCGACGCCGGCCCAGGCAACCATCGCGCCGTTGTCCGTGCACAGGTTCATCGGCGGCGCGGCGAACGTCAAACCGTTTTTCGCCGCCAGTTTTTCCAACGCCGACCGCAGCGCCTTGTTTGCCGCGACACCGCCCGCAACGACCAGAAAACGGCCGTCCGGACATTCCTTTTTAAAGATTTTGATGCCGTTTTTCAGCCGCGAACACAAAGAATCCAAAACGGCTTGCTGGAAAGAGGCGCATAAATCGTCGCGGTCTTTGTCGCTCATGCCGTTTTCGCCATAGGAATCGACGATGCGGCGCACCGCCGTTTTCAATCCCGAAAAAGACAAGTCGCAACCGGCTTTACCGACCATCGGGCGCGGCAGGTCGAAACGGGTCGGATCGCCCCGCGCCGCGCAAGCTTCGACTTTCGGACCGCCCGGATAGCCGAGCCCGACCATTTTCGCGACTTTGTCGAACGCTTCGCCGGCCGCGTCGTCGATCGTCGCGCCGAGCCGCTTGAACCGTCCGACGCCGTAAGCGATCAAAATCTGGCAATGTCCGCCCGACGTCAGCAACAACAGATACGGGAACGGAACGTCCGTCCCGAGCCTGACCGTCAAAGCGTGCGCTTCCAGATGATTGACGGCGACGAACGGGATATCGCGAACGGCGGCGATCGCTTTCGCGGTCATCACGCCGACGATGACGCCGCCGATCAGTCCGGGACCGGCCGACGCCGCGACGGCGTCCAGATCCTCAAAGCCGATGCCGGCCTTTTCCAGCGTTTCCCGAACGATGCCCGTTACTTTTTCCAAATGGTCGCGCGCGGCGATTTCAGGGACGACACCGCCGAACGCCGTATGTTCGCTTTGCGAAAAAACGACGGAGGCGAGCAGATTTTTTTTATCGTCCGCAACGGCTGCCGCCGTTTCGTCGCAACTGCTTTCAATTCCCAAAACAAGCATTTTATGCCCCTGTATCATTTTTATTCTACCCATACTCGGAAAAAATGGTAAAATCCAGAAGATTCATCTTCAGGAGGTTTTTATGGTTTCCGAAAACACAAGCGAATCCGTTGAAAATACGGAAGAAAACAACGAAAGCGTCGAAGCGGCGGACCCCGAAATCGAAATCGCGGTCATCGAAGACGCCGTCCCCGCGCCGGAAAAGAAGCGTCATCCGGGGTTATGGATGCTTTCCGTATTGATCGTCGGAATCGCCTGCGCGTATGCCGTGCCGCAAAGCCGCGAACGGATCATGCCGTACACGCAAAAGTCCTGGGCGAAAATCAGCTCCTTTTTCTTAACGCGGCCGACGCCCGAAGCGAAAGCGGAAATCGCCCTTCCCGAAGCCCCCGTTCAAACGAGCGAACAGGCGAAACGGGAGCAGATTGAAAACCGGCAGGCTTTCGAACAGGCGGAAACCGTCGTCGCCAAAGCCGAACCCGTCGTCATGCCCGACGAGCAGTACAGGATTTTATCGGCGGAGATTTTAAGCCTGACCGAACAGGTGCGAACGCTGAAACGGGAAAACGCCGCGCTTCGTGAAATAAGGTCCGGTCTGTCCGTTATCGAAGACCAGCTCCACACGTTATCGGGACAGACGCGCGCGCTGACCGCCGAAACCGATAAAAACAGCAAAGCCGTTGACGCGATGTTGCGCAACAAAGCCGACGCCTCATCCGTCCTGTCCCTGTCCACCCGTCTGGCGACCGCCGAAAAGAAACTGCGTCATTCAAGCTTCGAACGCGAACGGGCTTCGTCGCTGGTTCTGGCGATTTACCAGTTGCGCGACGCCGTAACGCACGGATTGAAATTCGGCATCGAACAACAGGTCGCCTACTCCCTCGCCTCTTTCAGACCGGAAATCGCCGAAAAGATCAAGCCTCTCGCCGCGCTGTCCGAAAGCGGCGTTTGGACGGATCAGGCGCTGGAGCAGATGTATCCCGTTTATGCGTCGGGCGCTTTGAAGGCGTTGGCCGACGATGAAAACGCCGGTTGGTTTTACCGCGCTTTGGCGCAAATCAAAAATCTGGTCGTTATCCGCCGCACGGACGCTCCCGCCGACGACACGACGCCCGATGCGGTTCTCGCCCGCGCGGAAAAAGCCGTCAACAAGGGTGATTACGCCGTCGCTTTACTGGAACTCCGTTCTTTGCAGGGACGCGCCGCCGCCGCGATGACGCCGTGGATCGCCAACGCGGAACATGCGCTTTTCGCCCGAAAGACCGTCAACGAAGCTTTGGTCGGCGCTCTGGCCGTCCTGAACACCGCCGAGGAGTCCGACAATGATTAAGCTCGTCTGGAACGCTCTTCTGCTGGCCGTCATCGCTTTGTCCGCCGCCTGGTTGTCCAACAATCCGGGGATCGTAAGGATTCAATGGATCGGATATGAGATCGAAACGTCCGTCGCCGTCGTTTTGGTTTGCATCCTGATCGTGTATGCCGTTTTCTACGGTTTGCTGGCCAAACCCCTCCTGCTGCTGAAAAGCAAGCTTTCGTACTGGACGGGCGGGGACAAAAGGGCACAAAAACTGGCGCAGGGAAAAATCAATCGGGAAGTCAACCGCTACACCCTGCTCGGCGACGGATTGACCGCCATCGCCGCAGGCGACGCCGAAACGGCCCGATATCTGCAAAAAAGCATTGCGAAAGCTTTTGCCGACAACCCCGAAAAAACGCTTGTTTTCAAAGCGCAACTGGCCGAATGCGAAAACAATTTTTCCGAAGCCCTGCATTTTTACGAAGAACTGGCCGCCGATCCGAAAACGCGTCTGCTCGGTTTGCGCGGGCAGATCCGGCTGTACCGCATGACCGGCGAACCGCGCAAGGCGTTGGCGCTTTGCGAACCGTTGCTTGCCGATAAAAAGCCTTATCGCTGGGTGCTTTCCGACGCTTTCGGATTGCAAACGGAGGAACACAAATGGACCGACGCGCTGAAGACGCTGGATAAAGCGCACGGTTTGGGCGTCGTCGACCGGAAAACCTTCAAGCGCGTAAAAGCTTCCGTCCTGCTGGAATCCGCAAAGGATCAAATCGATGACGCCGAACGGACGAAGCTGATTTTCGAAGCGGAAAACACCGACGACACGCTGGCGCCCGCCGTTTTGGCCGCCGCGACCGTTCAGGCGCGCGACGGTGCGCCGAAAAAGGCGCTTTCCAAATTGAAAAGATTATGGAAAACCGCGCCCGCTTGGCCCGTTTACGAAAAGTACGCGCTTCTTTTGACCGACACCGCTCCCGCCGCCGTCCTTAAAGCCGCGCGGGAACTGACCGCCGAAAACGAAAAGGCGGACATCAACGACCTTGTTCTGGCCGACGCTTCGTTGAAAGCGGGGGTGCCCGAACAGGCGAAAGAGCTGGCCGAAAAATATCTGGAACGGAATCCTTCCTGTAAAGAAGCCCTTTCCGTCGCCGCAGCCGCTTGCGCCGCCCTGCATGACGACGCGTCCGCCGCAGAGTACGGAAAAAAGGCCGCCGAAGCCGCCGATCGTCCGTGCAGGCGTTCCGAATCCGTTTTGTTGAGGATTTAAGGACACAATGAAAAAACTTTACGACATCGTTATCATCGGCGCCGGCATCGCGGGCAGCGCCATCGCCCGCGAATTGTCACGCTACGATTTGAAAATCGCCCTGCTCGAAAAAGAAGCCGACGCCGCGTTCGGCGTTTCCAAAGCGAACAGCGGCATCGTTCACGCCGGTTTCCATTCCGCGCCCGGCATGGTCAAAAGCCGTTTATGCGTGCGCGGCAATTATCTGTACGGCGAACTGAAGGACGAACTCGACCTGCCGTTCGAACGCAAAGGCGAACTGATGATCGCCCGCGGCGCCGAAGACGAGGAAAAGCTCGAATTTTTCTTAAAGCAGGGCAATCAGCTGGGCGTTCCGGATCTGAAAATCGTCCGCGGCGAAGAACTGCGCCGTCTTGAACCGCAGCTGTCCGACGAGATCACCGCCGCGCTGTACGCGCCGTCCGCGGGAGTCATCAATCCGTACGAAACCGTTTACCGCTTCGTTCAGAACGCGATGCAGAACGGCGTCGAATTTTTCCCCGACAGCGAAGTCGTCGCCGTCGCCGAAGGCATCGTCGAAACGACGGAACAGACGTTCGAAACGAAATACATCATCAACGCCGCCGGCCTGAACGCCGCGAAAATAGCGGAAATGGCGGGGCTCCACACTTTCGACATCAAACCGCGCAAAGGGCAGGAATACCTGCTTGACCGCAAGGCGTCCGCTTTGGTCAACCACGTCATTTTCCCGTTGCCGTCCAAAACGAGCAAAGGGATTCTGGTCATTCCGACGCTGGACGGAACGGTCATGATCGGTCCGTCGGCGGAAGACGGCCGCGACGACGACACGACGACGAACGATGTTTTCGACGCGATTTTGGCCAGCACGCGCACCATCATCCCGTCCATCACGCCGAAGTTGCTGATTTCGGCTTTTGCGGGCGTCCGCCCCGTTGCGACGGGCGACGATTTCATCATCGGTCCGACGGGTGTCAAAGGGTTCATCAACGTTGCGGGCATCCAATCACCCGGACTGACGGCCGCTCCCGCCATCGCGGAAGCCGTCGTCGCCATCCTGAAAAAGAACGGCGATCTGCTTTTAAACAAGAAAAGCGATTTCATCGCTTACGTTCCGCGCCATCCGAAGGCCCGCACGATGGGCAAAGAGGATCTGTCCCGTTCGGTCGCCCTTGATCCGCACTTCGGCAAGCTCGTTTGCCGCTGCGAACACGTTTCCGAAGCCGAAATCAGGCAGGCCGTCCGCGAAGGCGCTTCCACGCTCGACGGCATCAAGCTCCGCACCCGCGCGGGCATGGGACGGTGTCAGGGCGGTTTCTGCACGTACAGGATTTTGGAAATCATGGCTGAAGAATTGGGCGTTCCGATGACGGAACTGACGAAAAAAGGCGCGAACAGCGCTCTGCTGGCAAAGGATTTGAAAAATGACCGATAAACCCGTTGTTATCGTCGGCGGCGGACCGGCCGGACTGATCGCCGCCACCGCCGCGGCCGAACAAGGCGCGAACGTGATTCTGGTCGATCGCGAAAAACACGCCGGCGGAATTTTGAACCAGTGCATCCACACCGGGTTCGGGCTGGCCTTTTACAAGGAAGAACTGACCGGACCGGAGTTTGCCGAACGCGCCGCCGCGAGCGCTCTTGTAAAGGGCGTGAAGTTCATGAACGAAACGTCCGTTTTGTCCGTATCGGGCAAAACCGTTTCCGTCATCAACGAACACGGCGTTTCCGATATCGACGCCGGGGCGGTCGTCCTTTGCACGGGTTGCCGCGAACGGCCGAGAGGCGCCCTCCATATCCCCGGGACGCGTCCCGCGGGCGTTTACACGGCGGGTTTGGCGCAAAAGCTGGTCAACATCGCAGGTTTCCTGCCGGGGAAAAGGATCGTCATCCTCGGGTCTGGCGATATCGGATTGATCATGGCGCGCCGTCTGACGCTGGAAGGCGCGGAAGTCCTTGCCGTCGTCGAAGTCATGCCGGCTCCGGGCGGTTTGCGCCGCAACATCGTTCAATGTCTGGACGATTTCGGGATTCCCCTTTATCTGTCGCATACCGTTACCGACATTCGCGGCAAAAACCGCGTCGAAGGCGTGACCATCGCCAAAGTCGATGAAAAATTCAATCCCGTTGAAGGGACGTCGTTTGATTTGGATTGCGATACGCTGTTGCTTTCCGTCGGTTTGATTCCCGAAAACGAAATCGCCGAAACCGCCGGCGCCGAAATCGACCCCGCGTCGAACGGCATGCTGGTCGATGAAAACCTGATGACGACGGTCGACGGCGTTTTCGGATGCGGAAACGCTCTGCACGTCCACAACCTCGTCGACGATTTGGCCGTCGAAGCGGCGCAGGCGGGTAAGAACGCGGCGCTGTACGCGGCGGGACACGTTTTCGCCCCCTGCACGATTCCCGTCGTCAACGACGGAGCGTTCGGGAACGTCGTCCCCGCGCGCGTCAGCGGAACGCAACCGGCCGTCATCCGTTTCCGCGTCCGTCGTCCGCAAAAAGGCGCCGCCGTTTCCGTCGGGACTTTTTCAAAGCGTTTCGCTCATCTTCAACCGAACACCATGGAAAGCGTTACCGTTCCGGCGGACGCTTTTACCGATAAAAAGGAAGCTGTTTTATGTCTGAACAACACGTTGTGACCTGCACGGTTTGTCCGAACGGGTGCGAAATCACGGTTACGGTCGAAAACGGTCAGGCCGTTTCTGTTTCGGGAAACCGTTGCAAACGCGGCGAACCGTACGCGAAAGCCGAAGTCGTTAACCCCGTCAGAACGTTGACGGCGCTTGTCCGTTTGAACGGCGGGGAATGCGCGATGTGCCCCGTCAAAACGAGCCGTCCCGTTTTTAAAAAGGACTTGAAAGCTCTGGCCGAAAAAGCGTTGTCGATAACGGTCGACGCCCCTGTCAGGTGCGGCGACGTCCTTGTTTCCGACTTTGACGGGAACGGCGCGGATCTGCTGGCGGCGCGGTCAATCGGCGCGAAGGGCTGATTTCTCCGCCGCCGCGGCGCGGAAAGCCTCGACAAAGGGCATGAATTCCGAAACGACTTGCGAATAAACGTCTTTTTTAAACTCAATGATCAGATCGGGAAGTTTTTCCGCCTTTTCCCATTTCCATTCGCAGAACTCGGCGTGGTCCTGATTGATGTCGATTTCCGATTCGTCGCCGGTAAACTCAAACAGAAACCATTTTTGAATCTGCCCCGTAAACTTGTTGCGCTTGCTTCCGCCGAACGAAACACCTTGAGGAAAATCGTAAGAATGCCACTGCAGGCTTTCGGCAACCAGTTCGACGGAGGAAATCCCTGTTTCTTCGCGCAATTCGCGCAACGCCGCATCGTACGGGTCTTCGCCCTTGTCGATACCGCCCTGCGGCATCTGCCACGCTTTGCCTTCCGTGCGAACGCGTTTGGCCGCCAGCACATCGCCTGCGGCGTTCAAAACCATCATGCCGACGTTCGGACGATACTTCCTTTTTGTTTTCATTTTTTGTTTTCTCTTGCTTTTTCAATATAATAAGAAAGCGGGACGAAGCTGATTTCGGGAATTTGTCCTTCTTCCGTAACGGCAAAGGAATTGATAAATTCCAGCATGACGACCATGGAAACGGGGACGGCGTCGATACGGACGAAAGCCGAACCTTTTTCAAGCGCTATTTTTTTCGCCTTTTCCAAACGGGCGCGGATGGCCGCCCGATACATATCGTCGGCGATATAAACGTCGGGACGCAACGTTTGACGGTAAACGGGCATGTTCCTGTCGTCCGTTCCGGCGACCAACGCCAAGCCGCGCTGATCCAGATCGTTAACGAACTCCTTCATTTGCGCGCTTTCGTAATAGGAAAAATTCTGATTATGTTGCGCCGTCAGACCGATATACGCGACGGAACGGCCCATGACTTTGTACAGGCGGGCGCGATTGTCCTGTTCCGAAAATCCGGCGACAAGACCGAGAGGTCCGGGATCGGATTCCGGAAAAGAACCGTGCTGCATCGGCAAATCGATCAATGTTTCATGACCCGATTGACGGGCGTCGCGGATATCGGTTTCAAAATTTTTCGAATACGGTGAAAAAGACAAAGAAACGAAAGACGGCATTGTTCCGATAGCCGCCTTTGTAACGTTTTCGCGCCGTCCCAATCCGGTCAGCAAAAAAGCGATATACGGCGACAACGGGGGCGTTGCGGGCGCCGCGTACGCTTTCAGGGGCGTGTTTCCGACGGAATCCTTTTTCGGCAACATCCCGTGTCTGTTCTTTTCCAACATTTCCGGCAAAGGATCGATCAAATGCAACGGCGCCCCCGCCGGAGCGCCTTTCGGCTTGATCAATCCGAAATTCGGCAAAGACGTCGTAAAATTCCCCTGAACCAAATCCGGAGCGGGCAACTCGTCTTCCGTTTTCGCGAAGCGCAGCTGTCCCGTCGGACCGAGGAGCTGCTCCAAAACGGCTTTATTGTTGGCGTCATTTTGTTTTTTCGCCGAAAAAAGCGGAACGGGCATAACGTTTTCCGGCACGGCGGGCGCCGGTTGAGAAACAACGACCGCCGGTTCGGAAACGGCCGGAACGGCGGGAGGATCGGAAGAGGCAGCAGGAGCGGGAACAGGCACCTGTTCGGGCGCTTTTTCGACGGAAGCGGGAAATTGTTCGGAAGCGCTTTCGGCTTTTTCCCGCGCCTGACGGGCGGCATCCAACGCCTCTATTTCACGGATCTTCTTTTCGATTTCGGCATCTCTGGCTTTGCGCAGAGCCTCCAATTCCTCGTCTTCCATAGCAACGGATTGCGGATTCTCGGAAGCGGCGGAAAGCGCGTCGGATTCGACCGTTTTCGTTTCGGGAACGGCGGCATCCGTCGGAACGGGCGTTTCGACCGGAGCGGGCGCGCTTTCGGCTTTTTGCGGTTCGGCCGACTGATTGGCGGCCGGCGAGTGTTCCGGATAAGGCGGCGAAAAAAGGCTTGGCGGCGTCGATGTCAGTTCCGTCGCCGCAAACGGAACGGGATTGCGGATAAAAGCCCGATAAACGCCGGTAACGGCGGCCGTCGCCGCTATCGCCGCAAAAAGCAC
>DGGW01000005.1:24489-37647 GCA_002393065.1 Alphaproteobacteria bacterium UBA3864 | reverse complement strand
TGGCTTCAATCGTCAAAGCGCCGTCGCCGATCTCGGCTTTTTTATCGTCGGCGAATTCGCGCAGGCTCTTCAACGACAACGCCGCGGCATCGACGGACGTTCCGCTCATCAGGACGTCGTCGCTTTCCATTTGCCGCATCCGTTCGGCCAGTTCATCGTCTTCGGTATCCGGTTCGGCGGAAATAACGGGTTCGGGTTTGAAATCGTCGTCTTCCCGTTCTTCCGGCGTCGAAGCCATCACTTCGCGCAGTTTACCGATATCTTCGGCGGGAACGGAGGGTTCGGCCGGCGTGTCGTTTCCGCCGACGATCATATCGGGCGTCAGCTTCATCACGTCATCGACCGGTTCGTTTTGTTCTTCGGGAACCGAAATTTCCTCTTTATCGGTCGCATCGTCGTTTTCAGAAGGCACATCATCGGCGGCAGGTTCGTTTTCCTGTTCCGGCATTTCGGCGCCGTCCGCCAAAATACTGTGAATGGACGCAAGGATGTTTTCCATATCGTTTTGATCAGCCATGATTGAATCCAACGTTATAAAGAATCTTTAAATCGAATATATCATTTTGTCCGACGCGCGCAAGCCGTTTTTAAAGTTCCGTTTCTTCTTCGTCGTTCGCAACCGGTTCGGCTTCGTTTTCCTGATCGTCGGCCGGCCCGTCGTCCTCAAAGATTGGAGCGGACGGCGGCGCGCTTTCCTCGGCGGCGGGGACCGCTTTTTCTTTGGGCGTGCGGTCCTTGCGGTACCGGTCGATATCCAACCCCAGATTTTCGGGCGTCATATTCCCCATCGCCCCCAACAAAGCGTAAGAGGCGTCCAGCAATTGCTTTTTGGCGGAAACGACGGAAACGCGCGCGTTCATCAATTCCTGTTCGGCGTTCAGGACATCCAAAATGGTCCGCGTTCCGGCCTCTTCCTCGCGACGGACGCCGTCGGCGGCAAGTTCGGCGGCCTTCACGACCTCTTTCAGGGAAGAAAGAGACGCTTTCGTCGCCTGATAATTTTCCCAGGCTGAGGTCGTTTGCTCGGTCAGCGCGCGGCGGGCGGTATAAACGGCGATTTTAGCCTGTCCCGCGACGTGTTTCGCCTGACGGACCTTGGACACGGTCGTTCCGGCCGAATAAAGCGGCACGTCCATCACCAGCTTTACGGAAGTGTCCTCCTGCCGCGAACGGCCCGTTTCCAAAGCTTCCAGCTGTCCGCCCCTGATGACGGAAAGGCTGCCGTGCCCGTTCGCGCGGCTGTTCAGATACGACGCTTGTATCTGCACGGTCGGATAGTACCCCGATTCGGCGACGGCGATATTGCTTTCGGCCGCGCGGGCAAGCATTTCCGCGTTTTTCAGGAAAGGGCTGTTCTTTTCGGCGATGGATAAAGCGTCTTCGACCGTCTGCGGCAACTTTGCGGCCGGCACTTCGGGTTCGTAAATTCTTTCGGGCATTTTGCCGATGACGTTCTGATAACCGGAATATGCGACCTTCAGCGCACCTTCCGCGGCGATCAAAGAAGCGACGGCCGAAGCGTGACGGGCTTCGGATTGCGCGACGTCGGTTTGCGTAACCTCGCCGACGCGGAAACGGTCTTTGGTGTATTCGAGTTCGCGTTTGAAAACGGCGACGTTTTTCCGGTTCAACTGCAAAACGGCCGTGGCGCGGATGACTTCGGTATAAGCGGCGACGGCTTCCAGCAATTTGTTTTGTTCCGCGTAATTCAGCGCCTGAACTTCGGCTTCGAACTTTTCGCGGGCGGCCCGGACTTCGGAAATCGTTTTAAAACCGGAAAAAATCGGTTGAACGGCATTGACGCCGACGGACAAAGGTTTGCTTTCCTCTTCGGAAAAAAGCGGACGGGAACGCTGGCGGCTATACAAATACCCGTAAGACGCCTGTCCGTTCAAAACGGGTTTGTATCCGCCCGCAGCGGTCGAAATATTTTCCTGCACCGAACGGAGATACGCCCTTTGCGAAAGCAGCGCCGGATTGGCTACGTAAGTATAGGTCAACGCCTCGTCCAGCGTTTCGGCCGATACCGCGGCGGGGAAAAGCGCCGCCGACAACAAAACTGTTTTCAGTACAGATTTCTTCGACATGTCAAATCCTTTGAACCTGTTTACGGAAGAACGCTCCTTCCGACCTTCTCTTTTACCTTTAAACGGGCGCAAATATCAACAATAATTTAAGAAATCGCCTCAAAATCGAATTTTTTATACGCCAGAATCCTGCCGAACGCGCTTAAATCGACGGAAAACAAAGCCGTTTTCAGGTAATTGTCGCCCTTTCGGACGATTTTGACGGCCGTACCGAAGGAATTTCCCGGCTTCGCTTCGACGAACACCATGCGCCCGTTTTGCCCCAATTGCTGAAAGATCTTGTCCGAAACGACGGGGGTGATACCGTCGATAAAGACGACGTCGAACGGCGCCTGGGCGGGGAATCCCTCCTCCGCCGTTCCGCGCAAAACGGCGACATTGTCGATTTCCGCGGAAACCAGCAGACGATCGGCGGCTTCCGCGCGGTCGGGATCGGATTCCAAAGCGACGACGGCGCGCGCCGTTTGCGCCAGCACGGCCGCGGTGTACCCGCTGTCCGCTTTCAGGTTCAGAACGAAATCGTCCGGTCCGACGTCGGCGGCTTCCAACAAGGCCGCGAAGATTTGCGGAGAAAAGAACAACCGCCCTCCGACGGCGAGCGTTTCATCGGCGTACGCCCTGCTTTTCAGGCGTTCCGGCAAGAACGGTTCCCGCGGGACGGCTTCCATGGCTTTTAAAACGGCGGCGCTTCTGATGCGGTTCGGAATCAGCTGACCGAAAACCATATTGTCGCGCGCGACCGCGAAATCATCGGCGGAATCAAAAACGGGCATGCGATTTTCCCTGCAATCAAAACGACACTCCGATTATAAAGCCAACTTTTTTTGAAAAAAGAAAAAAAAGATGTTGACGAAAAAAAAATTAAGCGGTATAAGCTTTTCTGTCCTTTGAGGGCAGACCGAAAAGGGCCGAATGGCAGAATGGCTATGCGGAGGACTGCAAATCCTTATATATCGGTTCGATTCCGGTTTCGGCCTCCACAGGTTTTTATTCCGCGATAGCTCAGCGGTAGAGCAGCCGGCTGTTAACCGGCTGGTCGTAGGTTCGAATCCTACTCGCGGAGCCACTTCTTAAACCCCCGTTTTATGCGGGGGTTTTTGATTTTTCGACAAATATTGACAAAATAACGGGAAAGTCGTATTCTTTATATTATCTACCGAATCGGAGGAGATTCAAAATCATGTCGATTGCGTTGGAAACGAAAAACAACAAATCCGTCAAAGAAACGAAATCCGCGGCTCTGCTGAACAAATACCTGACGAACGCCGTGGATCTGACCCATTCTGATACTTATATCGGGGCGCACAAGACTTTGAACGAATACGCCTCCCGCGACACATGGAACGATATCGAACAAAAGGATATCGACGCCAAACGCGCCGAAGTCAAAGCCGAAATGAAACAATACGGGCTCAAGGAAAAGGCCGCTTTCTACGCCAATCTCCGTTCGGGCGAACACGCCCGTGAAACGCTGATCAAAGCGGGTATTTTCGCCGTGGCCGCCTGTGTGGCGAACGCGGTTGATCCCGTTGCGGGCCAAGCCATCGCCGGCGCCGCCCTTTTGTACGGCGCGTCCAAAATGGCCGCCGGAACGATCGGCGAAAGCAAAAATCCGAAACAGCTGTTCTCTTCCCGCGATTACGCCGATCTGAAACACGCGGACATGGCTTTGCGCAAATTGTCGTCCGCTTTGCAGAAAAAGGAATTGGACACCATGCGCCGCGAAGCGATCATCCGCGGTGTTTATATGCCCGTGTACCGCTAAAAGTTTCTCCTTTGGAAGGGCGCCGCGAAGACCTGTTCTTTGCGGCGTTTTTTATTGTTCGAAACCGTTTTTTTCTCTGATGATCCCGCCTTTTCCGACACCCGTATTTTATTGACTCGGAATCATGGCCGATATATCATTAACCAATTGCTAATCTTTTGGAGAGTTTGCGATGCTTACCCCTGTTTTTGCCTTTGCCGGTCTGGCGCTTCTGATCGTTTTTTACTTTATCAGCGTTTACAATCGTCTGATAAAGCAACGTAACATGTGCGACGAAGGATGGAGCGGCATTCTGGTTCAACTGAAACGCCGCACCGATCTGATTCCGAACATCGTGTCCAGCGTCAAAGGCTATGCCGCCCATGAAAGCGGCACGTTGGAAAAAGTGATCGAAAAGCGCAATATGGCGATGTCCGCCACCGTGCCGCAGGACAAGATCGCCGCCGAAAACGCGCTGACCCAATCATTGAAAAGCCTTTTCGCGCTGGCGGAATCCTATCCCGATCTGAAAGCGAACGAAAACTTTTTGCAAATGCAGAACACGCTGTCGGAAATCGAAAACGACATTCAGAACGCGCGCCGGTATTACAACGCCACCGTCCGCGATTTCAACACGACGATCGATTCTTTCCCGTCGAACCTCGTCGCTTCGCGCTACAAATTCGAAAAGAAGCCGTTTTTTGAAGTTTCCGAAGCCGATCAGGCCGTTCCGACAGTGTCCTTCTGATGAAAAAGATACTTGTTTCCCTCTTACTGATATTTTTCTGTTCCGTTCGTGCGGAAGTCATTGATTCCTATGACACCGTCATCCGCGTCAATCCCGACGCGTCGGCGACGGTCACCGAAACGATCGTCGTTGATGTCGAAGGCAGACAGATCCGGCGGGGATTGGTGCGCTTCCTGCCCGAAATGAAAGACGTGTCCTATTCGGTATCCGGCGTCGAACGCGACGGGAAAAAGGAACCGTTTTTTATTGAAAAGAAACGGGGAAAATTTATCATCAATACGGGAAACGATTCTTTTTTACCTCATAAAACAACGACGTTCTCTATCACCTATACGGCCAAAAACGTCATTTTGTTCTTTACCGACCATGACGAACTGTATTGGAACGTTACCGGCGATCAATGGGATTTTCCGATCAAACGGGCGACGGCGAAGGTCATCCTTCCCGACGGCGCCGAAACAACGGAAACATCGGCCTTTATCGGCGTAAGAGGATCGAAAGAAAACGGGCTGTATGATAAAGAAACGGGCGTTTTTTCCTCCGGACGGGAATTGCGGCAGGGCGAAGGGATGACCATCGTCGTCAGTTTCCCGAAAAACTTTGCCGTTTACAAAAAAAGCTTCTTGAAAAAAGTGTCGGAAAAGATGTCGGAAAAGATGTCAGGCATTGCCGGGAGCTCTTTCTTTGTCAGACTGGGCGCGCAAATCGATGCGATATTGAACGCCCTGCCGTTGGCTTTGATCGCCTATGTCAGCCTTATCGCCTATCTGATCTTCACCTGGCTCAAATACGGGTTGGATCCGACGAAATTGTCCGCTATGCCGCGCTTTGACACCGTTCCGGATATGACGCCCGCACAGGTCGCCTATATTTACAGGCACGGGAACGGATCATGGAGTCTTCTGGCTCTGCTTCAATCCTGCGTCAACAAATTTTTGGAAATAAAGCCTTTTGAAAAAAAGAGTTTTTTCGAAAAAGATTCCTTTCTTATCAGAAAACTGCGCGAACCTCAAACGGAGGAGGAGCGCCTGATCGATTCCGAGCTGACTTTGCCGAAGGAATTGAACGGGAAATATTCCCCGCAACTGCATGCTTTGGAAAGCTCGCTCGGCTCCAAAAACGAACAGTCTTACGGCAAATACTACATCAGGAACACGAAGTATTATTTCTACGGGCTTCTTCTGTCCTTTATGTTCATCGGCCTGTTCTGTTATCTGGGAATGGAATGCGGCCCGATCATTTTAGCGTATCTCATCCTGGCTTCTATTGTTCCTTTTATGACAGATGCTTTCGCCCGTGTGTTTGTATATTTTTTCGCATCGGTTTGGCTTCTCATCCTGTTCGTCGCCCAGCCGAACCTGATGGGCGCGTATCCCCTCGCCGCTTTCAACCTGCTTTTCCTTTATTCGTTTCTGATCGGACGCCCGACGGACGAAGGATTGCGGATTATCGAACACGTTGACGGCATCAAAATGTTTTTGAAAGCCGTTCAGATGTATCCGACCAGTTTCGAGGATATGGAAAAGCTGATGCCGTACGCGGTCTTTCTCAAATTGGAAAAGCAGTACGATGAAAAAATGAAGGCTTTTGCGGCGATAAAGAATCTGCCGCCGCCGACTTGGCATACTTCGCGGCCGAATTATTCGCAGCTCCGCACCAGCCTTTCGTCGGCGGCCAAACGACCGAGCTCTTCCGGTCATCACGGTTCGTCGGGCGGCGGGTTCGGCGGCGGAGGAGGAGGAGGACGATAAACGCGGACATCCCGAACAAAAGCGGCCTTTTCATGCAGCGGAGGAAAAAATGATAAAGAGGATTGTTTTCTGTGCCTTTCTTGTTTTTTTCTCCGTTGCGTTTTTTGCGCCCGAAGTGTTGGCCGCGGAGCAAATCCGATCGTACGACGTTGAAATCCGTTTGAATCAGGACGCTTCCGCCACTGTTACGGAAAAGATATCGCTGACCGTCGAACACAAAAAGATCAAACGCGGGATTTATCGCGACCTGAAAAAAACAGGGCGTATGTCTTACGATGTCGTCGAAGTGTTGCGGGACGGCCGGAAAGAGCTTTTTTTCATCGAAACGGATGGCAGCCTTTTTCGGATCAACACAGGCGGCGACAAATACATTCCGAAAGGGGACGCCGTTTTTACGATCACCTACCGCGTTCGGAATATTCTGAAAGGATTTAAAAACCACGACGAATTATACTGGAACGTTACAGGAAACCACTGGTCTTTTCCGATCGAACGGGCAACGGCGAAGATCATCGCTCCGGACGGTGCGACCGCAACGGAATACAAAAGCTTTCAGGGCGTAACGAAATCCACGGCGCCGGCTTCTTTCGCGAACGGCGTGTTTTCGTCAACGACGCAACTTTATCCGGGCGAAGGTCTGACCGTTGCCGTCGGTTATGCAAAAGGGTTCTTCAGCACGCCGAAGCCGTTGTTCGATCCCGACGCGTTGTTGAAAGCGGCCTACGTCATTCTGTTCGCCTATCTGGGCGTGACATGGTATTTTTACGGCAGGGATCCGGAAAAAGGCGCCATCATGCCGCGATACGATATTTTGCCGAAAATATCGCCGGCGTTCGAAGGATATATCGCCGGATACGGAACGGATTCCGAAAGGTTGGCAGCCATCGCGCTTTTGCAGGGATGCGTATCGAAATTTTTAAAGATCACGCCGAAAGAAAAAAAATCGTTTGTCGTCGACAAGCTCCGCGAACCGCAAACAAAGGAAGAAAAAATCATCGACAAAACTTTGTCCTTCCCGCAGAAAATATCCTCGGAAGAACGGATGAAGCTGAACGATTTGCAGGAAAATCTGGCGCTTTATTATTCTTCGCGAAGCTCATCCTATTTCGAAAGCAACACGTTTTGGCTTCTGACGGCTTACTGTATTTTTTTCGTTCTGACAGCCCTTCTGTTCTTTTTAACGGTGGAAGATCCGACGGAAAACGAAGTGGGAATCGGAGGCTTTGTCTTTTTCTTTATCCTATTATCGGCCGCATCGTATCATATCCAAAAAAGAATCTGCGCCGGACGGTTGAGTTTTCAAATCCCGTTTGTCCTATTCGTTCTTTTTTTACAAAGCTTTGCTTTCCTGCATATTTTCTTTCTGGTTTGCCCCCTTCCCGTTTTCATTTTTTCCATAACGGGAACGATCGCTTTGGCTGTTTACGGTTATCTGATCAAACGTCCGTTCGACAGAGGAACGAAGATATTGGAACATCTGGACGGCATCAAAATGTTTTTGGACGCGGTCAACCTGTATCCGGAAACGTTTGACGATATGGAAAAGCTTCTGCCTTTCGCGGTGTTGCTGGGAATGGAAAAACAGTACAACCGAAAAACAAAAGAGCTGATCGAAAAATTCCACATGGCGCCGCAATGGTTTTACGACATGCCGCATTATACCCGCTTTACATCGTCGTACGCTTCCTTTTCCGCGCCTGTCGCCCGTTCCGGTTCGGGGGTGGGCGGCGGCGGATTTTCCGGCGGCGGCGGATTCGGCGGCGGCGGACGATAAAAAAAGGTTCCCGACATCGGGAACCTTTTTTATTTGGTAGCGGGAGGGGGATTCGAACCCTCGACACGCGGATTATGATTCCGCTGCTCTAGCCGACTGAGCTATCCCGCCATCGGACAAAAAGACTTTTATCCGTTTTCGTCGGACTTGTCAACACCCTTTTTCGCGGCGACTTCTTTTTCCAGTTTTTTGACCTGAGCTTTGAGTTTTTCGATCGCGTCCAAAACGGGATCGGTTTTTTCGGCGGCGTACGCTTCAAACGAAACATCCTCTGCTTTCTTGCGTTTTTTCACGATTTGCGCCGGAACGCCGACGGCCGTCGCCCCGGGCGGAACGGAAGCCAGAACAACGGCGTTCGAACCGATACGGGCGTCGTCGCCGATCGTGATCGGCCCCAAAACCTGCGCGCCGGCCCCGACAATCACGCGGTTTTTCAGCGTCGGGTGGCGTTTTGTGCGTTCGCACGACGTCCCGCCGAGAGTAACCCCGTGATAGAGCGTCACATCGTCGCCGATTTCCGTCGTTTCGCCGATGACCAGTCCCGTCGCGTGGTCGATGAAGAGCCGTCGTCCGATTCGCGCGCCGGGATGGATGTCAACACCGGTCAGGAAACGGGCAACGGAAGAAACGAATCGGGCGAAGGTATAAAAGCCCTTTTCCCACAAAAAATGGGAAAAACGGTAAAACAAAACGGCGTGAAACCCCGGATAGCAAAGGAAAACTTCGATTTTCGACCGTGCCGCGGGATCGTTTTTGACGATGGTATCCGCGTCTTCGGACAAATTTTTAAAAAAATCCGTTTTTAGATTCTTGAACATTCGACCTGCAATCCGATAAAATAAACTCGCTTTTATTTTTATAACCCACACGGAACAAGGTTTCAATATGCCGGAAGTGATTTTTAACGGACCGGAAGGTCGATTGGAAGGTCGGTATCAGCAAGGAAAGACGCCCGATGCGCCGCTGGCGCTGATACTGCATTCGGATCCGCAGGCGAGCGGCGACATGAACGACCGTATCACCTATACGCTTTACCAAACCTTTGTCGCGCTGGGTTTTTCGGTCCTGCGCTTCAACTTCCGCGGCGTCGGACGGTCGCAGGGCATTTACGACGCCGGCGTCGGCGAATTGAGCGACGCCGCTTCGGCGCTCGATTGGCTGCAAATGATGAACAAGGATGCCAAAGTCTGCTGGATCGGCGGTTACGGATTCGGCGCGTGGATCGGGATGCAGCTGTTGATGCGCCGTCCGGAAATCAGCGGGTTCATCTCCGTCGCCCCGCCCGCCAATTCGAAGGATTTTATGTTTCTGGCGCCCTGCCCCGCCTCCGGTCTGATCATTCACGGCGGCGCGGACGAAGGCATCCCCGAACCGTCCGTCGCGGCTTTGGCCGACAAATTGTCCGGCCAGCGCAACGTGACCATCAGCTACAAGCTTTTCCCGCACGCCAATCACGCTTTCGACAATCATTTGAAGGACTTGAGCATGTCCGTCATCAATTACGTCCGCGAAAGCCGCGCGAAGAAGCATCACAAATCGAAAAAAGCGGTCAAGAAAGCCGACTGACGACTTTTCGTTCCTATTCCGACAGGAACTTTTCCGCCGCCAAAGCCGCGCGGCATCCGCCGGCCGCGGCCGTTACCGCCTGCTTGCACACGATTTCCTGCACGTCGCCCGCGACGAAAACGCCGTCGACGCTCGCCATCGGCGATCCTTCGTGGCGCGGGCGGATGAAGCCGGCGTCGTCCATGTCGAGCTGACCGCGGAAAAGTCCGGTGTTCGGCGTGTGGCCGATCGCCATGAACACGCCGTCAACGTCCAAAGTCGACCGGTCGCCCGTGCGCGTGTTTTCCAGAACGACGCCCTTTACGCCGCCTTCCGCCTGCGTGCCGATATAGCTGACGGGAACGGTGTTCCACACGAATTTGATTTTCGGTTCGGCGAAAGCGCGTTCCTGCATCGCCTTTTCCGCGCGCAAAGTGTCACGGCGGTGGATGACGTACACTTCGGACGCCAGTTTCGCCAGATAGAGAGCCTCCTCCAAAGCGGAATTGCCTCCGCCGACGACGGCGACTTTCTTTTTGCGGTAGAAGAAGCCGTCGCACGTCGCGCACGCCGACACGCCGTAGCCGCGCAGTTCCTCCTCGTGCGGCAGGTTCAGCCAACGAGCGGTCGCGCCCGTCGCGATGATCAAAGCGTCGCAAGTATACGTTTCGCCCGAATCCAGCCCGATTTCAAAAGGACGGCGGGACAAATCGGCGCTGACGGCCGTGTCTTCGACGACGCTTGCGCCGGCTTTTTCGGCCTGTTCGCGCATTCTGTCCATCAGTTCTGGGCCCGAAACGCCGTCGGGGAATCCGGGAAAGTTCTCGATCGCCGTCGTTTGCGTCAGCTGGCCGCCTGATTGCGGACCGGCAATCACGACGGGGTCAAGGGCGGCGCGCGCGGCATAGATCGCGGCGGTGTATCCGGCGGGGCCTGACCCTAAAATCAGCAAACGGACGTGTTTTGTCATGGCGGAAGCTCCTTGTTTTTCGTTTTCGTCATTGTCCGTGATTGCGCCTCGATTGTCAAGAACGAGAGAAATTTTCGAATAGTAAAAAAGGCGGAGATAATCCGTCTTTTTTAATAAGAAAGTTAATGGGTTACAAAAACTTTTTTGGTTTCTCCAGCTTTCACGGTTACGGGAAGCATTACTGGTCCGCCTTGAGAAGATATGTTTCCATATTGATTAACAACGACGCCCCATACAACATCCGATAAAAAAAAGAAAGAACCATCATGAACATTTTTGAATTCTGCCATCCACCTGTTTTAAAAAAGCGGATCCCGTAATGGTATTCTTCCCTTTTCCAATTTGTTTTTCAGCAAATTCTTGATCAAATTCCGGCAAAGTAACAATTTCAACAGGAACCTCTGCGCAAGCACTTAACAGTAGCAGACGAAGAATAAAGAAAACTTTTTTCATTTTTTTATCCTCCTTTTTAAAATGTTTTCTGACAGTTTCAAAAGCTTCTTCTATCGTTAAGCAGACATCTGTTTTCGGTGTATCTTTATATTCAACGCTATATTTTCGATCTATCACTCGCCCGTTTTGTTCGATCGAAATTTCTGTTATTATATAATCAGTCTTTTGATCAACGATTCTTTTCATTTTCAACCTCCGTGACAATAAAACAGCCGCCTGAATTTCAGGCGGGTTCGGAGAGTTGAGAAATCATACTACAAGAATGACTGTTTGACCTTTAAAGCCGAAAAGGCTTCTGAACATACGTCAAAACTCCCCGATTTTGAAAAATCAAATTTTTTCGGGGAATGGGTTTTGATAACCGTTTGAACTTAAATAAAAAATCCTGTCTTATTTGTTTTTTGACTTTTTAGAAACCGTTTTCAAGGTAACGTCCCGGTAACAATCCCGAAGCGTGTTTTATCCTTTGAAAGCAACCTCTGAAAAACGAAAACCTTTTCCGGTTCCCGCTTCGTTAAAGATGATACGTCTTTCTATCGCGAAAAGCAATTTGAGAAAAACTTTATCCCGTTTTTAATCGTTTTCGACAGTCATCAATTAAAATCAATCAAAATCAAAAAACAGATAAAAATCAACAAGTTGATTTCCTTAAACAGCCTTGTTATCCTTTCTTGAGAAAGAATAAGAGGGAAACGATGGCGACAGAATTTGAAGAAATAGAAATACCGATAAAGCCGACCTGCACTTTGCGGGAAGCGTGCGAATGGGTGGCGTTCGGTTATCCGCCGACCGACGAGGAATTCAAGAACGTTTACCGCAACGCCCATCCGTATCAAAAAAAGCTTTTACGGGCGGCGAAAGACAAATTGAAAGTGCTGATTAAAACGCAAAAAGTCGCCATAACCGGACGTTACGCTTTCTTTTTCGGAGCGGACACGCTGACGATGTGGCTTTTCACGCGCTGTTTGATGGTGTTGCTCTGCTTCCTGATCGGCTTGACGCGGTTGCTTCACCCGAGAACGAAGCTTCCGGTCAGATTTTTATATTACCGGTGGTTGGAAAATCTTCAGGCGTTTCATTTCAACGGCGTCTGCCGGAAAGTGTATCACTTCAAAGCGCGGTATTGCCACAAAGCGGGACGTTTCGATTTCGAGTGTTCCGATCCCGACGCCGAGTTTGAGGAAGGCGATATTCCGGTTCCCGATTGGCAAACTTTGCGATTAAAGAGATACCGCAAACTGTTCGGCAAGGAAATCTCCGTCGAAAACGTGCGTTATCCGGTCATCACTTACGGAACGATGGGCGCGATCGCCGATTTCAAGCTGGATTTGAATCGCAACAGAGTATCGCGCGTTTTACGGGGCTTTGCGGAAATAGAGGTCGATACGAAAGAGCTGATGCGCGTTTGTCCGCCCGTGAATCCGCCTTTGTTCAAATACGAGGACGCGAAACAGGCGGAAAAGAAATCCGCCCAGCCGCCGTTGCTTGCCCTTGTCGCCGAAGTGATAGAGGAAAACGGTTACACCGCCGACAACATTCCCGAAAACAAAATCGTCGAACGAGCTTTGATTAAAAAAGCGAAAGAAAAAGGATTCGAGTTCGCTTCCGAAAATCAGATACAGGAAGCGGCGCGACTGGCGAACGGATGGGGGCTTCAAACGGTCGGACGGCGCGGCAAAGGCAGACCCGCCAAACGATAACACTTGACAAACGGCGGAGATAACCTTATATTCTTTATCAGAAAGATGGGATATATACTGCATTAAGCTTTTTTAAGCAGGATTTCGGTCTGATTGCAGTTGATCGCCCATCTGTTTTTTTATCTGAAATATCCGAGACTTCTTCCCTTGGCGTATTTTTCGTCGAAGTCGTCGATTTCTTTGATCTGCTTCAAAACGGCGTTGGCATTCATATCGCGAATCAGTTTGTAAATCATATTGTGGATTCTCGCCGGTTCGTTCAAAGCATCCGTTACCGTTATCAAAGAACCGTAATGAAACACCTTGTTCCTATACATACGTATTCTGTTGACACGTTCGTAAACGCGCCCCGAAACAAGCGTTTCCTTCGTGCAGTCGAAGATTTC
>DGGW01000005.1:0-24421 GCA_002393065.1 Alphaproteobacteria bacterium UBA3864 | reverse complement strand
TTCAACAAGGTCGGATGCTTGCTCCATAACGCTTTCTTGTAGGCGGAGGAAAAAAGATAAGCCCAAAATCCGAAAGTCAGTTCCGAAATGAGATGATCTTTATTATTCGGGTCTTTTTGCGCTTCCGCCGAAAGCCGCTTTCTGATTTTTTGAAAAGTGTCCGCGTTTTCACGGCAAACGGCATCGATCCGCTTTTCCGAAACGGTTTCATCACCGATGAATTTCGTCGGAACCAATGACGCCATACCGAACCGCGCCATCGAACGGATATAATAAGCGGTCGCGTCCGACGGATTTTTCGCCAGCAAATCATCACATTTTACGACCGCCTTTTCATAATCGGCATAGCTTTTCCGCAAAAACAAAAAAGGCAAATCATCTTGTGTTTTATTGACTGCTTCCCGCATATCATCCCTTTCGCTATTTTTTTAATTAAATTCTTCAAATAAGTCTTGAAGTCCTTTTTAAACAGAGTAAAACATAACGCCGTTATCGTCTTTTTGAAAAGGCATTTTTATGGACACGACTTTTCCGGCTCCCGAACAGCCGATGACGGAAGAAACGCAAGAATCTTCCGAAGAACCTCCGTCTTCCCCTCTTCCCCACAACCATTCGGAACACGTTATCTCCGACAGATCCCGCCGTTTTCTGCACACTTATTTTCCGCAGACCACCGAAGCCCAATGGAACGACTGGCGTTGGCAGATCCGCAACAGATTCCGCAAAAAAGCCGACATCGAACGGGTCCTGCATCTGACCGACAGCGAAGCCCGCGCGCTTGAACACGGAAAGAAAGGCTTTCCCGTCGCGATCACGCCCTACTATATGAGTTTGCTTGATCCCGACGATCCGACACAGCCGTTGCGCCGTTGCGTCATTCCCGTTTCCGACGAATACGATATCTCGCCCGAAGAAAAAGTCGATCCGCTGAGCGAAGACCGCGACAGTCCCGTCAAAGGATTGGTTCACCGCTATCCGAACCGCGTCTTGTTCCTGTCGACCGATTTTTGCAGTACGGCGTGCCGTTATTGCACCCGTTCCCGTCTGATCGGCGCGACGCATCACGAATGCAAACACGATTACTGGGAGCAGGCAATCCAATACATCGCCGAACACGAGGAAGTGCAGGACGTCGTCGTATCGGGCGGCGATCCGCTGACTTTGCCGACGGAAACGCTTGAAAAACTGTTAGCCCGTCTGCGCGCGATCCCGCACGTTTCGATCATCCGGCTCGGGACGAAGACGACAGCCGTTCTGCCCCAGCGCATCACGACGCGTCTGGTCCATATGGTCGCCAAGTATCATCCCGTCTTTGTCAGTATCCACGCGACCCATCCCGACGAACTGACGCCGGAGATGAAAGCCGCTTGCGAACGGCTGGCCGACGCCGGTATGCCGATCGGCTCCCAGACCGTTTTGCTCAAAGGCGTCAACGACGATCCGGAAACGATGCGCAAGCTGATGATGGGCTTGCTCTCTTTCCGCGTCAAACCGTATTACATTTATCAATGCGACCCCGTCCCCGGATCCCGTCATTTCAGAACGCCCGTTCAGACGGGACTGGACATCATCAAGCATCTGCGCGGCTTCATTTCCGGATACGCTGTGCCGCACTATGTGATCGACGCTCCGAACGGCGGCGGCAAAGTACCGTTGCTGCCAAACTACGTTGACGGCATCGACGGCGAAAATCTGCGTCTGCACAATTACGCAGACAAGTCTTACGTTTATCCGGATGTTTTCCGCGAAGGGGTTTAAAATGCGCATAGGAATCACTTACGACCTGAAAAGCGATTATTTAAAGGAAGGCTTTTCAACGGAACAAGTCGCCGAATTCGACTGCGAGGAAACGATCGACGCGATCGAAAACGCCATCAGAAACGAAGGCCACACGCCCGACAAAATCGGCAACGTCAAAGCGCTGGTGAAGCGCCTGGCCGCCGGCGACCGCTGGGATTTGGTCTTTAACATCGCGGAAGGCGTCGACGGTATGGGACGCGAGGCGGAAGTCCCCGCTTTATTGGAAGCGTATCACATTCCCTCCACTTTTTCGGGGGCGGATCTGATGGCTCTGACGCTGAACAAGGCGATGACCGACGCGGTCGTTCGGTCTTACGGCGTGCCGGCGTGCGAATTCTTCTTGGTCAAAGAAGCGGCGGATATCGATGATATGCCGCTGTCCTATCCCGTGTTTGCCAAACCCGTCGCCGAAGGAACCAGCAAAGGCATTTCGGCGAAATCCTGCGTCCATAACAAAGCCGAATTAAAAGACGTCTGCACCGATTTGTTGGAACGTTTTCACGAACCCGTTCTGGTCGAAACATATCTGTCCGGACGGGAATTCACCGTCGGCCTGATCGGCAGCGGCAAGAACGCCCGCGTCATCGGTGTTGCGGAAATCGTTCTGGGCGAAAAAGCGGAACAGGAAGCGTACACCTACGAAAACAAACAGAAATACGAAGACCGCGTCAGATACGTTCTGGTTGACGAACCGAAAGTCGCCGAAACGGCGTTGAAAGCGTGGGAAGCTTTGGACTGTCTGGATGCGGGACGCATCGACGTCCGGCTGGACGCACAGGGCACGCCGCGCTTTATCGAAGTCAATCCTTTGGCGGGATTGAATCCGACTTATTCCGATTTGCCGATTTTATGTAAAATGGCAGGAATGGATTACCAGACGTTGATCGGGGAAATTCTGAAATCCGCGATTCACAGAGTCAAAAACGGTTAGAAATCCATCGTGTAAATCAGGCAATCGTCCCCTGCCGCATAGTAGTTTTTCAGGCGCGCTTCTTCCTTAAAACCGCACGATTGATAAAATTTTTGCGTCGGCAGATACTGTTCCCGTCCGGCCGTCTGTAAAACAAGCTTTGTCGCCCCGAAACCTTTCACCAGACGGACGACCTCCTTCATCAGCTGTTTGCCAAGCCCTTGTCCGCGGCAGTTGTTATGCACGGCAATCCAGTAAATTTCAAAGCTTGACACCGTGCAGGGCACGCGCGCGAAACAGGCGTAGCCAAGCGTTTTGTCCCCGTCATCCAAGAAAACAAAGTCGTAGTTTTCCGGTGAATTGCCGTCCGCCAACGCTTTTTCGGCCAATTCGATCGCGACGTCGATTTCATCCGGCGCTTCCTCAAAAAATCCCGTCGAAGAAAGAATTTCGCGAACAGCGTCCACATCCCGCGGAAAAATCTCATTTCGAAAAAGCATTGGCGACGATCCTTTCAATGACTTCTTTATCGCTCAATCCGGCTTCGTGCGCCATCGCGATAAAACCGGAATCCGGCGCGATACAGGGATTCGTGTTCAAATCAATGATGAACAGTACCCCTTTGGCGTTCATCCTGAAATCGATCCGCGTGTAGCCGCGCAAATCCAGAACGTCTTTGCATTTCAAAGCGACGGCGGAAAGCCTTTCCCTGACTTCGTTTTCGACGTCAAACGACCGGCGGCTGAGTTGATAAGCGTCGCAGTCCTCGTTCCATTTCGCTTCATACGTCAGAATCTTATGCCCTTTGAAATCGGGGGAAAAGCACATCTCCGCCGGCGGCAGAACCTCATCGCCCAACAAAGCGACGTTAAATTCCCGCCCGTCGATATATTCTTCGGCGATCCACGCCAGACCGGTTTCCCGCTCTTTTTGTTTCAACGCACTCCGCAATTCGTCTTCGGACGCCGGAGAAACGACACAGGTATCGTCCAAATGCGCGGAAGCGTGTTCCGTTTTTGCTTTCAGCAAATAGCTTGCCCCCGCCCGATAAACCGAAGACGGCGCGGGCAATCCGTTTTGCAAAAACAGCCGCTTTGCCAAATCCTTGTCCGCGCTGACCAGATGCGCGAACGTCCTGTTTCCCGTATACGGCAGACGCAATATGTCCAACAGCTGCGGCGCGAAAACCGCCAATCCGCCCTGAGAACAAACGGATTCCGTCAGGTTGAAAACGACATCGGGGGAATACCGTTGAAGCGTGCCGATCGTCTTTTTCAAATCGGCGTAAAACGGGATTTGCCGGACTTCGTTTCCGTCGAATAAAACGCTTTCGATAAATCCGGCCTCCGTCAACGTATCCATAGCGTCCGGTGAAGACGGGTTTATCAGGTCATCTCTTAAAACGGCGATTTTCATTTTTCCGCCCCGTAAATGCAAAAAACGACCACGACGGCCGTTTTTTTTAAAGAATGGTGCGCCCAGCGGGATTCGAACCCACGACCCTCGGCTTCGGAGGCCGATACTCTATCCAGCTGAGCTACGGGCGCGTCTGTAAAGCACACAATACCCGATTTGATAAAAAAAACAATTAAAATTTAAAGCGTGCATAAATTACTTGACTAAGCCCTTAAAAACAGATTACTTATCTTATTGTCGTTGGGACGTAGCCAAGCGGTAAGGCAACGGACTTTGACTCAGTTAGTCTTGGTTCGAGTCCAGGTTCCCCAGCCAATCACAAGCCCTTGATTTTCAAGGGCTTTTTTGATTCCCGGCAGACTTTTTACAAAGCCTTCGGGAAAACTCCGGTCAACCAACGGTCAACCCCGACACCGTTCAAATGTCATCAATCTTCCTCATTCATCATCAGTCAAAAGCGAAAAAAACGCAATCCGTATTTTCTTTTTTTCCGTCCGGTAATGATAATCAATCACAATCATACACGGGGGATATTGCAAACAAGGCGTTGATATGCTTAGATTGATAACAGCTTTTTAGCACAGACCGGTATTTACCGAGCCTGCACACAATTCAATCGAAACCGACATCATTTATTTGATGAAGGACGTGTGCGCCGGTGTTTCTGTGTGTTCAAGCCTTCGTCAAAGAAAGGAGGAACACATGGAACGAACCAGTAGAGAAGCCTGCAACATATCCCCCGCCGGATTGATGACACCGAGGGACGCCGCCGTTTATATCGGCGTCAAGATCAACACGCTTGCCGTTTGGAGAATGACGAACCGATACGGCTTGCCGTTTGTCAAATTGGGGAAAGTCGTCCGATACCGCAAAGCCGATTTGGACGAATGGATCAACAAAAACGTATCAACAGACAGGGCGGAATAATCCGCCCTGTTTTTTATGAATTTAATTTTAGTATTTTAATTCTTTCTTATAACAAGAAGCTATCTTAGCATTACAAATTTTTTCGATAAAACCACTATAAAAATATATATCCTTATGTTTCAACTTGCCATTTATATATTCAACATGAGGCATTTTAAAAGTTTTTATTCCACAAAGAATATAATCAAAATATCTTAATCCTTCTTCTGCATTATCTTCTTCATTACCACACAAAAGCCATTTACCAGAGATTCCTTCAAATCCTTTCATAATTTTTATGACCTCATCAGAGTTCATCCCCGTATAAACATATTTTTCAATATTATCTCGAATCTTTTTTCTTTCAATATTTATATCTTTAATCTGCTTTTCTATGCTTTTAATTTGCCTGAAATATCCTTTATTGTTAGAAGATATCTTATTCAGTTCTTTAACCTTCGTTTCAAGAGCTTTTTTTTCATCATTCGCTTTTTTCAAATTATTCTGAAAATTTCTTTTCTCCTTATTTATCTTCTCTATTTCGATTTCGTGTTGTTTTTTTAAGCCAGAAAGTGTATTGGCTTCCTCTGTTAACAAACGAGAAACACTGATTGTCGTTGAACAATCGTTCATTTTTGGATCAAAAAATACTAACTCAACCGTCATAGGAATTTGAGCATAAAACGGATACGCTTTTTTGATATATAAAATGTTCTTTTCTATTGCAGAAGAGCAAATATCCTCACGTTTATCGCCCTCGTTTCCTTTATGATTGGTTCTGAATAAGATTTTATCACCATTATTAAATCTTAGAGAACTTTTACCGGATCTAACATCATTTACCCAAGACGGGGCTATTTCAGAATAGATTAAATCCTGATGACAAGCAGATAAAAGTGATACGAAAACAATATGCAACAAAAACTTCATTTTAATAATCCAGACTTCTTGTATAACAATGATTTTCTTTTAAATTACATATTTTTTCAACAAAACATCCTTTTGGATTTAAGGAATCTTCTATACCTGATACTGAAAAACATAAAAGGTAATCAAAAAAGCGTTCCGCCTTTAACTTATTTACCGTCCTCCAAGATCCACATTTTTCAGAAAAAGCTATAAATTCAGAACGATGCCCTTTCATTATTTTAGCAACCTCTTTCTGATTCATACCCGTATATATGTAATTTTCAACTTTCTTTTTAACCTGCCTTCTTTCATCTTTTGCACTTTCTATAAAATCTTCTAGCGTTTTAATCTGTCTCTCATATCCTCGATTTTCTTCCATCAATTTATTTAATTCTTCTATTTCTTTTTCCAAATTTTGTTTTTCTATGTTCACTTTATTTAAATCCGTTTGAACTTTCTTTGTCTCCGTTTTTAGCCGTTTCTTTTCCTTTTCATATTGGCCGTTCAGTCCAGACAAAGCTTCTGCCTTTTCCATCAGTTGCCGGGACACGCTAATTGTTGTTGAACAATCGTTCATTTCCGGATCGAAAAACACCAGTTCGATCGTCATCGGGATTTGAACGGAAAACGGATAAGCTTTTTTAATATAGGAAATGTTCTTTTGTATTGCGTTTGTACAAACATTTTCCCGTTTCTCTTGCTCGGTTCCTTTTTGATTGCTTCTAAATAAAACTTTGTCACCATTGTTGACTCTTAAAGAACCTTTGCCCGAGCGGACGTCATTTACCCAAGACGGAGCTGTCTCGGAATAAATTAAATCCTGCGAACAGGAAGATAAAAAGAATAGCACGCAAATCACAAAAAAAGTTTTCATAAGGAATCTTTCAGCCGTTTTCAAAAACCTTTTTACCCATAGGGTATAGTATCAAAACTTTATCTACTTTACCACCCACTTGCCGCCTTTGAGCGAACCGACGCGATCAATAATCCCCTCCTCTTTCAGCTTTTTCAGCTGCCATTTTACGCCGCTTTCGGAAATACCGGTTATTTTCGCCAGTTCCTGACGGGTGATTTGCGGATCGGCTTCAATCGCCTCCAAGATTTTTTGGGTAGTTTTTTGGGTAGTTTTTTGGGTAGTTTTTTCCCTGTTTTTCTCTCCGGCTTTATCGTCCGCTTCGGCAAACGGCTTGTTATAGCGGAACGTTACGCGGAAGAAAGTATCCGAAATCTCGAACACGTCCGGCGCATAAGCGTTCAAAATCCGCCGCACGCCAGACCCCAGACGCTCGACCAGTTCCATATCCTGAAAAATTCTCATCAATTCGGGATTGCGCGGACACGACTTGCCGTTAAAAAAGTCTTCTTTCGTCATACCCCACGGCAGCCCGCCCGTTGACGTGATTTCTATTCTGTCCGAAAACATTTCGAACTTCGGCGGGTTGTTGTATGAATAATCGTTGTGCAGTATCGCGTTGATAACGGCTTCCCTCAACGCCTGCGGATCGACCATCGGGCGTTCTTCGCGCTTAGTCGCCGTTACGCGGGCGTAAATCCTGTTTTCAACGGAAAACTTATCCAAGACCTGTTCGGTCGCCTTGATTAAGGAGCAATATCCGAAGTTCTTGTTTTCCGTCAAAACGTCCCGATCCGTTCCGGCATACTTGGCGAACAAAATCGGCATACCGTTGTCGTCCGCGCACAAATAAGCGGTCATATTATACCGTCCGTCGTCGGTTTTCAGTTGCAGATTGTCGGCAAAGGAATCGTTCAAAGTCAGATTCTTTCCGGCATAATAAATATGCAGCTGCGTAAACGCCAAGTGCTGATTCGGCGACGGGATATTCCTCAATGACGTATGCGTTCTGCGGTAATAAATTGAGTCGATCTGCTCTTGCGTCATCGGTTGGGCGGAACTGCCGATGCGGATAAAACAGCCCCGTTCGCTCATACCGTTGGCGCGGATATAATAGGGCGGTTCTTTGCCTTCGGCTACCGTAATTCTGACAACGTCCCGACCGTTCAGACGTTCGCAAGCAATGTCAAACAAGCCCATAACGGACGGACGAATCCCCGTTATCAGGCGGTCTTTGATTTCCAGTTGAAGCGCGTCGCACTTGTCAACGCCGACGGGATTTCCGTTCCTGTCAATGCCGATATAGATCGTTCCGCCGTGCGCGTTCAGAAACGCCACCGCTTCCTTTTCCAAAGCGGCAGTCAGTTTTTATTTGTATTCCGTGCGTTCGTTTTCAACCATAAAACACCTCTTTTCCTATTTATAAAAGATAACACCGTCATTCTCAAACAAGAAATTTTTTTGCCGTTTTTGTGCCACAAAAAGGCTATCCTGCAAAAAAAGTCGGATATCTGTTTTTCAAACATTTAGGCGGCGGGGAAGTCTTTGATATTTCAGAGGGGCTTTCCTTTGCAGGATACGCGATTTGTCGGACAAAATCGCACGGAGAATCCCGCTTTCCGCCTCTTTGCCCTGTCGACTTTGTCCCGATCCGGTAAAGCCTGTCCCTTTCAATCCGACAATCTGCAAATTAAATCCGTTTCATTTCAAAGAGTTGTCAGCCGTTTTCGCGCTTTTACGGCGGAAATTGCACGTTTGCAAAATTGCCAAGCGGTTGGCATCGGTCTTTTCTGGAAGTGTTCCGTCAAAAAGCGGTCATTTTTACGAAAGGACACCAAACTATGAAAACGTATTTAACACGCAAGGAAGCTTCCTCTTATCTGATGGAAAAGGGATTGAACCGGACGCCGGCGACGTTGGCGAAATACGCGACGATCGGCGGCGGTTCGAAGTTCCGCAAGTTCGGCAAAACGCAAGTCGTTTACGATGTCGCGGACTTGGACGCTTGGGTGGCGGAGCAGCTTTCCGCGCCCGTTCATTCGACTTCGGAACAGAGGTGAGCGGTATGGCGAAAGTCAAATTTGCTTTACGATTGCCGCCCGAACACAAAGCGATGCTCGACAGGTTCGACAACCCGTCGGGCGTCGCCCGCAGATTTATCGCGGCGGGATTGGCGAAAGCGAACGCTCCGGGGACGAAAGAAGTCGAAAAGCTGACGGAAATCCGCGAAGAACTGCGCCGGATCGGCGTCAATCTGAACCAGATCGCCCGCACTTTGAACAGCGGAGCGGAAGCGCAAAACATCAAAGAACACTTGGAACGTCTTGCGCTTTTGCGAGAAAGGATTCTCCGCCTGTTGAGGTATTACTATGGTTAAAAGCAAATACGATTGGCTTGACGAACATATCCGCGGCATCCGGCGGGAACGTTCGGGACTGCCCTTTCATTACGCGCCTTTACAAAAGCACTTTGCCAGCCTGTCCCGTTCCCGTCCGTTTGAAGCTGTGTTCAAGATAGTCGGTTACGCCAAAAGCGTCGGCACGGTTTGCGCTATGGCGGAATACGTCGCGGAAAAGTCGAAAGGCTTGGAGGAAAAGCTGACGTTGACGGACGAAACGGAAACGCGTCTGACGGCGCAGGAGTTCAAAGAACGGCTGACCGAAGAACCGGAAAGCGGGCGCAAAAACGGGCGGTGCGCCGTTCATTTTATCGTGTCTTTCCCAAACGGGTGCGGTATGGCCTCGGAGGATTTGGAAGCGTTCGCGACCGAATATATGCGACCGTTCGCCGAAAACGGATATTCGTATGTGTTCGCCGCACACCGTCATCAACGGCACAAACACATTCACTTTATTTTGAAACTGAACAACGGCTTGAAACGATTGGAGTTCAACCGGCGGGAAATCGAGCAAATGCGCTTGCGCCAGTCCGAAATCGCCAGACGGTTCGGCGTCGAATTGCAGGCGACACGGTTCCGGGACAGGGACTTTTCCCTGACGCAAGTCGTCATTCCCCGCAAACACAAAACGCTTGAACAGCTGAAACGATCCCGCGCCGCCGCCGGCCGTCCCAAGCCCGCAGAACATTCAAAAGAAAGAGGTATCGAACGATGACGGTTTACGGATATATCAGAGTCAGCACGGACAAACAGACAACGGAAAACCAACGCTAGACTAGAAGTTTTTAATGCGTTTATATTTCAAATGAACATCAAATATTAGTGCCAAACTCTCTTATTCCTTTGATTGTGGATATAAATTTACGCTTCATATCTTCAAAATTGCTGTTATCAATCGTCATAGAATGCTTTTTCAAAGCATCTAAAAACTCGGGGAAATAATTTATGTAGATCATTTCACCCGCATACTTAAAATAAAAATCATAAATTTTACTATAAGGTATGATCGTATAGTTAGTTCCAGCTTCATACTTGCTTATATCAAGTCGGTTGTAATCCGGCGAAATAATAAAGCACTTAAACTGCTTGGCTTCTTTGCTCGCCTGATCTGCCGCATAATCATAATATTTCTTCAGTTGACTTTGAATTTCTTCACTTTCCAAATCATGCCGTTCACCGTTGATTTTCGATTTAATCTTGTTTTCGATAACAAGAATGTGCTTATCGCTTTCAATCCATAAATCAATATTATTGTTGGATTCTCTGACGATATTAAATTGATTGCTGAAATCTTGGATACCCAATACTTCATCGGCAAACTTGGAAAACAGACGTTTATCTTTCTCGAAAAAGTAGGCAAGTAAATTGGAAAAGACCAATTCATCATATTCTTTCTTTATCACGGACAGGATATTGTCATGAGCTTTTAAAGCTCCGTATTCGCCAATATTCAGTTTTTGTGTCGTGTTCTCCATTTCCCAATAGGAAGCTTCTTTAAGAATTTCTTCCAACTCATTATAAGCCTGAAGCTGCTCTTTTTTCGTGTAGTATATTTTCAAGCTTTGCGACTTAAAATGTTTTTCCGGAAGGAATATGTGATTTTTATACCTTGGATTTTTCGTTTTATCTTTATTTTCAACAGGTTCTATAAGATAAAACGGTTCTTTAACCATTCTCAGATCGACTCTGAATGTGATGACATACGGATACAAGTCATCTTTCCATAATTCATATAATTTCACGCCACCATATGTGATATTGTTATTGTCAATATATTGTTTTACCTTTCTTCTTGCCTCTTCATCATCTTTATCTTTACAAACTTGATAAACATTTTCCAATACATCGGCTTTTGCAATTACTTCTACAACGCCTTCTTCGACATTCCGCACGAGCAAAACCGCTTTATTATTTTCCTGACTGGTTTTTCCGTCTTTATTGACGTAAATGTAATTGTTCCCGTTATCCGCCTTAAATAAGTTAATAACCTCATGCCCGATATTATTTTGCAAATAACTTCCCACATACATCTTGTTCAGTATGATTGCACCTTTTTCACTCATTGTTAAATACTCCTTGTAAGTTAGTCTTTTTCATCTTTTCTCCGCCCGCATTTGATAACGGGCGGAGTGGTAACAATTATTTTTCATGCTTTCCGGTCGGGCTGTGCGGACAACCGGAGCCGTTTGCCGTGGAGCCGCACCAGATACACTTGTTTGCACCGTGACCGTGGCGGTGTTTCTTTGTCGGACTGTGTGAACAGCCGGAACCGTAAGCCGAACTGCCGCAAAATTCGCAATGCTTTTCGTCGTCAATATGTTCGTGCTTTTTGTGCGGGCTGTGCGAACATCCCGAACCATAAGCCGAACTGCCGCAATATCTGCATTTTGTTGCCATTTCTTTTCTCCTTTCAGAAAGTTAAAATTATGCCGCAGCCAAGTATAAAATCATTACGTAGTCAAGCAATTTTACAATGGTGCGTGCGTCTTCGGGATCAAGCAGGTCGCGCTTGATCCGAACCTTGATCAGCATCTGATCCTTGTTGCAGAATCCTCCGCTGGCTTCAAAAGTGTCTTTGCCGAACTTGGCACTGATACAGTTGGAAACGCGATGCATTAAAACCTTTATTTCATCAATTGCTTCCGTTCCGTTTGCTTTCGCTCTGTCAATGAACATTCCCCTGTTCAGAAAAAAGAGAATCCTATTTTCTTTTGTATAGCTTTCCGGCAATTCGACAAACCGTCCGCGTTGGGCTTTAATATCGCTGAAATCGTCGCCGACGTCGAAAATATGATCGTGGTCGGAAAGCATATAGTAACAGTTCTTATTTTCTTCTTCTGATTTTTCACGTTTTCCGTTCAACGTAATCAACGGCGCATTTCTTTCTGCCCATAAATCCAGTTCTTCTTTTAAAACAGAAACAAATGTTTCCCGACGTTTCATTTGGCGCAAAATGCTTTTCGCGGCGACAAAGAACACTAAAACGGAAACAAAAAGTCCCGAAAACTCCTGTAAAAAATTCAAAAGCTCTGAAATTCCCCGACCGGAATAACAGAATTTGATGATCGTGATCAAAAGAGCTATGACGGAAGCCATACCACCGCAAAACAAGTCGAAATTATCTTTAATAAGTTTCATTGCATCCCTCTGTTGTTGCTTTTCTCCTTATACGCCCAACATCTGTCAGAATCTGACGTATTCGGACGATATAACGAAAACAATCAGTCGCCGTGCTTTAAAGGCATCGGCGACCGGGAGTTAACAACTGCAACGAAACAGCATGATGCTTTTAGCAAAAATGCTTGAACATAACATCATCTCCCGGTCATGAAGCATGATCGGGAGAAGTTTTTTGATGTCGGTCTGGCTTCTCGGCAACAGACCGTTCGTTGAGAGGTTGTTAAGCCCCACTGCCGAAGCCGACAGCGGATTCAGAATATCATACAAAAAGATACAAACAAGTTTTTTGTCATCGTCAGAAAATGTGTAATCAGCAAAGATTTTGAAAAAGCCTATTGAAACGATAACAAATCAAAATTAAATGCGGGGATAAAATCCCCGCATTTTCCTTTTTACACCCCGATCAATTCCGCGATTTTTTCGCTGACGACGTTGGCAGCGTCAACGACGACTTTTTCCGTCAGGTGCGTGTATCGGTTCGTAATCGTGTTGATGTGATGCCCTAACAATCCCGCGATGATGTTGTCCGAATATCCCAACGCCGCCGCCATTGACGCGAAGCTGTGCCTTAAAGCGTGCAGGCAGAAGCCCGTTATCCCGATTTCCGGCTTGACGTGCGTCGCAAAATACGCCGGCATCTTCGCCGTTACGGCCGGTTTGAAAAGAAATCCTTCCGTCGGATCGCCGCTCCGTTCTTTCAAAAACAGCAGATACCTTTTCGCCGCGCTTCCGAACGGGCGGTTTTGCGCTCCCGTCTTCGTGTCCGGAAAGCGAAACGCCTGATTGTCAAAATCGACATATTCCCACTTCAACGTCGTGATCTCGCTTCTGCGACACCTCGTCAACGCCAACAGAATGAAAATGCTCCTGACCGTTTCTTCCCGTTCGTGCTTGATTTGCAGAATCTTCCCGAACTTCACGAACCCTTTTTCGTCAAGGAAGATCATTCTTTTCGCCGTGGAAATCGTGTCCAGTCTGATTGCCGGATTCATATCCGCCCAATCGTTGCGAATGGCGAACTCATACATCGAGCAAAGCGTCTTTCGCGCGTGATTCGCCGCCGCGACAAACATGTGATCCGCCGGATAACCACGCCTGTCCATATACGCTCCGCCCACCATATCGTTATAAAACTTTTGAACGTCGGCGCGGCGCAACTCCTTGATAAAACGGTTCCCGAAAGCCGGTAAAATCTGACTTCTGACGGAAGCCGAATACACGGCAAAAGAAGACGCTTTGATGCGCGGCTTGCGGTCGGTCAGAAACTTGTCGGCAAGATCGGCGACCGTCATTTCTTTGCGCTTTTCGATTTTGTCGGAAGCGGGATCTTTGCCCTGAACGACCAGAGCCAGTATTTTCTTGGCTTCGTCGCGGGCTTGCGCCGGAGCGATCTGCGTCGTCTTGGCAATCGTGATTTTCTTTTGCTTGCCGTAAACGTTGCGATACATAACGATATAGCTTGCGGACGATTTGCCCACCCGCACGCCGAAACCTTTCAAAACGTCGTCAAAATAAGTCTTTTCCACGCCGTCAAACGTCAGTGAATTGATAAAAGTCTTGTTCAAATTCATAGCTCATTACCTTTCATACCGCGGTAACGCCACGGTAACTCTGTGAAGAAATCGACTGAATGAAACAGCCTTTTCCCGAACACGCTTTCAAAGGAAATGAAAACAAGATATTCCAATAAAATCAATATGTTGGAAAACACTTTCCAACACGGAGGAAAACAAATAAAAACAAGAAATCTTTTCTTTTCAAGAACTCCCCGTTCTGAAGACCGATGAACGCGATGAAAAAGCCGATCGCCGCTTTCAGGAAAGGCGGGATACTGCGGACGAAGATGTCCCGCGCCTTCGACAGCGACAGCAGAAAGAACACGACGCCTTCGCAAAACACGGCTGTCAGCGCGGTTTGACAGCTGTATCCCATCACGCCGCAAACCGTGTAGGCGAAAAACGCGTTCAACCCCGTTCCGGCCGACAGAACGACGGGCAAATTCGCCCAAAGCCCCATCACCAACGTTACAAGGACCGAAGCGATGACCGTCGCCGTAAAAATCGCGCCGGCCGGCATTCCCGCCGCGGACAAAATCGCGGGATTGACCGCAAGAATATACGACATGGAAAAGAACGTCGTGATTCCCGCGATGATTTCCGTGCAAACGGTCGTCCCGCGCTGTTTCAGATGAAAAATGTCCGTACCCATCTCTTATTCCTTTCGACCGGAGGATTATAATCTTTCTGGCAGGAATAAACCTTTTTTCAAAAAGAAACCAGCAAAATCAACAACTTACTTTACCGTTGGACGCGACGGCGATTTCTCCTCCGCGAGGCGGCCTTCTTCTTTTTATCGTACTCCTTTCTCGCCTTATAATATTCTGCCCATTCCTTCTTCAGCGCCTCCTCTTGTCTTTTCATGAATTCCTCCTGCTGCGCATAAGGCCACATCTTTGCCTTTTTCGGCAAACAAGATTGGCTCATGACAGCCCAATCCCTGTCCCTCAAATGACGTTCCCATTTATCCAATCTTTTTTCTTCCTCGGGGGTATGGGCGGACACCCTCTCCTCGTCCCACCTGCTGACCCACATCAAAATATGAATGATCGTCAGAAAAACACCTATTGAAATAACAACGATGAAAGCGTACGAGGCGGCTATGATATGCCCGATCAGAACGAAAGTGGTGTACAAACCGAGCGGAATCGCGCCCGCTAAAACTAAAAACTGCCCTTCCGTCATTTGAAACCTCCTTCATCCGATTTTCTTCAGTAAAGCACAACGAAGCGTCAAAATCTGACGCTTCGTTGAGGAGGTTCCGATAAAAATGTTTTCAAACGGTCAGAACGCGTATCTGACGTTCAGGATTCCCGTATGGTCGGCGTAGCGTTTTTTGAATTTACCCTCGTACGAAACGCCGATTTCCGTTTTTTCGTTCAGCTTGTACGACGCGCCCGCACCGATTTCGAAACCGAAGCGGGGCATATTTTCGCCGCGCACGATATAGCTCGTCCCGTTGACCAGCGACACCGTCCTGTTCGCGCCGCCCTGCGTCAGGTCGTACGTCAACGCCGCGCTTACCCGTCCGGAAACCGTTCCTTTTTCGAAAACGAAGTCCTTCGCCGCGTTCGCGCCCGCGACAACTGTCCAGGTTTGCGTGGTCCTGCCCGAAACTCTGGCGCCCAAAAAGTCCGTGTAAGCCTTTTCCGCCACGTTCATGTAGCGCAATCCCGCTTCCGGCGTGAAAAATTCGAGCGCGTATCCCGCCTTGGCCTGCAGCGCCAGCGTGTCCGCCTTGTAATCGCTCTTTAAGCCGAGCATTCTTGTTCTTTCGTCGTATTTGGAACGGCCGTAACTCAACGTCCCGTCGATATAAAGGGCATCGGGTTTGTATTCGCCGTAAACGAAGAAGGTGTGCGTGTCGATACCCGTCTTGCTCCGTTCCGTTTTGATATCCGTGGACGAGAAAGCGTAACCGGCGCCGACCTTATAAGAATCGTCGATGTTGTATTCGTAGCCGGCCGCGAAGCCCGTCGAATCGGAATCAAAACCGTTCGTCCCGCTCAATTTCGCCTTGTTCACCAAACCCTGCGCCCAAACGGCGGAATTTCCCGCGACGAAATCGCCGCCGGAACGCCCGTGCGCGGCCGGTGAAGACGGCGCGCCACCCAACCGCGAAGAAACGACGGACATCACCGTCTGCGCGTTCGACACGGCCGTTTGCGCCGCCGCAGGCGTCGTATCCGTCCCCGCTTCGGCCAAAATCGTTTTGATCCGGCCGTAGTCCTCTTCGATAAAGCCGTAGATCAGCGCGTCGTTGATCGCTTCATAGTTGGCCTGATACTGCCCCGTCAAACGGTCTTCCACATCGTCGGAAAGCTTCGTCACCGCATTCTTATCGTCCGTCGTCAGCGCGTATCCGTTCTTGACCAGCTCCGAAGCCGCGATTTCAGCCACGTTCAAAGCGACGACGTACAGATCCCCACCCGTCCAGGACGCTTCGTCGAATTCGCCGATGGTCATCGCGTCCTCCTTGGCGAAGGGCGTTTTCGAAACGGCGAAAAATTCCGGCAGAATGAAATCTACCGAATAGCCGTTGTCCGTCGACGTCAGCGTGTAGTGCTGAACGGCTTTGTTCGTCACGTCGAACGGCCAGATTTCCAGCTTCACGGTGCCGGCGGGCGTCGTCGTAACGATCGTTTCCGCCGCGGCGTATTCCTTCAGGTCCAAGGAAATCCTTCCGCCCGTTACCGCGTCCGCGACCAGCGCGTTCGTTCCGATTCCCAGTTCCCCGCCGGTCAGGTCGATGTGCGCGCCGGTGAAATCCGCGCCCGTTTTCATTTCGGTATAGCCGGTCATCGTAACGTTGCCCGACAAGGGATTGGAAATCTCTCCGCCCGTCAGAACGACCGTTCCGTTGTTGGTAAAGCCGGCGCCGACGTGGCCGGAATCCAAAGTCAGCGTCCGGCCGGCGTCAACCGTCACGTTCGACAATCCCGTTTCGGAAACGACGTCCCCGGAAATCCGGACGGCGCCCGCGCCGGTCAGGGCTTTGCTCAACGTCCCGCCCGTCAGGATCAGATCGCCCTCGTTCCTCATTTCCGTACGGATCTTGTCGGCGGCGATCGTCAGCGACGCGGCTTCATCGACCTTTGCTTTCGACAGCGCAACGTTGGAAACGACATCGCCGATGATTTCCGTTTCGCCGGCGCCGGCGACCGCGTTGTTCAGCGTTCCGTCAAACAGCATCAGTTTGCCGTTGTTGACGATGGCTCCGCCGACATCGTCGGCGAAAAGGATCAGTTCGCCGGAAGAGGAAATCGTTATGTTCCCCAACCCGACCAGCGAAACGACGTCGCCGTCGATCCGGATCGTCCCCATGCCGGCGACGTCCGTCGTCAGGATGCCGCCCGACAAGGCGAGGACGCCATTGTTCGTAAACAGTCCGTCTTCGATGTAATCGGCGCTGATGGTCAGTTTCTTGCCCTGATTGATCGTCACGTTCGCCAAAGCGACGTCGGAAAAGACGTTGCCGTCGATCTGAACGGCGCCCGCCCCCGAAACCGCGTTGGCCAAAGTCCCGTCCTTCAAAACGAGCGTACCGTCGTTCGTCATGTTCGCGCCGACGTTCCCCGCCCCGATGGTCAGGATTTTCGCGGCGCTGACCGTCGTATTCGCCAGCAAGATGTTACTCGTCACGTCGCCGTCGATCCGGACGCTTCCCGTGCCGGCGACGGCCCTCGTCAGCGTGCCGCCCGACAAAGCGAGCGTGCCGTCGTTCGTCAATCCCGCGCCGATGTTCCCCGCGCCGATGGTCAGCGTGTTGCCCGACGTGACCGTCGCGTTCGCCAAAGCGACATCGCTCGTCACGTTCCCGACGATCCGCACCGTTCCCGAAACGGTTCTCGTCAGCGTGCCGTCCGACAAGGCCAGAATCCCGTTGTTCGTCATATTCTCGCCGACGTTGCCCGCGCCGATGGTCAGCGTGTTGCCGGCGGTGACCGTCGTGTTCGCCAAAGCGACGTTGCTCGTCACGTCGCCGACGATCCGGACCGTTCCCGAAACGGCGTTCCCGAGCGTTCCGCCCGACAAAGCGAGCGTGCCGTTGTTCGTCATGTTCGCGCCGACGTTCCCCGCGCCGATGGTCAGCGTGTTGCCGGCAAGGATCGTCGTGTTCGCCAAAGCGATGTTGCTCGTCACGTTACCGGCGATCTGCACCGTTCCCGTTCCGAGAACGGCGGTGTCCAGCGTCCCGCCCGACAAGGCCAAAGCCCCGTTGTTCGTAAAGGTCCCGTCCGCGTAATCGGCGTTGATGGTCAGTTTCTTGTTTTCGTTGATCGTCACGTTTTCCAAATCGACGTCGGAAACGACGATGCCGTCGATCTGAACGGCGCCGTCCCCCGACACAGCGTTACTCAACCGTCCGCTCGTCAAAACGAGGGTGCCGTCGTTCGTCATGTTCGCGCCGACCTTCGCCGCCGCGATCGTCAGCTGTTTCGTCGCGTTGATCGTCGTGTTCGACAGCGCGACGGAGGACGAAACATTGCCGTCGATCCGGATGCTTCCCGTCCCCGCCAAAGCGTTGGTCAGGTTCCCGCCCGTCAGAACGACTGTGCCGTCGTTCGTCATGTCCGCGCCGACGTTCTCCGCCCCGATCGTCAGGGTTGCGTCTTCTTCGACCGACGCTTTTGACAGCGCGACGTTGGAAACGACGGTGCCGTAGATTTCCGTTTCGCCGCTGCCGGCGATCGCGTTGTTCAATGTTCCTTCAAATACAAGCAGTCTGCCGTTATTTGTAACATTCGCCCCGACATCGTCGGCGAAAAGCATCAGCTCGCCGGCCGGATTGATCGTTGTGTTCCCCATCGAGACCAGAGAAATGACTTCTCCGTCAATCCGGATCGCTCCCGTTCCGGCGACATCCTCTATCAGCGCTCCGCCCGACAAGGCCAGCGTGCCGTTGTTCGTGAACTCCCCTTCCCCGATATAGTTGGCGTTGATGGTCAGCTTTTTGCCGGCGTTGATCGTCACGTTTGCCATATCGACGTCGGAAACGACGTCCCCGTCGATCTGAACGGCGCCCGCGCCCGACACCGCGTTGCTCAGCGTCCCGCCCGTCAGGACGAGAGTGCCGTTGTTCGCAACGCCCGCGCCGACGTTCCCCGCGGATATCGTCAGACTCTTCGACGCGTTGACGGTGGCGTTCGACAAAGCGACGGACGACGTGACCGCCCCGTCGATCTCGATCGTCCCCGAAACGGCCGTTCCGAGCGTCCCGCCCGACAAAGCGAGCGTACCGTTGTTCGTGAACGTGTTGTCGACGTAACCGGCGTTGATGGCCAGCCTGTTCCCCGCGGTGATCGTCACGTTCGCCATATCGACTTCGCTCGTCACGTCGCCCGCGATCCGGAAAACGCCCGTTCCCGAAACGGCCGTTGCCAGCGTCCCGCCCGACAAGGCGAGCGTGCCGTTGTTCGTCAGGTTCGCGCCAACGTTCCCCGCGGATATCGTCAGCGTCCTGCCGCTGTTGACCGTCGCGTTCGACAGCACCACGTTGCTCGTCACGTCGCCGTCGATCCGGACCGTTCCCGACACGGCCGTCGCCAGCGTTCCGTTCGTCAGCGACAGCACGCCGTTGTTCGTCAATCCCGCGCCGATGTTGCCCGCGCCGATCGTCAGCTTTTTACCGCTGTTGATCGTCACGTTCGCCAAAGCGACGGCGCTTGTCACGTCGCCCGCGATCTGCACGGTTCCCGTTCCGGCAATAGCGCTCGTCAACGTCCCGCCCGACAAGGCGAGAATACCGTTGTTCGTAAACGTCCCGTCCGCGTAACCGGCGTCGATGGTCAGCTTTTTATCCGCGTTGATGGTCACGTTCGCCAAATCGACGTTGGAAACGACGTCCCCGTCGATTTCGATCGTTCCGAAAACGGCCGTGTTCAGCGTCCCGCCCGACAACGCGAGCGTGCCGTTGTTCGTCAGGTTCGCGCCGATGTCGCTCGCGCCGATCGTCAGTTTGTTGCCCGCCGTGATCGTTACGTTCGACAAAGCGATCTCCGACGTTACGTTGCCGTCGATCCAATACGCGCCCGTCCCCGAAACAGGCGCTTCGAGGGTCCCGCCCGACAAGGCGAGCGTGCCGTTGTTCGTCAGGTTTGCGCCGATGTTGTCCGCGGATATCGTCAGCGTCCTGCCGCTGTTGACCGTCGCGTTCGACAGCGTCACGTTGCTCGTTACGTTTCCGTCGATCAGGACCGTTCCCGACACGGCCGTGTTCAGCGTGCCGCCCGACAAAGCCAAAACGCCGTTGTTCGTCAATCCCGCGCCGATGTTGCCCGCGCCGATGGTCAGCTTTTTACCGCTGTTGATCGTCACGTTCGACAAAGCGACGCTGCTCGTCACATCGCCGTCGATATGAACCGTTCCCGAAACGGCCGTTCCCAGCGTCCCGCCCGACAGCGCCAGAACGCCGTTGTTCGTAAACTCCCCGACGTCGATATAGTCGGCGTTGATGGTCAGTTTCTTACCGGCGTTGATGGTCACGTTCGCCAAATCGACGGCGGACACGACGTCGCCGTCGATCTGAAAAGCGCCCGCCCCCGAAACCGCGCGGTGCAGCGTCCCGTCCGTCAGGACGAGCGTTCCGACGTTCGTCACTCCCGTTCCGACGTTGTTCGCCCCGATCGTCAGCGTGTGCCCCGCGTTGATCACCGTATCCGTTACCAACACCTGCGACGTCACGTCGCCGTCGATTTGGACCGTTCCCGTCGCGAGCGACGTCAGCGTGCCGCCCGACAAGGCTAAAATACCGTTGTTCGTGAACGTGTTATCGACGCTGTCGGCGCTGATGGTCAGCTTTTTGCCCGCGTTGATCGTCACGTTGTGCAAAGCGACTTCGGAAACGACGTCGCCGTTGATCTGGAAAACGCCCGATCCCGTCAGAGCGTTGCTCAACGTCCCCGCCGAAAGGACAAGCGTTCCGTTGTTGACGAAATTCGCGCCGACGTTGCCCGCGCCGATCGTCAGCCGCCGGCCTGAATTGACCGTCGTGTGCGCCATCGCCACGTTGCTCGTCACATCGCCCGCGATTTGAATCATTCCCGAAACGGCCGTGTCGAGCGTCCCGCCCGACAAAGCCAAAAGGCCGTTGTTCGTCAGGGTCGCGCCGATGTTGCCCGCGCCGATCGTCAGCCTCCGGCCCGATTCGATCGTCACGTTGTTCAAAGCGACCGAAGAAGCGACGTTGCCGCCGATCCGGACGGTCCCCGTTCCCTCCAAAGCGTTGCCCAGCGTCCCTGCAGTTAAAACGAGCGTGCCGTTGTTCGTCAATCCCGCGCCGACGTTGCCCGCGCCGATCGTCAGACTTTTCGTCGCGTTGACCGTCGCGTTCGACAACGCCACGTTGCTCGTCACATCGCCGTCGATATGGACCGTTCCCGACACGGTTTTCGTCAGTGTCCCGCCCGACAAAGAGAGCGTCCCGTTGTTCGTCAGCCCCGTGCCGACGTTGCCCGCGCTGATCGTCAGAACGTTCCCCGCGGAAATCGTCACGTTGGACAGGGAAACGTTGCTTGTCACATTTCCGTTGATATGAACGGCGCCGCCCGAAACCGTCCGGTCGAGCGTTCCGCCCGTCAGGGCGAGAACGCCGCCGTTCGTCACGGCGCCGCCTATTTTTTCCGCGGACGCCGTCAGCATCCTGCCGCCGTTGATCGTGATCGCCTGATTGATCGCCGCCGTCGTCGTCAGCGCGGCGTCGATATAAGTCCTGCCCGTTCCGCCGATGATTTGCGCGTTTGTCGCGCCGTTCAGCGTCAGCGACCCGTTGTTCGTCAGCGTGCCCGCGCCGCTCATCGCGCCGATGCGGTTTTCACCCGTCAAAGTGACGGTTCCGGCGTTGTTGAGTCCTCCCAGAGCGTTCCCGCCGCTCAACGTCAAAGTGCCCGAAGTCACGGAAACGGCGTTGCCGATCGTAACGTTCGAAAGCCCCGCCGCGCCGCCCGCCACGGTCAGGACGGAACCGGCGTCGCCGGTGTTGCCGGCAAAAACGATGTTCTGCAGGGTCAGCGTCGCGCCCTCGCCGACCGAAAACCCCGTGTGCGAATCCATGTCGATCGTCGCCGCGCCCGATCCCGTTTTCGCGCCGTTGATCGTGAAGGTCCCGGCCGCTGTCGCCCCCAGGTCGTCCGTTACGGTGTAGCCGTCGGCGGACGTGCCGTTCGTCATCGTTCTGGTCGCGGCGTCCATCGTGTTCAGTAATTCAAGCGTGTCGCCCAAAGACAGCGTTTCTCCTGCCGTTTCCCCGCTGTTGTTTACGGTGAAGATCAGTGTCTTGTTGTTCTGGACGGTAAGGGTCTTCGTCGTTTCGACGGTGTACTTCGTTTTGGTGAATTCCGTTTCCCACGTCGCGGCCGGCGTCAGATTGTTGCGCCACTCCACGACGCTTCCGTCCGTATTGTAAGCGGTGCTGACGGCGTCGGACAAAACGAGAGTCGCTCCCGACGCGTTGCCGTCCAGCACGGTCAGCGCGAAATTCTTTTCGGCGGAAAGGAAATTCAATCCGGAAACCGTTATCGTTCCCGTCGTAAACGTCCCCGCCGTGAAACGGTCGATCGTGCCGGCCATCGCGTTGACGTCCAAAGCGACGGAGAAATCCCCGCCCGTCACCGTTGAGGCGGTGATGGCATCGATGGCGCCGTTTTGCATGTTCAGCACCGACGCGGACGCCGCGTCCAGATTTCCGCTGATCGTCCCCGTCCCCTGCAGGGCCGCCGTTCCGCTCAACGAAACGTTGCCCGTAATCGTCCCGTTCAGAGTTAAATTCGAATTCGTCAGCGAAACGCGGTTGCCGCTCGATTGGATCGTCAGCGTCGCGCCGTTGTTGACCTGCAGACGGGATCCCCCCGTCATCGTGATGTTCGTCGTCGATCCCGAGTATGTCGCCAAAGCGTTCGTGCCGTTGGCGACGATGGTCGAATTGTTGATCGCTATGCTGCCCGGATAAACTTTCGCCCTGTTGACGACGGCAGACGTCCCGTTCAGCGTCAGGGTCGAATCGGCGATCGAAACGGTCGCGTCCCAACCTTCCGGCGTATTAACGAAGCTGTTGAAATTTTCGTAATCGTTGAGCAAGGCGTTCCGGACGTCCGTCATGTTCGCGCTCGCTCCCGGCCAGGTGGCCTGCAGATATTCCGCGATCGTCTGGCTGCCGCTGAAACTCAAAACCTCCAGCGCCGCTTTCACGCCGGCCGGCAAAGCGTTGTAATTTTTATTGCCGTTGTTCATCGCCGTCAGAACGGTGATCAGGTTATTCGTCGCCGTCGTGATCTGACCGGCGGTCAACGCCGAGATTTCGGCGTACGCGTTCGTCGATTGCGTCAGAGACAGCAACCCCGTGCCGACGCGCGACGCGTTGTCCAACGTCGTCGTCACGCCGCTGATTTCCGCGTTCGCTATGGCGGACCACGAAAAGCCGTAGAACGTTCCGACGGTCGCGTCGTTGTCATAGACCGTCAAAGGAACGCCGAAGGAACCGATATAAGTGTTCGTCCCGTCGGAAAACTGGGCGGCTTCGGCCGACGCGGAACACACCGTCAATCCGGCGACGGCGCATTTCAGTAAAACCGCCCGATACCGTGCCGTCAGCTCTTTTAAAGTCGTTTTGGTCTGCTTCATCGTTTCCTCGTTTTTTCAAGACGCTGAAAGGCGACCGTTACGGCCGCCTTTTAGCAAGTATTATTCTTCGGAAGCGCTTTCCTGTAGGGACGCGATCGCGTCTTGCAGGTTTTTCCGTGTCGGCCATTCCTCCGGTTTCGGCAGAGGCGCGCTCATTTTGATGCCGACGACATACACGAACTTCGCCCCCGTTTTATCCCTGACGGTCAAAGGAACGTACATCTTTCCCGATTGCGGATCGGTGTATCCGCCGTCTTTCAGATAAATCCGGACGATCGACCAGAACTCGCCCAAACGAAGTTGCGCTTCCGGTTCCGTGTCGGCGGACGATTTGTAGAACCGCAACACGATCGAATGGGGCGCGCGTCCCTGTCCGAGAGCCGTTTCCTGAGCGGCGGCCGTTCCGAACCGTTTGGCCGTTTTCGCGCCGTTCGTCCTCATTTCCACGTATCTGAAACGGTTGACCGCCGCGACGTCGCGTCCGGAAAGCAGATTCGTCTGCGCGTCCAGCGGCGCCTGATACAGCGTCCAGACCAAAGGCTTCTTCTCGTTCGTCAGGGCGGAAGCGATGGCGAACACGTTGGCCGCCCAATCCATGGATTCCTGATCGGGGAACAAAGCCAGCTGTTTGTCGATCAACGGTTCGCTCTTTTCCTGTTTATCCGCTTTGGGCGGTTCGGCGACGACCGATTTCAGCGTGGCTACCAATTTCTGCATTTCCGCGGGCGGCAGAGTCCTGCCCGTATTGCAGTTCTTGCACAACGGGAACGCGCTCATGTCGTCCAGGAACCCGAAGGAGCGTTTCTTCTTGGGCTTGCCGTCCGATCCGAGTTCATCGTCATCCTGCGGCAACAGCGCCTTTTTGAGGGCTTCCT